>JALZJL010000076.1 GCA_030859785.1 Acidobacteriota bacterium
TTCGAGGGCGTCTTCACGCGGCAGATCATCGCGCTCGGGGCCGAGGGCGACGTCTTGCTCGGAGTCTCGACGAGCGGCAATTCCGAAAACCTTTTACACGCCTTCGCGACGGCGCGGCGGATGCAGCTCATCACCGTGGGCCTAGCCGGGGGCGACGGGGGCAAAATGGCAGCAATGCGCTCAGACGGGATCCTTGATCATTGCCTCACAGTTCCGACATCGAGCATCCACCGGATACAGGAAACACACGTCGCGCTATACCACGTCATGTGGGACGTGGTGCACACCTTCTTACAACACGAGTCTTCGGCGGGGAAGGCGGATGGTGATGGGAGGCCCACGTAATGAAATTCATTGACGAATACAGGCAGGGGGGCATCGCGCGTAAACTGGCCGATCAGATCGCCCGTCTGACTACGCGGCCCCTCAAGATCATGGAGGTGTGCGGCGGTCATACCCACGCCATTTTCAAATACGGCATCGAGGACTTGTTACCCGAAAACATCACCATGATTCACGGACCGGGCTGCCCGGTTTGCGTCATCCCGTTGGGGCGCGTCGACGACTCGATCTCCATCGCGCTGCGGCCCGGCGTCGTCTTCACTACCTTCGGCGACATGATGCGCGTTCCCGGCTCGAAGACGAATCTGCTCGACGCAAAGGCCCGAGGCGCGGACGTGCGGATGGTTTACTCGCCGCTCGATGCTTTGAAGATCGCGAAGAAGAATTCTGAGCTGCAGGTTGTATTACTCGCGCTCGGATTTGAGACCACAGCGCCTTCAACGGCGATGACCGTACTTCAGGCAGTTAAGGACAGAGTGGAGAATTTCAGCGTCTTCTGTAACCACATAACAATCGTGCCTGCGCTGAAAGCCATGCTCGATTCGCCTGACCTGCAACTTGACGGGTTCGTCGGCCCAGGACATGTCAGTACGGTGATCGGCACGCGCCCCTACGAGTTCGTCGCGCGCGAGTACGGCAAGCCCGTCGCCGTCTCTGGCTTCGAGCCGCTCGACGTATTGCAGTCGATCTACATGGTCGTCAAGCAGATCGTTGATGGTCGTGCCGAGGTGGAAAATCAGTACGGGCGCTGTGTCAGTCGGGAAGGCAACCGAAAGGCTCTGGAAGCGATCTTCGAGGTCTTCCAACCACGCGACTATTTCGAGTGGCGGGGCTTAGGCTCCATCGCCCACAGCGGGATGAAACTGAAAGGAAAGTACGCGGCCTTCGACGCGGAGTTAAAGTTTGAGGTGCCGGGGTTGCGCATCGCCGACCCGAAGGCTTGTCAGTGCGGCGAGATTCTTAAAGGTGTGAAGAAGCCCTGGGAGTGCAAGGTGTTCGGTACGGCTTGCACTCCGGAGACTCCGATTGGCTCCTGTATGGTATCAAGTGAGGGGGCGTGCGCCGCTTACTATAACTTCGGTCGGCTGTCGAAAATGGCCGAGCGTTCGGCGTAATTCCGCGACCATGTCGCCGGATGACCGGGTCTTTCGTCAGAGAACTATGGCCGACACATTTAATCCCAGCCTGCTCTTTCAGAAAGTCGAACGGGCGCGGAGAAGAAAACCAAAAGTCATAGACACACACATCACGCTCGCGCACGGCAGCGGCGGTCGTGCAATGCATGAACTGGTCGAGGGCGTGTTCCTTGAATACCTGGGGAATCCACTCCTAGAGCAACTCGAAGATCAGGCTGTTTTCGAGATTGCCCAACCCAGCGGCGGCCCATCAACAAACAACGCTATCAGGCTGGCTTACACGACAGATTCCTACGTAGTAGATCCGATCTTCTTCCCCGGCGGCGACATCGGCCGCCTTGCCGTCAACGGCACTGTCAATGACTTGTGCGTGAGCGGCGCGCGGCCGCTCTACCTTTCCGCCGGGTTCATCCTGGAAGAAGGCTTTCCCATCGAAGATTTGCGCCGCTTACTTGCGTCCATGCGTGATGCCGCTCACGAGTCGGGCGTCTGTATCGTCACGGGCGACACCAAAGTCGTCCAGAGGGGGAGCGTGGACAAGGTTTTCATCAACACGTCAGGCATCGGCGTGGTCGAGTCGACGTTGCGAATCTCCGCTTCGCGCGCTCAGGTCGGAGACAAAGTTATCCTGAGTGGCA
This sequence comes from Acidobacteriota bacterium, assembly GCA_030859785.1. Taxonomy (GTDB): domain Bacteria; phylum Acidobacteriota; class Blastocatellia; order Pyrinomonadales; family Pyrinomonadaceae; genus JACDEG01. The sequence continues at coordinate 2,117 of JALZJL010000076.1, forward strand.
CCATCGGTGATCATGGCACGACCATCATGGTCGCGCGCGGCGAGCTTGAGTTAGAAACCGAAATCGAGAGTGACACCGCGCCGCTCACTTTTTTAGTCCGTGACATACTGGACGCTGTCGCTCAGGTGGCGACCGTTAATGAAATCCATTGTTTACGCGACCCGACGCGCGGCGGCGTTGCAACGACGCTCAACGAGATCGCGCGTAGCTCCGAAGTGTGCATTGAGATTCAAGAAGACCGGATTCCGGTACGTGAAGTGGTCAAAGGCGTATGCGAGATTCTCGGTCTCGATCCGCTCTACGTCGCCAACGAGGGGAAACTGATTGCAGTTGTGTCAGGCGATGTCGCCGAGCATCTCGTCGCACGCATGAGGCAGAACCCGTACGGTCACGACGCGTGTATCATTGGTGAAGTGAAGCGTGAGCCGGAGGGCATCGTGGCGATGCAAACCGGTTTCGGCGGCACGCGCATCGTGGACATGCTCACCGGTGAACAGTTGCCTAGAATATGTTAAATCTAAAGAAGACACAGAGCATATCATTTACCTTAGCCATCGATGCTAGTTTCACTTCGAATAATCGAAGTGAAACATACCTCATTTTCATAAGATGATGTGGGTAGTATGATGTCGACAGTGCAAAACCACTGAGAGTGTAATAACCCCTTTAGATCGTTTAAGCTGCGTGGTAACTGTCGAAATAGACAGGCTTTCCCGAACCATCGTGCAACGACTCTCAGTAGAGATTTGATTCCCCATTAGTCTGCTCAACTTTGAAGCCGGTCTGGCAATACTTTAAGGGTGCCACCCGAGCTCGCAAGCGGCTCACGGTTCTTAAGGAGGATGCGGTCTATGAAGATAGCGATCAGCGGCAAAGGCGGTTCCGGTAAGACTACCATCTCGGCGACCCTCACCCGCCTCATCGCAAGGCGCGGTCTGCCTGTCCTTGCTATAGACGGCGATCCCAACCCTAATCTGATTCAAGCGCTCGGCGTCGGCCCCGGCGTGGAAGCAGAGGCTGTACCTCGTAGCGTCGTCGAGCGTCGTGAAGACGAGACGGGCAAAACCCGCCACGTGCTGACCAAAAGCATCGCGGAGATCGTCGATCAGTACGGGATGAAAGCGCCCGACGGCGTGACGGTGTTGGTCGGCACTCGTGTCGATCACGCGGGCGCGGGTTGACTTTGCGGCGCACATGCTGCCGTGCGTAGCATCGTCGGTGAGATCGTCAATGGTTCCGAGGGCGTGACCTTGATGGACATGGAAGCATCCATCGAGCACATGAGCCGGGGCACGGTCAGGTACGTTGACGCGCTGCTCGTGGTACTGGAGCCTTATTACCGCTCGATGGAGACCGCCGGTCGCACCGTGCCCCTCGCGCGTGGCCTCGGCATCGAGCGCATTTACGGCATCGCTAACAAGCTCCGCAGCCCGCAGGACGCGGAGGCCGTCGAAGCCTACTGCCGCAACCACAACTTGGAACTGATCGCTAAAATCCCGTTCGACAACAACGTCGTCGAGGCAGACAGGATGGGACGCGCCGTGATCGACTACGACGTGACTACCCCCATCGTCGAGGAGTTGTCGCGCACAGCCGATTTTCTGCTTCGCGAATTTAAAGTGAATGGTAACGGAGCCGGAGGTAATTGAGATGCTAGAGAACATAGATACCATGACAATTTGGACTTACTCGCTCATCGCGGGGGCGGTGGTGATCGTCATCGTCGCTGTTCTGCTGATCATGCTTATCGCGGCGGCTAACCGGGTGAACAAAAACGCGAGCAACATCTGGGACGCGGGCAAACAGATCGCCGGCAACACGGTTTCAATCTGGATGCTGAACGTCACCAACCGGGTCGCGGGGCAAATCTTGGAGACGGCGCAGTCAATCAACTCGCGCGCGGAGTCAATCGACAACACCATAGCGGCGCTCGGCAACGCGCTCGCGCCCAAGAGGTGAGGGATGCGATTACTTACGTGGCTGACTGTCATCTACGCAGTCGTGCTGGTACTGGCGCTGGCCGTGAGCCTGATCACGATCTTCTTCTACCTGTGGCGCATCGGCAGCGCGCTCGCCGAAGTTAAACGTGGGCTTATCCAAGCGCGGGAGAACACCGCGCCATTGCAGGGCCATCTGGAATTCATCAACTGCGGCTTGAGCGGCGTCAGCGACGGATTGCAGTCGGTGGACGGGCACCTCGCCGGAGTTGATGACAGCCTGAACGCCGTCGCGGAGCATCTCGGCATCGGAGAACCGGTGTGATGACTCTTGGCTTAAAGTCGCCTCCTGTTGGGAAAGGCAGAAGCGAGTTATGGATACTGTAATCATAATCGTCTGGTCGGCAACGCTCATCGTCGCGCTCATCCTGACGCTGGTCATTCTAAAACTCGTGTTCCTGATCGTGCAGACGGAAAGAGATATCCTGAAACTGGCGCATACGACGTTGGCCGCGGCGCAGGGCATCGTGCGCAACACCGCCTTGATCTCAGAGTTGGAAACGACGAAGGGTGTAGCCGGTAAGATTTTGTCCGTCGCCGGAGCCATTGACGCGGGGTCGGTCTCGATAGAAGAGAAGCTGCGTTCGGTCGGGGCCGCGCTCGCCGGGAGGAGGTCGTAAGATGACATTGCTACTGACCATCTTGACGGCGCTGCTCGCCGCAAGTTTGCTGATCGCGCTCGTCGTCTCTCTCTTTCTGATTTTGCGAACGCTTCAATCGGTGCGGAAGTACATTGAGAAAATCAACTGGGGCGTGCGCGCGATTGAGAAAGAGACGGAGATGCTCAGCGGGGTGGAGACACTCAACGGGGGCTTGACCGCGCTGGCGGGCGGGCTGGAATCCGTCGCGGCACACTTCACCAATGTGGATCGCAACGTGGGCACGGTGGGCGATGCCTTGCTCCGGGGATGAGCAAGCGCCGGGGAAATGAGGGGAGATAATTTTATGGGCGAGATTCCTGAGAAACACGTCGGCGAAGCCGGTAGTCATAAGCAGCACATATCATCAACTGCCAGCCTGCCGGATCAAATCGGCAATGTCGCGCGACGCACCATGGAAGAGTTGGCCGAAGACATTTGCGAGTCGCAAGGCAAATCCATGATTAGTCTTGGACCGCTTGAGCGGGTCTATGTCTTCTGGCTCGCCGGGATGAGTTGCGACGGGTGCACCGTCTCCGTGAGCGGCGCAACCGAGCCTGCGCTCGAAGATTTGTTGACCGGCTCCATTCCGGGCGTCCCGCTCGTTATCCTACACCATACTGTTTTGACACTGGAATCGGGCGACCATTTCACCAGCTCGCTAGAGAAGGCGGTGCAAGGCAAACTCGACGCTCCATATGTCGTCGCCTATGAAGGCTCGATTGCCGACGAGAGATTAACGGCAGGCTGCGAGCCGTTCTCCGCCAGTGGTTCGCTGCCGCTCTGGGCAGGGAGCGAAGAGCGGCAAAGAATATCTACCGCGGAGTGGGTGAAGAGGCTTGCGCCGGGCGCGGCGGCAGTGATCGCCGTCGGGACGTGTGCGACGTGGGGCGGCATCCCGGCGGCTTACGGCAATATCACCGGCTCGATGAGCGTGATGGATTTTCTCGGCGGAGATTATCGGAGCGCACTGGGTTTGCCTGTCATCAACATTCCGGGCTGCGCTCCCGTGGGCGATAACTTTACCGATGCCGTGCAAGCGATTCTGCTCTTCCTGCAAGGCCTGGGGCCGCTGCCGGAATTTGATGAGCTGGGTCGTCCGGCGTGGCAGTTCTCCGAGACGGTACACACGCACTGCGTGCGCGGCGGCTACTATGAGGAAGGAAATTTCGCCAAAGAGTTCGGCGACAAAGAATGTCTGGTGGAGATCGGCTGCTGGGGGCCAGTCGTCCAGTGCAATATCACGGAGAAGGGTGCCATCGCGCACATGGGCGGGTGCATGAATTCGGGCGCGCCCTGCATCGGCTGCACGATGCCCGGTTTCCCCGATAAGTTCTCGCCGTTCTACAAGTCACCGCCGGGCTCGCTCGTGTCGAGTAACGCCTCGCGCCTGTTGGGTTCAATCATCCGCCCTTTGCGCCGCATCAGCCAGCGCGAGCGCAACCGCGAGATACGCTGGCACGACACGGTGCCGAGCGGGTGGGCGACGGAGAAAGGCGACGTGTCATTCACGCACAAGATTCTCGAGTTTTTCTACGAGGCGATGCAGTTTCAAGGCGCGAAACGTCCCGAACGAGACACACGGAAACAGTTCCCGCCGGGCTTTCACTCGCTGCCGGATCAAGTTTACGGCAAGGATTATCAAGTGTTGCCCGCCGAGCGCGCGAAGATGGCTGAGAAACGAGAACAACTGTAAATTGACTTGGGAAACCGTGTCGAGGAGAAGCTGATCCGATGTGCTTTAAGAACCTTCCAGTTGAATTTGATGCGCAGGGCAATGCGCAACTAAAAGGCGGCGTGGTTGATCCTTACGGCTACCAGCGAGGCGAAATCAACCGCGATAAGCTTAAAGAGATGATGGTGCGTAACGGGCACATCAGAGATGTCTCTATCTCTCCTGTGACGCGCGTCGCGGGTGCCCTTTCGTTTCACGCGGTCGCGGATTTAAAAGAGCGCAAGTTTCTTGAAGCCAACTCGGTGGCGACACTCTTTCGCGGCTACGAAGTTATCCTGAAGGGGCGCGACCCGCGCGACGCGATTTATATCTCAAGCCGCGCGTGCGGCGTCTGCGGCGGCGTCCACTCGACCGCCGCCTGCGAAGCGATTGAAATGGCCTTCGGCATCTCGCCGCCGCCGCTCGGCACCGTACTTCGCAATCTCGCGCTCGCACTCGATTTTCTGTACGACCATCCGCTTCATCTATTTCTGCTTGCCGGTCCCGATTATTCACAAGTCGTCGTTGAAGCGACCAATCCCGCGATGTGGGAGAAAGCCCAGATTACGGAAGCGCCCAATGCCGAAGTGCATCAGTTCAAGACCATCGGCGACATTATGAAAGGGCTTAACCCACTCTCCGGCAAACTATACCTTGATGGTTTGAAAATGACCCGCGTGCCGCGTGAAGCTTACTCGGTACTCTTCGGCAAGTATCCGCACCCGCAAACAGTCGTGCCTGGTGGTATGTCAAGCACTGTGACGATCACCGATTTCAACGAGACGTACACCCGACTGCAAAAGATGATCGACTGGACGAAGCGGATGATCCTGCTCTGGGACGATCTCACCGAGTTCTTCTACGAGTACAATCCCGAATACAAAAGGGTCGGAGCACTTCCGGCAAACTTGATTGACTTGGGGATGTGGGACGACGAAGTTTCCTACGACGCATCTTACGCGCGCTGCACCGAGTGGGGCGAGGCGCGTTGGGCGACTCCGGGCGTCGTCATTGACGGCAAACTGGTGACGACGAAGCTTCAGCAAATCAATCTCGGTCTCGAAGAGTTCGTCGAGCACTCTTACTACGAGGACTGGAATCAGAACGGCAAACAGCAGCGATACATGACAGACCCGTCGGGTGCGCCGCTTTCGCCCAACCACCCCTGGAATAAAGAGACGATCCCGAAACCGTCGAAGGAGAGTTGGAAGGATCGCTACACGTGGGACACCGCACCGCGCTGGGACCGGCAAGTGGTCGAAGCTGGATGTTACGCGCGCATCTATACAACCGCAGCCGCCGGACTGATGCCGAAGAATGATTTCATGGAAGCGACGGGACACAGCCTCAAATTCCACATGCCGAAGACGATGCTGCGCCAGATGAACTTCGAGTGGAAGATTCCCACGGTTTGGAACGCCTTCGAGCGCAACCGCGCGCGCGCCTACTGCATGGGCTACAACCTGATGATGGCCTACACGATGGTCTTGAAGGCGTTCGATCTCCTACGCCGGGGCGAAGACAAAGTCAGCACCAAATTTGAAGTGCCGATGGGCGAGCGCATCGGCGTCGGCTTCTGGGGCGCGGGGCGCGGCTATCTCTCGCACCACCTCACACTGGATAAGGGTGCAATAACTAACTACCAGATCGTCACGCCCTCGACCTTCAACGCCTCGCCGAAAGACCCGTTCGGCAACCCCGGACCTTACGAAGAGGCCGTCTTGAACACGCCCATTCTCGAAGACTTCTCCGAGGATAAAGATTTCACGGGCGTGGACATGCTCCGCGCGATTCGCAGCTTCGACCCGTGTATGCCCTGCACGACCCACATCTACGGCGGCGAGCGGGAAATCGTGCGCGAGGTCAATACCTGCGCTTGTGCGGCTGAAGGATAATAACGATTGCGGATTTCGGAATGGGGATTTCGAATTAGAAAGCCAAAGAATGTTTCTGACTTATGTCTCTTCAATCCGCAACTCGCAATCCAAATTCCGAAATTGGTAGGGTTCTGGTTTCGGGCATTGGCTATTCCAACATGAGCGACCTCTCTTTCGGTCGCGTACTGTACGGTGAGATGGCAGAGATGAGTTGGCCGGAGCACGTCCACGTCGAAGACCTCAACTTCGGCCCCGTCATGATTTACCAGTGGTTCGAAGAGTCCCCCGTTAAATACGACAAGGTCGTGCTGGTCAGCGCCGCCAATCGCGGTCGCGCGCCGGGCACGCTGGAGGTATATGCGTGGGACGGGAAGTTGCCCGATGAGGCTGGCATACAGGCGTGCATTGGAGAGGCGATCACGGGAGTCCTCAGTTTGGAGAACCTTTTGATCGTTTGTAAGCATTTCGGCGTGCTTCCAGATGACGTGACCATCATCGAGATCGAGCCGCAAAAAGAAGATTACGGGCTGAAGTTCAGCCCCGTCGTCGCAGCCCGTGTGGGCGAGGCGATTGATCTCGTTAAGGTTGAAGTGATGAAGGCGAAGCGCGGATGAGCGAGGCGGAGGTTCAGGAGCACAACGCGGAAGAACTGCTCGGGCAGTTGAGCGCGCTCGTCGGGGAGCTTGAACAACACCCGGACACGGAAGTGCGCGAGAAGGCCCTCGACCTCGTGCAAATTATACTCAAACTGCACGGGGAAGCGCTGCGTCGTATACTCGCGACTTTCGAGTCGCTGCCGATGAAGAGCGAGATATATGCGCGGCTGCTGGGGGATGAGGTCATCCGTGCGATCCTGACCATCCACGATCTGCTGCCGGAAGAGTTAGAGACAAGGGTGGCGAAGGCTGTAGAAGAACTGCGTCCCTTTTTAATCGCGCAAGGCTGTGACGTGAAGTTGCTTGGGGTGGATAACGGGCATGCGCGCCTGAGGTTGATGCGGAGCGGCAAAGGCGCGCCGACCGTGGCGGCGCTGAAACTGGAAATCGAAAAGGTACTCGATGTGGCCGCGCCCGATCTTCTGGGTATTGACTTCGAGGGCGTGGCCGAACAAGTCGAAGCGACTGCCAAAGCCGCCGCGCTGTTGGGATCGATTATCACACCGGCGCGGGGCGAGACGGCACCCGCCAAGTTAGTGCAAATCAAAAGGCTTCGTTCCGAGGCGGCGAATGTGATCGGCACTTGGGTTTCGGTTGTTCGGGCACTCGGATTCGATGATGGTCAATTGAAGATTATCAATTACGCAGAGATCAATTTGCTAGTCTGTAAACTCGACGGTGAGTTCTACGCCTACCGCAATACCTGCGCCGCCGAGCAGGGGCATCCGTTCGACGACGCGCTGTTCGACAGCCCCGTGCTCACCTGTACCTGTCACGGGTACAGTTATAACTTGAGACGCGGCGGGGCCTGTGTGGAAAGGTCCGAACTGCGTCTCCAATCTCTGCCGTCGAAAGTTGAAGACGATAAGGTGAAAGTCGCTCTCTCGTAGGGAGGGGTTATTATGCCGGAGCACGAAAAGGGTAACGCGGGTGACCCAGTCGGCAGCGTCTACTGGCGGGATGAAATCTTGCAGGTAATGTACTGGATGACGGGCGAGGGGTTCGGCCAAGAGTTTACCCTCTCCGACCTGCGAAAGTTTCTGACCGCCGGAGACGAAGTCCTACAACTCAACTTGGAGCAGATGGTTACTACCGGGCTGCTCGAACGGGCTGGGGGTGAAAGTTACGCGCTGACGGCCCAGGGGAGGAAAGAAGGCGGCCGCCGTTTCGCGGACGAGTTCGAAGAGATGCTCAAGCCAGGCCACTTCGAGTGCGACGAGCCGGATTGCGATTGTCACGACCCGGACTCAATCAAGGGAGCGTGTAAACACTTTTCGCCCGCGCACGAACCGCACCAAACTACATTGAATTGACAAGACGCCGCGCTGTGCTGTTCGGCCGCCGCTGCCAGTCAGCCGAGGAAAGGCTTAGATATGGGTGACGGTAAAAGAGAAGAAAGCAACGTGTTGAAGGGGTTGGCCGCGGGTGTCGTCGCCGGGCTGGCCGCCGCCTGGACAATGAATCAGTTCCAAGCCGCGTGGAGCAGATTGACCGAAGGTGAAGAAAGGTCGCACGGGGCACAGTCGTTGCAGCAAGGCTCTCCGCAACACGGCATCGGGGGTGAGCTGCGGTCGCGGGGAAAGGACGAGGAGCAGGATGACGCGCCCGAACGGCTGGCCAACGCCATCGCGGTGGCTGTCCTCGATCATGAGTTGACGGAGCGTGAGAAAGAGGCCGCGGGTACAGTATTCCACTACGCGATGGGCGCGACGTCCGGCGCGTTGTACGGCGCGGTCGCGGAGATCATCCCGGGGGTGAAAGCCGGCGCGGGCTTACCGTTCGGCGCGGCCATCTGGGTCTTCGCAGACGAAGGCGTCGTGCCGGCGCTGGGGCTTTCGAAGTCCCTGACAGCGTACCCGATCTCGACCCACGCTTATGCATTCACATCGCACCTGGTCTTCGGCTTGACGGCGGAGTTCGTACGTCGCGCGATGCGCAATGTCATGTGACAGGCGGGAATCATATATGGGATTGCCGATTCTTAGTGTGCCGGAAGAGAACGCGTGCGGGTGTGTAGATCGCGACGCGGACGGCATTGAGTGCATCTGCTCCACGGCTGGTCTCGTGCAAATCATCGGTCGCAAATATGCGCTGAGACTGCTCTTCCTGATCGGCGAGCGGGAGAGGATACGTTTCGGCGACCTCCGTAGCGAGATGGACGACATGAGTTCGTCGACCCTATCGATAAGGCTCGTCGAACTCGAAGGGGCGGGGCTGATTCACCGTAAAATGTTCGCAGAGATCCCGCCGCGAGTCGAATACACTCTGACCAAAGGGGGCAAAGAGTTACGCAAAAAACTCTTCGCGCTCTCGAAGTTCGCCTCCAGGAAAGGGGGCGGGTGAGGGTCAAGTTTAAGAACACCGTCTCGATGTAGCCGCACAATTAGTGCGAGACGAAAGATGAGGCCCGGATGCGCGTTCATTTGGCGCCACCCGGGTCTCGACGTACGATCACTGTCTCGCTGATCCAGGACCGGCTGTCTTCCCTCAGGCCCGGTCGAAGACACGTCCCACTCCGAATGCACCTTCACTGCTGTAATGGTGTCAGCCGACCGTACCCCTCAATACGAAATCTTCAAACCGAACTGGATTTCCCGCGCACGTTGAGCCGAGAAGATTCTGCCGAACTGCGGGGAGTCAGCGGTGGCGTTGGGCAGGTTGAAGTTCGGGCGGTTGAAGAGGTTAAAGAATTCGGCGCGGAACTGGACGTTGCCGCTTTCGCCGAACCGGTTGTTCTTCATCACCCCAACGTCGAACGAGTTAAAGCCGGGGCCTGTGATCATGTCCCTGCCCGCGTTCCCGAAGGTGAAATTAACAGGTCTGGCGAAGGCTGCGGTGTTGAACCAGAGTGATGGGTCGGGGTTATCTAACCTTGGGTCGACGATGAGGTTGGGCCGATCTTGGAACTGGCCGGTGTTGCTCACGTCTATGCTCAGGCGGGGGGTGATGGGACGACCCGATTGTAAGGCCGTGATGCCGGAGAGCTGCCAGCCCCCCATTAATTTGGAAAGCAGCCCGTCCGCTACTGGATTAGGTAATTCGTAGATATAGCTCACGACGAAACGGTGCCTCACGTCGAAGTCGGAGAGACCGCGTTCGGCTCGCAGGTTCCTGCTGTCCTGCGGCGAATTGGTGGACCCGGCGCTGCCGACGGCCGCCGAGGCGTCGTCAATGGATTTGGAGAACGTGTAGGAGGCGAGGAACGTGAGCTTGGAGAACCTCCGCTCGGCGCGCATCTGCAAGGAGTTGAATGACGAGTTTCCAGAAGATTCGCGGAAGTCGATATTACCAAAAGCCGGGTAAAGCCTCCTTGAGGCGATGGTACTGGCGCCCGGCAGTGGTTGGTTGACGTTCCTCGTCCTGATGAGCTTCGTCCCCTTGCTCCCAACGTAGGCGACCTCGAAGAGGAGATTGCGGAAAACCTCGCGCTGCACGCCGAGGCTGAACTGTTGCAGGTAGCTCGTGCGCAAGTTCCTCGGCACGCCGCGCGGCGAAGTGGTTGACGTGCCGCTGCCGCCGAAAGGGTTGGCGAGGGGGAGGGGGCTCGTCGCGCTGCCGTTGAAGACCTGCGTGCTGATGAAAGGGGCGTTGAAGATGATCGCTCCCAATTCATTGCTCACGAGGAGCAAGTCGTAATAGACGCCGTAGCCGCTCCTGATGACGGTCTTGTCGTCCCCGAAAGGTTTCCACGCGAAGCCGGCGCGCGGGGCGAAGTTGTTCTTGTCGAGGTTAAAAACACCGCGCGGCAGCCCGTTTTGATTGGCGATGAGAATCGTGCCGCTTGCCGGGTCGAACGAAGAGACGCGGTCCAGAACGTCATAGGTGGGGTAGTTCAACTCGTAACGCAACCCGAGGTTCAAGGTCAGGTCGCGCCTGACCTTCCAATCGTCTTGGACGTAAAAGTCCGACGACGACTGGCGGCGCTGGCGGGTGGGGTCGCCCACCCCCCGCGTCGCCTGCACGGGCGCGTCCAGCAGCAAGTCGGCCAGGCCGAAGCCGGTGACGGCCCCAGTGAAGCGGAAATCGCCGCGCGGCGTAATGCTTGTGAGGTTGTTCGATTGAAAGTGCCGCATGTCCAGCCCAGCTTTCAGGGTGTGCTCGCTCAGCACGAACGAAAAATTATCCACGAAGTGGAACGTGTTGTCGGCCCGCCCTTGGGGCAGTTGCGTCCCGTCGCCGATGCTGTCGAAGCCCGTGACGCGGAAGGCGGGGAAGGCTGCGTCCCTCGGATTTGTCGAGATGCCTCGGATGCCTAGTTGTCCGCCGATGTCGTCGCCGCCGTTCTCCGATGTGCGAATCTGGCGCAGGCGGTTGTAGCCGAACCTGAATTCGTTGACGGCGCGTGGGCTGAAGACATGCGTGTAGTTGAGCGACAGGCTTTGAGTCCTTTGATTGTCCAACCTGCCGAAGCCGGGGAGGTTGGTCCCGACGGTGCCGACGAGTGAGTCAAACGGTTCGACCAGTTCGTCCTCGTTGAAGCCGTAGCGCACGAAGAAACTGTCTCTTTCTGAGAGACGGTGATCGACCCTGATTGAGAACTGGTCAATGTTCTGCGGCTGCGACGGGGCCGAGACGAAATTGCTCACTGGGTCGGTGATGTTGGCGTCGGGGAAAAAGGCGGCCACACGCGCGCCGACGGAGTTGGCGAGGCGCTCGGGCGGGATGATGTTTCCCGAGAACGGCTGCCGCGTCACCGGGTCCCGGATGATGATGGGCGTCGCGCGGTTGAGGAGCGCCGAGAAATCACCGCGTCTCATTGCGGCCGTCGGGACAGCTGCGCGGCGAGTAACCGACCTCCGCTCCCTCAGGCCCTCGTAGCCGAAGAAGAAGAATGTCCGGTTGCTGGCGTCGTACACGGAGGGAATGCCCAGCGGGCCCCCGACTGTTCCTCCGAAGAGATTACGTTTGAAGGGAGGGATCTTACCCGGCGCGTCGAAGAAGTTCTTGGCGTTCAGGGGGGAGTTACCGTGAAACTCGAAGATGTTGCCGTGGAAATCGTTCGTCCCCGATTTAGTGACGACGTTGATCTGCGCGCCCGCGCCGCGCCCGAACTCGGCAGAGTACGTACTCGACTGGACCTTAAACTCGCGGATTATCTCGACTGAAGGGCGGAGGACGTACTGGTTGGTGGACGAGTTCAGATTGTCTATGCCGTCTAGGAGGAAGTAGTTGGCCGTCTCCCTGGCCCCGGCGGCGTTGAAGCCCCCGCGGGACGCCAGCGAAGAGCCCTGGGCGGGAGTGAACGTCCCCGGGACCAAAAGGGCTAACTGCTGAAACTCCCTCCCGCCGCTCGTGGTCAAAGGTAACTCGACAATCTTCCTCTGGTCGATGACCTGTCCGAAGTCGGACGTGCCGGTCTGCAACATGGAAACGTCGGATTCGACGTCGATCCGCTCCGTGAGTTCCCCGACCGTGAGAGTCAGATCGACGCTGGCTTTTTGCGCCACCTGTAGCGTGATGTGTTGTCTGTTGGCTTTCTGAAATCCCTGACGCTCGGCGGCGAGACTGTATTCTCCCGGTGGCACGAGCAGGAATGTGTAATTGCCGGAGTCGTCAGTCGAGACGGTGTAAGTTTGCCCCGTGGTGAGTTCGGCAATTGTAACTGTCACGCCCGGCACCGCCGCGCCCGCCTCATCCATAGCCCTGCCCGAAAGGGTAGCCGTGAATGTTTGGGCGAATACAGCGTTGCCAAGTAAAGAGATCAACAACGCTAGCGTGAATATCGACTTCGCAACCGTCAGAAATCTTTGCTCACAGTTACTCATAATTACATCTCCTTACTGGAACCTCAGATGGTGGTTGGGAAAGATGATTCACAACTAATAACAAGCGCGAGGATGACGCAGGGATCATTAACATCCGGGAGGGGATCGGGCAGCCGTGCGGTGCTCTTCGGAAAATATTTGACCGAGTCGGCTAAAAAGCAAGTATGTATAACGAGTGATAGAATTCGCCTGCGAACTGAGTTCGAAAAATCGAAGTGAAATTTTTATACCTTGTAAATGTGCGGCGGTCAATAGTTAACACGCGGGGAATTTCCGAAGGTGCGAAGCGGCATAGTCTAACGTAGCCGCTTAACCCAATTGGTGCCGCCGTTGCTTGAGGCGCTCAGCGGCAAAAGCTTTTACCTCTGCAGCAACGGCGCGATGATCCGAAGAGATGTTGCACGCGCTCTCGGTTTTCGGCGTGCCGAAGCACCTCTTGTGCGAAGAGTACTTTTTCAACTTCAAGCACAGATCCGAAGAAGAGATGGTTGCCCGCCTCCGGCGGCGGTTCGTCGCTATAGGCCAATTCTCGCCCGCCGCCGCGATGGACGCGATGCTTCACAGATTTTAAATCTGATTGTGTGCCTTGCGGTTCTCTCGCTGAACTAGTGGGTCATTTGACAACTGAATAGCCATTACTACCGACTCTGGTTTACCCTCTTTCTTGGAGGTCTGATATGAGTCGGCTAGCTTTTCACTTGATAGACCTCTTATTGGAAACTATTCGAGGGAAGCAGACGCGGATTCAAGTTGTAAGTGCAATCAACGGTTGTTTGAAATAGACCTCATGCGGCGTTTTGTAGCCGAGCGTCTTCCTGGGGCGGTGGTTGAGCCGCTCCATGACGTGCGTGATCTCTGAGTCC
>JALZJL010000083.1 GCA_030859785.1 Acidobacteriota bacterium
TCGCCAGGAAGTTGCCGCGCGCTTTATTGAGCGGTACAGTTTTATGAAGCGTTCGCTCCAAGAGCGACGTGTCAGCCATCGGTGGATATCCTTTCCAGTTTTGTTTGGCGATAGAACTGGAAGAGGAAAACCGTCCGATGCCTTTTACGCATTTTCAATGATCATTTTTTGTCCTGTACTAAGGTCCGCTGGTATCTTCGTTACCAAATCTCTTACCGCGACCTCGAGGAGATGATCGAAGAGCGCGGACTTTCTGTGGATCATTCGATTATGTTCCGTTAGGTACAAAGGTACGCACCTATGGTCAACAAAAGGATGCGTCCTCATCTCAAGGTCGCCGGCGCTTCTTATCGCAGTGATGAAACTTACGTGAAGGTCAAGCGTGAATGGAAGTACCATTACCGCGCCGTCTGTAGAGACGGACAGACCATCGAATTCCTGCGCTGGAATTTGGGTCGTGTTTCACAATGAAGCTCAACTCGCCGATATGTCCGACCAACGAGCGCCATGCGTGCCGGCTATCAGAGGCTTAAGTGGCCGGCTTTTTCAAGAGCGCAGGTCAGATTCTTGCGCGTTTAAACGGATATTGTTTACATCGGAGAGGCTTGTGCGGCTTCGTTTGATGTCAACGCTGACGCCCGCGCCCCACGCCGAAAGGTGTGGCGAACCATCCTGCCCGTCGGCTGGATCGATGGTGCCCGCCTGCCCGTCATCAGTAACGGGCGCCACACGGCTGGGCATCGCTTTCGTGTGGCTGGGCTGCCTGCTGCTCGGCAGCGCGCCGGGCCAGACGCTCACCCCGCGCAAACTGTTGGGCGAGTACGTGCAATTCATTTGGCAAGATCAGCACGGCCTGCCGCAGAATACTGTGAACACAATCGTGCGCACGCGCGACGGCTACCTCTGGCTGGGGACGGTGGACGGAGTGGTGCGCTTTGACGGCGTGCGCTTCACAGCCTTTGATCCCATCAACACGCCGGAGATCGGCGCCGGCGGAGTCCGCGCCTTGCTGGAAGACCGCGCCGGCGATTTGTGGATCGCGACAGACGGCGGCGGGCTGACGCGCCGTCGAGGCGACCGTTTCACCCGCTACACCCGGCAGGACGGTCTTTCCAACGACCACGCGATGTGCCTGCTGGAAGACCGCGCCGGGCGGCTCTGGGTCGGCACTGACGGCGGCGGGATCAACCTCTTCCAAGACGGACGCTTCACCGCGTTGACGACCGAACAGGGATTGCCGAACGACCGCGTCCACGCGTTAGCGGAAGACGCCGAGGGCGGCTTGTGGATTGGCACGACAGTCGGCTTGGCACGCTACCATGACGGGCGCTTCACGGTTTACACGAAGGCGGACGGGTTGCCGCATAATTTCGTGCGGGCGCTGTGCTGGGATGCGGCGGGCCAACTCTGGGTCGGCACGCATACCGGGCTGAGCCGCTTTCGGGATGGGCGCTTTGCGGCTTTCGGCGCGCGGGACGGGTTACCGGATCAACGTGTCTGGGCGATCTTGTTAGACCGGGAGGGAAACGTCTGGGCGGGATTCGACGACGGCGGCTTATACCGGTACAGGGCGGGGAACTTCGCGGCTTGCAAGACGCAGGACGGTTTGCCGAGCAATCAGATTCGCGCCCTTTACCAAGACCCGGACGGAGATTTGTGGATCGGCACAGTCGCCGACGGAATGAGTCAACTCCGCAAGGCTCGCTTCGACGTTTACACGACGGCGGACGGCTTGCCGCACGACTTAACGCGAGCAATCCGCGAGGATGCGGCGGGCTGTTTGTGGGTCGGAACGCACGGCGGGTTGAGCCAATTTCGGGAGGGGAAGTTCACAATCTGGACGACGAAAGACGGCCAGCGCGCCGACTCCGTCGGGGCGCTGGCCAGTGATCGCGCGGGCAATCTCTGGATCAGCACAGAACGCGGGATCGCACGGCTGCGGGACGGACAGGTGAGGACCTGGAATACCGCCGACGGATTGTCCAATGAGCGCATCTTTTCGCTGCTGGTTAATCGCGCGGATGATCTTTGGATCGGCACGTATGGCGGCGGGTTGAATCGCTTCCGCAATAACCGGTTCGAGGTGTACACGACGCAGGACGGGTTAGCGGACGATGAAGTAATCTCACTCTACGAAGACCGCGCTGGAGCGCTGTGGGTCGGCACGCGCGGTGGCGGCGTAAGTCGGTTGCGCGACAATCGCTTTACCAACTGGACGGCCACAGAGGGACTCGCGAACAATCACGTGCTCTCGTTTTACGAGGACCGGTGGGGCGGCCTCTGGATCGGCACGCACGGCGGGGGCTTGAACCGGCTTAAGGACGGGCGGCTCGCGACCATCACCACCAACGACGGCCTCTATGACAACCTGGCGTATCAAATCCTCTCCGACACCGAAGACGACAGCGGCGACTTGTGGATGAGCGGCAATCGGGGCATTTACCGCGCGAGCCTGAAGGAACTCAACGACTTCGCCGACGGGCGGAGCAGTAAAGTGAACTCCTACGCTTACGGCGTTGCCGACGGGATGCTGAGCCGCGAGTGCAACGGCGGGAGCCCGGCCGGGTGGAAGTCGCGTGACGGGCGGCTATGGTTCCCGACTATGCGCGGCGTGGTGGTCATTGACCCGCGGCGGCGCGACTTACAGCTCCCGCTGGTGGCCATTGAAGGAGCAACGCTCGGGCGCGTGCCGGTGCCAAGCGGTCGTGAAGTGGTGGTGAGGCCGGGCCAAGGCAATCTGGAGATTCAGTACACGGGGCTGAGTTGGAGTCGCCCGCAACAGATCAGGTTCAAGTATCAGATGACGGGGCTGGATGAGGCTTGGGTTGACGTCGGGGGGCGGCGCACGGCTTATTACTCGTACCTACCGCCGGGTGAGTACACCTTCCGTGTAATCGCAGACAACGGCGAGGGCGTGTGGAACACGGAAGGCCAAAGTTTACGCATCGTCGTGCTGCCGCCGTTTTACCGCACGTGGTGGTTTCTGACGCTGGCAGTCTTGGGCTTCATGGCCGTGTTGGCGCTGGGTTATAGGTACCGCATCCGGCAGTTGAAGCGGGAAAGGTTGGCGCAGCAGGCCTTCTCGCGCCAGTTGATTGAATCGCAGGAGCGGGAGCGCAAACGCATCGCCGCCGAATTGCACGACGGCTTGGGCCAGAACCTGCTGGTCGTCAAAAACCGCGCTCTCCTCGGTCTGCTGCATCCGGACGATGGCGCGCGCGCAGTTGCGCAACTGCATGAAATCTCGACTGGCGTCTCGCAGTCGCTCGAAGAGGTGCGCCAGATCGCGGCCAACCTTCACCCGTATCAACTCGACCGGCTCGGCCTGACCAAAGCCATTGGGGCGATGATCCGCAAAGTCGCCGCTGCCGCCGAGCTCGATATCGCCGCGGAGATTGATAACATTGACGGCCTGTTCGATGCGACGGCGCAGATCAACCTCTATCGCATCGTGCAGGAGAGCCTGACCAACATCGTCAAGCATTCCGCCGCCGACGCGGCCGGCGTGGTCATCAAACGCGCGGCACAGAGCGTGACGGTCGCCGTTCACGACAACGGCAAGGGCTTCGCGTCGGGCGACCAGAAGAGCGGCTTCGGGTTGACGGGCATTGCGGAACGCGTCTCGATGCTCGGCGGCGTGCACGCCGTTGACTCGATCCCCGGTCAAGGCACGACCCTGACGCTAACTATTTGGTTGATGGAAAATGGAAAATCTGATTAAGCGAGCCTTCCAATGACCACAGAGATTCGCCTCGTGATTGCCGACGACCATCCGCTGCTGCGCGCGGGGCTGCGTCAAGTCATCGAATCCGATGTGCGCCTCAAAGTCCTGGCCGAAGCTGACGACGGCGAGACGGCGCTTGCGCAGATCGAAACGCACCGGCCCGAGGTGGCCGTGCTCGACATTGAGATGCCGCGCCTGACCGGCTTCGAGGTGCAGCGAACTCTGCGCGAGCGCAACCTCACCGTCGCAGTCATCTTCCTGACGATGTACAAGGACGAAGACATCTTCAACGAGGCGCTTGACCTCGGCGCGAAAGGCTACGTGCTCAAAGACACCGCGACGATTGACATCATCAACTGCATCCGCACGGTGGCCGCCGGGCGGCATTACATCAGCCCGGCGATCTCCTCATTCCTGCTCAACCGCGCCGCGCGCACTAAAACGTTCACCAAAGCGACACACGGCCTCAACGACCTCACCGCCACCGAGCGGCGCATCCTGAGACTGATCACCGAGAACAAAACCAGCAAACAGATCGCGGCGGAATTGTTCATCAGCTACCGCACGGTCGAAAACCACCGTGCCAACATCTGCCAGAAGCTTGAACTCCACGGCAGCCACTCGCTTATCAAATTCGCCTTCGACCACAAATCGCAGCTTTCCTAGAGCACATTACCAATCAGTGTAGGGCGTGCCGATTGCGGATAGCTTGAGGAAGAAGGCAGTAAGCAGTAGGCAGACAAGACTGGTTTTGACTGCCTTCCGCCTTCTGCTCTCTTCATTCCGCATTCCGCACTTCGCACTCCCATGTCCAGCCTGAGTGAAAACACCTAGAAAAATGAGTGTTTCCACTCAGCCATTTTGTGAGGGTTCCTCTATTCAATTGGCCCGCCGAAAGGCGCACAGTTCCCGCCGTCGTAGATCATTTAAGAAAGCAAGGGAATGACGAGTCTGATGATTGTCGAGGACAACGAGCCGATGCGCCGGATGATCCGCTTGATAGTGGCCGATCTGGCCGAGCGGATTGACGAGTGCGACGACGGCGCCGAGGCATGCGCCTGCTACGCCGACCACCGCCCGGACTGGGTGCTGATGGACATCCAGATGGGCGATGTCGACGGCATCGAGGCGACCCGGCGGATCATCTCCGATCACCCGGGAGCCAAGGTCGTCATCGTCACCGACTACGACGACGCGGACCTGCGGACAGCGGCCGCGGAGGCCGGGGCCTGCGGCTACGTGTTGAAGGAAGACTTACTTAAGCTGCGACAACTGTTGATTCGGGAAGGATGAGCAGGTAACCAGCCGCTTACTTTCATCAAGACCGGCGTCTCAATGCCGATGATCCACGAAGGATGCGAACCAGCGTCCCTGCTCTTTTCGGGCGGCGCAATCGGAATCGACTACGCAGTCACGGGGCGCCACGGAAGAGAGATGCCGCTCTCGAAAGACATCCTTAGTTTCAAATAGAAGCCCCGAAGCGCCCGTTTTCATCAGCGCACGGCCGAGTAATCTCGGCGGACGGAAATTAACAAAGTTGCTTTGAAGTGAAAGAGGAGGAGTTGTTATGCGTAGCACAATCGGAATGACGGAAACGAATGCAGGCCGTTCAGTGAACAGGCGTGCGTTGATCATCCTCGCGGTCGTCGCGGGCGGAATGGCGGCGTTGTTGGCGTGCGGGTTTATACAACACGCGGCGCGGGCCGCCGCCCAGCAGTCAGGCACTTGGACGCACTGCGCGGACGAAAACGCGACCTGCACCTTCACGGGGACGAAGCGCGTCAGGTATGGCGCGGGCGACACCTATCATTTCGCTAACTTCACCGGCGGCGTCCGGTGCTCGAACGACGTCTTCGGCGACCCCGTCTACGGCACCGTCAAGTCGTGCGCCTACCAAGATCAGCAGCCGACGGCGACGCCCTCCCCGGCGGGGACGCCCGACTACAGCAAGGTCGACGACATCCTCAACGGGCGGCGACATCTGCTGCGCACTGACGATCTCGCATTCATCGTAGCGGATACGGGCAACTTTAAGATTCTGCAAACGACCGACAGCGCCATTAGCCATGAATCAGGCTTCATCTTCGGTAGTACTCCACCGCAGAGTTCGTCCGCGACCCAGATCGGGCGGATGTTCAATCTTTCTGCCGATGTCGTCGTCACATTGTTCGGGGTATCGCCCACTATATGGGTATCTATCTTTAACCCCGTAACAAATAAATCTCAAGACATCTATCGTCAACATCAAGGCACCATTGTGCATGCCACGAAGATGGCTGACTTCAACGGGGACGGGTATGACGATCTGGTCGTCAACAACGGTAGCCCCGAGGGTCTCAACGCCATTCAAATCTACACCGCTCAAGATGTGAACAATTTTGACGCGGGGCTGAAGTTTTCAAATGAAAACATATATACAGGCGAAATCAGCGCCGATGCCATGACAATCGGCGACTTCAACGGCGACGGACAACCCGAAATCATCGGAGTGATCCCGCAGGCAGACGGCCACGGCCTTCGCCTCGTGCTCCACACTGTTGACGCCAAAACTCTGCGCATCTCCGACGCCGTCCAGTTCCCACTGACCATCCCGGAAGGCTCCGTGGTTGTGCCGCACATCTCAGCGGCGGCCGGCAAGTTCACCACCACGACGCATGACCAACTCCTCATTGCTTATGCGGCTAACCCCGGCACCGCGAAGGTGAAGCTGATTGACTTCGACCCGAAAACGTTCGAGCCGCAGGAGCAATCGATCTGGGACACGGGCAACGAGCTCAAGACCGGTCAGTTTGGTCTTTATACCTGGACAGGTCTGTTGCGGCTCAAAGTCGGTCGGTTCAATTGGTCAAGCCAGTATGACCAGCCGCTGCTGTTACACGGGAATAATTTCTATCGGGAAGCCGGAACAAATTCCTTTGAGTTCAGTCTCTCTACTTTGGCAATCAATCCGGTGGACTTCTCGATCAAGGAACAGGGCAACCTCACACTGAAAAACATCGGCACGGGGGATGACTACGGAACCGTGTCCGACATGGTGCTCGGCAACTTCGACCGCCGCGACCCGGACCCGCAGAACCCCCAGCAAAAAAACCGCAACCCCAATCTTCAAGCGGCCATCCTTTCAACGGACTGGAGAGGCTCGACCGCCTTCGCCACCATTTACGACATCGACCCGACGACGTTCGCGCCGAAGCAAGCGACCTCTCACAAATTTTCGACTCCGCTATCAAACGGTGGAGTGCGCTTCGCTTCGGGTGACTTGCAGGGTCGCTCACTCATTCTCGGCGAGCCGACGAAAATCGTCATCGAGGGCACGGCCCAGCCGTCGGTCGTCGCCGCCGCGCCCCCGATGCACGTTGATTACATGGCGGCCGCCAACAAGACGGAGCCTCAAGTGCTCAACCTGAGCGCGATCCCTGACGACTTCTACACCTCCTATCAGACCGACGAGACGTCGAAAACACAGTCGTCGAGTACGAACTCCACCAGTTGGTCTTTCGGCGCTAAAGAGAGTGTCGGAGCTTCATTTGAAATCGGCAGCGTTAAAGATGGAAACGGCATTGAGTTTAAGGACACGTTTAAGGCGGCGCAAGACCTGAAGGGGAGCACCGAGAAGTCGCACGGCACTTACAGCAGCCACAGCTTCAACGTCTCGCAGCGGACCGGCTTCGCCGACCAACTCTGGTTAAGCCAAACGCGCCAAAACATCTACGTCTACCCGGTCATCGGCAAAACCGTCTGCCCCGTCAGCAAGCCCGACTGCCAGGACAGCGAGAAGGTGCCCCTGACCGTCCAGTTCTCCGGCCCCGACCAGACCTCTTACGAGACGGTCGCCGGCAGTCAGGTCGAGTGGTATCAGCCGCCCTGGGAATACGGCAACGTGCTCTCTTACCCGGGCAGCTACTCGCAGTTGCAGCAAATCGTTCCCGACATCCACAAGCTCTCGAACGACCTGACCTGGGTCACTGATGCGAGCGAACTCACCGTCAAGACCACCTGGGCGACAGGGACTTCGGACAGCCAAAGCACGAGCTTCCAGCAGAATTACTCCTTCGAAAATGACCTCTCCGTCTCGGGGAAAACGGGTTTCCCCG
>JALZJL010000085.1 GCA_030859785.1 Acidobacteriota bacterium
CCGAAGGACTTTTCACACACATCATCATTGATTCCCCTCGGACTGCTTACTTTACCGACAGCGTGATTATCTCGTTGTTGGTTGACGGTGTGCTGCTTGTTGTCCACAGCGGCAAGAGTTCATGTGAAGTCGTGCGCCACTCTCGCAAAATTTTGCAAGATGTCGGAGCAAAAGTCTTCGGTGTAGTTTTGAACGGCATCAAAGCAGGCGCTATGAACGGATACTACTACTCAAGCGATTACTACTATGAAGCGTCAAGTAAGCAGTAATGAGATAACCTAATGTGTGACTCTTTTTTCGCCCTTTGCTTTCAGTAGTTTACAGCCGTAGATTTTGCGGAATGCTAGAAAGCTGAAAACGTCAGTGTTAAAAACAAAGGACTTATCGGGCACGATCAGAAAAGAGTCACACATTAGGTTTCTCAAAACAAGAAGCGAATGCCGAGCTGCAACCGGCGACCTTCGCGCGCATCGTTGATGACGCCGAAGCCGGGCGCGCCAAAGGTGTTGCCGGGTAGGAAAAAGTTCGGATGGTTGAAGGCATTCAAGGCTTCGGCTCTGAGTTGCAACCGGCGCGATTCACTGAATGCAAAGTTTCTCAGCAGCGACAAATCAAAGTTGATAAGGTTAGCGCCGCGTCCAATGCCTTTGCCGCTGGTGCCAAAAGTTCCGGGAGCAGGTTGAGTAAAGGCATCGGTGTTGAACCATCGTTCGACTGTGCGCTCGCCTGCGGGAAGCGTCGAGTCGCCGAACGCATTAGCGCGCTGTCCGCCGGTTGAGAAGGCGAAGGCGTTGTTGACTTGCGTTGTCACGGTGAACGGCGGGCCAGTTTGAATCGTGCCGAGCACACCAATCGTAAAGCCGCCTAAGATTCGTCCGGCGACGTTATTAGAGAGAAACCGTTTGCCTTGACCTATCGGTAATTCGTAAACCGAACTGACGGTGAAACGATGACGGATGTCGTTACCCGAAGGTCCGTAGTCGAGTTGCCGATTGTAATAATCGGAGTATACGTCGGAATCGCCGAGCGTCGCGCCGCCGTCGTCGGTGTTGCTCAAGAATTTCGACCAGGTGTAAGTCGAGAGAAGGTTAAAGCCATAGGAGAATCGCTTTTCGAGACGCAGCACACCGGCGTGGTAGTTCGAGATGCCGAAGGTCGGAAAGAGCAGTATGACATTCGTAAACTGCGCGAAAGGACGGTTGGTTTGCGCTTGGTTAATCGAGTTAACTCGCTCAGGCGCAATTTGGTTGATCGAGATGCTCTGACTCGGCAACTTGCGCGACAGATTGCCGATGTAGCTGGCCTCGATCAGGACTGCGCCGGGGAACTCATGCTGGATACCAAAGTTAAATTGCTGCGAGTACCCCGTCGCGCGATCGCGTTCAAAGAACGTGACGGCAGTTGTCGTTGGCTGACCAACGCGAACCGCGCCAAAGCGTGCATCTCTGACAACTGCATTCGGAGCGACGTTTGGAACACCATTACGCAAAACAAACGGTGCGGTGATGCCGTTATCGGGCGAGTTGAGATTCATTGAGCTTTCAAAGCCGAGTGCTGCCGAACTCGGTGCGCCGTGATCGAAGGGGTGCGCGTAGAAGATGCCGAAGCCGCCGCGAATAACGGTTTGTCCAGTGCCGAAAGGACGATACGCAAAGCCTATGCGCGGACCGAAATTGTTCCGATCCGTGCGGTAAGGCTGCTCAGGATAACCATCAACCCCGGCGAAGCGAACGACGCCGCGCGTGCCGGAAACAGGATTGATCGCATCCGGGTCGAAGCCGTTCATGCGGTTGTTCTTGTCGGTAATCGGCGTGTCAGTTTCCCAGCGCACACCGAAGTTTAAGGTCAAGTTGGAACTCACCGTCCAATCGTCTTGGACAAAGGCCGCGAGGTAGGCGCTTGAGCGGTCGAGCACTTCGGTTTCGCGAGTGTTAAAGGCGTTCGGCAGACCGAGTAGCAAACTCGCCAACCCTAATCCTGTGCGAGCGTTGCCGGGGAGACCCGTGGCAAACGTGTTGAAGTTGAAGTTACCGGCGAATGATGGGCGGTTGACTTCGTAGTTAAACGATGGTCGATACTCGCCGCCAAACTTGATCAAGTGTCGCCCGCGCGTGATCGAAGTGTTGTTGACGATTTGATGCTGATCTATCGGAAACTGACGGCGTTCGTGCGTACCGGAGCCGAGTTGAACGAGACTTGAGACGCCAAAGGTCGGGAATGCGCCGCTCGGAACGCCGGAGAGTCCGAGTTGACCGGCCCAGTCTTCACCGAGTCCGAACGATTGTTCGTGGTTGATGCGCGTCGCGTAGGTGTAGCGCAGTTCGTTGATGATTGTCGGTGAGATGATGCGCGTGTAGGAACCGTAAAAGTAGTTTTGGTGACGCAAGGCAAAGTTTTGATTGTCCGCCGCTTGAACCGGGAAGACAGTGGTGCGATCCGTGTTGTCGCTGTTGTAGAGATAACGGAAGTTGATTTTGTCGGCGTCGGTAAAGTTGTGGTCGATCTTTGCGGTGATGTTGCTGCGGTTCAAGATAATCGCGCTGTTGCCGCGAAAGTTGCTCCCGCCGGAAGCATCAAGCGGTCGGTTCGGAAGCGGGTAGAACTGTAGGAGCCGGAGCGCAACTGGATCAATCCTACCAATCGGTATGCGGTTGCCGGGGAACGGATCGCGCACCGTCGTGTTGCCGACTCGCCGCGTCGTCGCCGGATCATAAATGGTAATGAGGCGTCCTTGCGCGTCGAAGGTTTGTGAGAAGTCGCCCTGCCGTTGTACGAGCGTCGGGACGGTGAAGGTGCGCGTGTCGCCTTCTTTTCGGCGCGCGCCTTCATATGCGAAAAAGAAGAACGTCCGGTTGCGCCCGTTGTACACTGCCGGTCCACCTTCGCCAAAGCGCGGCAGCAACACCGGACCACCAATGGTTGCGCCGAAGACGTTGTAACGAATTGGCGCCTTGAGCTTCTCGCCGTTCTCAATCGGCGCAAAGAAGTTCGCAGCATCCAGCGCATCGTTGCGGATGTACTCGAAGAGCGAGCCGCGCAAATCGTTTGTGCCCGACTTGGTCGTGGCAATGATGACGCCGCCCGCTGAACCGCCGTACTCGGCAGCGTAGCTGTTGGCGATGACCTTAACTTCCTGCACCGTTTCAACCGGTGGGTCAACGTCAACCTGCCCGATGCCAAGTCGCATGTTCTGACCGGTGCCGCCGTCAATTAAAAAATTCTGACTCTGGGTGCGCCCGCCGGACAAGCTGAAGTTTGGCTTTTCACCGGCGCGGTAAGTTGTAAAGACTGCGCCGCCGGTCATCTGAATCAAGTTCATTGTGCGCCGGTCGCCAAGCGGTAATTCCTGCACGGCGCGCGATTCAATCGTTTGACTGACATCGCTCGTGCGGGTCTGCAGCAACGGAGTTTCGCCCGTGACCGTGACGGTTTCGCTGATGTCGCCGGTCTCAAGTTGAACGTCGAGCGGGACGGTCGTCGCTGTCGAGAGCGTCAAACCTTGCCGCACAAACTTCTTGAAGCCCGATTTCTCAGCTTCAATCACATACTCGCCGATGGGCAGCGCATTGATGACGTAGAAGCCATCATCGTTTGTGGTAACGACGATACGTTGTGAAGTAGCGTTGTTTATTGCCGTGATGGTCGCGCCGGGAACAATCGCGCCGGTCGTATCGGTGATGATGCCGGAGATAGTTGCTTGCGGCGTTTGCGCGTGACTCGTCAACGATGATCCTAAAACGAAAAGAACGAAAATAAAGATAAGCCCTCGTCGTGTCATGTTTGGGGAACCTCCTTATAAGTTGTGTTTGCGGCAAAAGTAGTTTGGATGGCATCTGAACAATACTCTGTTCAGTTTGCAGAATCAAGAACAATCTCTAGGGCGAACGCACTGTAAATGGTAGAAGTAAAAGGGTTGAGTTAGCGAGTTGCGGCGTGTAGTTCCGAACGATTTCGTCATCTCCGAAAACGGTGAGCATATCATCTACATCCGCCCGCAACCTGGCGAAGAAAAAGAATATCACCACATTTTGCATCAAGGGATGAAGTACGATCATGCAGTCGTCACGCTCTATCCCGGCAAGATGCCGAACCGCCGCGTGATGATCTTAAGCGAAAGTAACACTTGGGCGACGTTGTCAGCGGCGGAGTATGTGACGGCGCCGGAGCACTCGGGCGCCCTCAATCAACACTTCATTAATTGTTTTCACCGAACGCAAGCCGAAGAACACCCGCCTTACTTCCAAATCTTGCTTAGTGTCGAGATCAAGGACGACCAACTCTTCTCCGTTTCGTATCCCACGCACCACGATTTAGACATTCTCGTCGGGGCGACAAAGTCTTCACTGCACAAACGGCAGGCGTCTTCGACAAACGATGAATCACACGCTAAGCTTGAGCATCACTCTTTCGCATCTGCTTTAAGCTACAATCTCCGGTGTTGGCGACGAGCTTTACTTGAAGACGAGCTTGCCATCTTTGTCTACGAGGTCTTCGCAACGAATGCTGATAACCTTATAACGACACAGCCTTGTCAACAAAAATAAGAGCAGCAGCGCGTAGTCCCGTTTGCCTCCCTTCACCTCTTTTCGCTACTCGTCTTTTGCGGAGAAGCGCTCCCTCTTGCCTGCCCGAGCGCCCACTGGATGCCGCCGAGTAGATGCTGCTTGAAGGGCTCGGCCTGTAACACATCCTCACAATTGCCCAGCGCCGTGTAGATCACTCGCCCCTTACCGTAGTTGTGACACCAGGCCATCGGGAAGTAGCCCGGCTGGTTGTAGGCTCCGTCCTTCTGATTCGGGTTCTTACCGAGCGCAAGCAACATGTGCACTTTGGATCGGTCGTAGTTTTTGAAGACGTAGATTTCGTCGAAGACCTGATACAACTTGTCGAAGTGTTTGGTCGCTGGGTGCTTCACAACCTCGACGAGAAGAGGTCTAGTGTAGCGCGCTAATTAGTTTGTGCTGAAAGCAAGGTGGCTTTAGAAGAGAAACTTCAACCCGAACTGTAGCTCTCTCATCCCGGTGCGCGTGCCGCGAATCTTGCCGAAGTTTGGGTTATTGAACAACCCGGTTCCAGGATTGCCCCAGTTCGGATGATTCGGAGCGTTGAAGGCTTCAAACCGAAACTGGATGTTTTGCGTTTCCTTAAACCGAAAGTTCTTCAGCAGCGATGCGTCCCACTGAATCAGTCCTGGTCCAATCACGGTGTTGCGCCCGACGGTGCCGAATGTTCCGAAGGGTTGCAGCTCGAAAGCACCTGTGTTGAACCATCGCTCAATGCCTCGTTCGCCGCGCGGTAGTTGGACTGGCTGTCCCGTTGCGTTCGGCCTGTCAAATCCTCCGCCCGTGTTTGATTGATCGCGACCAGACATCACAGTTAACGGAAAGCCGGTCTGGACGTTGAAGATCGAGCCGAATTCCCAACCTCCAAGCAGCGTATTAACTATGCCGCCTCTGTCTAAGAATCTGCGTCCGCGTCCGATTGGCAACTCATATAGCACGGAATTAACCATGCGGTGCGAGACATGGAAGCTTGAGAGGGCGCGCTCGGCCGCGAGGTTGTAGCTGTTCTGTGGGAAGAGCGTGTCGCCGTCGTGCGTGCGAATCGCGCTGCCGGTGTCGATGGATTTGGACCAGGTGTAGCCGACCACAAACGTCGCCCCTTGGCTGAAGCGTCGTTGCAGCTTCGCGCTCAAACCGTTGTAGTTGGCTTTGCCACTGCCTTCCACTTCCTGGATGCGGCTGAACTCCGGGTAAGGAGCGCGCGACAATACCGACCCGATTGCGCCAGGAATAGATTCGTTTACGGCGCGCAACTGCTCCAACTTGCGGCTGATCGACCCGAGGTAACCAACCTCAAGCACCATTTGACTTGTCAACTCACGCTGCACGTTCAACATGTATTGAACGACATACGGCGTGCGGCGCGCGAAGATGTTACCGAGGACGTATGGGTTGTTAATCTGCACAGTCCCACCAAGATCGCGGAAAGGCTGACTCCAATTTAAATCCGGGAAGTCGGAAGTTGATTCGTCTCTTCGGCGTCCCGCTAAGTTGCGCGCCATGTCGAAGCGTGCGTTGCCGGCATCCTGCGAGTAGAACACGCCCGCGCCTGAACGAACCGTCCACTTGCTTGTCGGACTCCAGGCAACACCGAGACGCGGCGCGAAATCATTGAAGTCGCTAGCCACAAGGCGGTCGCCGAGTCGTCCGTCACGCGCTACTTTGATCGCGGGATTGAAGCGCAACAACGTGCCTTCATAGAAGTCGCCGGTGCCGATGCGCACAAAAGTCGGATGGCGGCTGCGGTCTTGAACGTTCGGCGTGTTGTCGAAGAACGGAACATCGATGTTGACGAGCGTCCCGTTCTTATCGAACCACGGCGGCGTGTATTCATATCGTAAGCCGATGTTGAGCGTCAGCTTCGGATGAATCTTCCACGTGTCATCGATGTAGTAATACTGACTGAAGGCGCGGAAGTTGGCGGTTGCAAGCGCTGCTGAAACTTCGCAGCGGCGGCATTCTCCGAGCAGAAAATCGGCGAAAGAGTTTCCGGTTCCGGCGGTCGATGTCGGATTCTGCGTTGCTTGTCCCTGAAACTCAAAGTTGCCGCGAGCAAATTGATTACCAACTTGATTGTATTGATCCCAACGAATTTCGCCGCCGAAACGGAAAGAGTGGTTGCCGGTCGTGACGCTGAAGTTATCGACGATCTGATAGGTGTGATTCTTGTTGACGTAAGGACCTTCCGCCGTATCGCCGAAGCCGGTGAAGCCTGAAACGGTGATATTCGGAGTTCCCCATGCGATAGGCGTGCTTGATGTCACACCGGGAATGTTCAGTTCGCTTATCACGTCGCGCACATAGGCTAACTCTGTGCCGAGGCTATTAAAGAAGTAATTGTAGCCAAATCGAAACTCGTTGACTTTGTTTGCGCCGAAGACGCGCGTATTCGAGAGCATCGCTTGCCGCACGTTTGTCAGCAAGCTTGAACCGTTTAGATAAAGATTGGGCGTCACCTGCCGCTCGTTGGACCAACTGTAGCGACCGAACCAGCTCGACTTGGTGCTTTCGGTAAAGTCGATGCGCTGCGTAAATTGGTCTTTGTCAATCTGCCGGTTGCGACCGTTCTCATAGTTGTTGATCAAGCCGCCGGCGTTCGTGTTCGGTGCCGGTAAGAACTCTAAAAGCTTGATTGAAATGGGATGGATGCGATTTCTCGGAATAACATTGCCGGCGAATTGATCGCGTAGTATTCGCGGATTAGAGGCGCTCACCGGGCGCGACGAATCATAGTTTGGATTCACGCGCGATGTCGCCGGATCGTAAATCGGAGTCGAGGAGAAATTCCCCGCGCGCATCAAGTTGGTCGGGACATTGAATAACCCACGCAGCGTGCGGCGGTCGCGATAGCCTTCAAAGTTTGACATGAAGAATAGGCGCTTCCGCCCGCTCCACACCGCCGGACCGCCCTCGCCAAAGCGCGGCAGGAAGACTGGGCCACTAACCGTGTAGCCGTATTGATTAAACTTGAATTCTTCCTTCGTCGAGTTCGGGGCGCGCCGCCCGGTGAAGTCGTATATCCGCGCATCAAGATTGTCGTTGCGCAGGAATTCAAACAGCGCGCCGTGAAAATCCTTTGTTCCCGATTTCGTCGAAACGTTAATTTGACTTGTCGCGCGCCCAAACTCAGCCGGAAAGATTCCGTGCTGCACTTTGAATTCCTGGAGCGCGTCGATGGAAGGCAGAATGATATAGGTGTTGAAATTAACGTCGGTATTCTCAACGCCGTCAATCGTGAAGCGATTGAACATGCTGCGCTGACCGGCGATCGCGATGTTTTGCGAAGCCCGGCTGCCGCCCTGCCGCGCCCCTGCTTGTCCGGGGCTCCCAAAACCGAAACTGACGTTTGGCGCGGTCGCGACTAACTGTAAAAAGTTTCGACCGTTAAGCGGCAAATCGACAATGCGTTTGTTTTCGATAACCGTGCCGACCGTCGCATTCTCGGTTGTCATCAATGCTCCGCCACCGCCTTGTACTTCAACGACTTCGGCGACATTGCCGACTTCGAGAGTTAAGTCGACGCGCGCCGTTTGTTGAATCTGTAATTGAATATCGTTTTGTGTAATCGACTTGAAGCCGGTTTGTTCGACCCTGAGCGCGTAGCTGCCGGGCTGCAACGCCGGAAAGCTGTAGACGCCCGAATCGTTGCTTGTCGCTTTGCGGGTGGCACCAGTCGCCGCACTCGTCACGGTGACATTAACGCCCGGCACAACCGCGCCGCCGGTGTCAGTGATAACACCGGTGATCTCGCCTTGTGTTTGTGCATGAAGGTTGAAGGTGAATGTCAGTAGCACGGCCAAACTTAGAACGAGGTGCAGGGTTGAGGGAAATCTTCGCATCGGGTCTCCTCAAAAGTAACAGGAAAAGGGTTAAGCGGTTAACGGAGGTTGTAGCTTAATGAAGCGGAGAATGCAATCTTTGCTTAAGAAGTATGCCGATTCAACGCGTGTTGTTGATCGACCTCAACCGCGTTGAAGACACGGAGGATGGATGCGAAGACAACCCCGTCTACTTTCTGGTCTACACCTTGAAACTCGTCGTCGAACACATGGACGCGCGCACAGATGCCTCGACATCGACGGACGACTTCGCGCGGATGGTGCTGACGATGAGGCAGAGGGTTTTGAATGATCGAAAGTTCGGCGGCTACGATCAGCTCCGCTGCGAAAATCTTTTACCGAGTCCGACGGTGTACGGGCAGGACGATGAGACGCTCATCTACGGGCACATCGGAACAATCGAGCAGCGGGTGGAAGTGAGACCAGCGTAAGGAGAGAGTGAACTAATGACAACCAAGAAAAAAGAAGGGGCGAATATCAAACTTGCGGCGGGTGAGTTTCCGCTCGGGTCCGGCCCCGGCGCGATCAGCATCGGGATGACGAGTATCGACCTGCCATCGGAGCAAGAGCAGCGCGACGGGTGGTTCAGTGAAGACGCGGAACGAATCGCCGAGTTGTTTCGACCTAAGTTCAAACTACTGAAAGTCAAAGGTGAATAAGTTATGGCTGACCAAAGAAGCACCGCACTCGTTATCGCGTTCTCGCCGACCTTCAAAAAGCAAACCACGTTCGGCACCGCGCTCGCGAACGCTGAACTGACCGCCGCGTTTCCCGTCACCGCGCGCAACTATTTCGAGGTCAACGAGACGGTGGAGCGCATCCTTGACTGCACCGGGCAGCGCCTGATCGACGAACTGCTGACGGGCCGCATCGGTGCGCTCACTTTGGAGTTCGACGCGACGCCGCAGTTGTTGTTCGGCTTGTATGCGCTCGCTTACGGAGTGGTCGCTGCGCCGTCGGGAGCCGGGCCGTTCACGCACGAAGGCACACAGCTACCGCTCGACGTGTACCAGCCGCCGCCGACCAGCTTCATCGTGGGTTTCAAGGGCAGCGCCAGAGCGCTGGTGATACTGAAAGATGCGGTCGTCAACAATGTGCGGGTGAGAGCGACGGCGCGCGGCAAAGTGACGGCCACGGCGACGATCAGCTTCAACGGCGCGGTTCCGGCGGCGGTCGCGTTCACGCTGCCTGCCTGCGCCAGTGTGACGCCGGTGCGCATGTCTGATTGCCAGTTGCTCGTCAACGCAATCGATCAGACGGCGCTCCTCCGAGAGTTCGAGCACAGTTACAGCAACAATCTACTGCTCGGCGACGATCCCTACACCGGCAATTCGATTGACCCGACGCGCCTTGAGCGCGCCGACGAGCGAGCGGAAACCTTGAACTTCCAGATACTCGGCGAGCCGGGCGACGCAATGCACGTGGATATGGTGGCGCGGACGAAGCGCAGTGTGTTGTTGCACATCGGCGCGGCGACGAATCGCATGTCGATCAACGCCACCGAAGCGATCATCAAGCGACAAGGTTCAGGGATAGGCTTCGACGGCGAGGCGCGGCGCTCGACGTTGCGCGTGACGGCGGAGCCGGTGTCAGTGGCGGGCGCAGCGCCGTCGAGGATTACGGGAATCAACACTCAGGCGACGGCGTATCTGATTGCTGCGTAGGAGGCGTGATGCCCGTTACCAAAGAGAACGTCGACGAAGTGTTCAGCTACCACGCGCCCGATACGCAGCAACGTGAGGCGCTGGAGAGGGTGCGCACTGCGGCGCGAACACTCGCGAAAACAATTCTTGACGAAGTGCCGGAGTGCGCGGATCAACAGGCCGCGCTGCGGTCATTGCGTGGATGCGTGTTTGCCGCGAACGCCGCGATTATGTTGAAAGGACAAGTCTGACGTGGGCTTCACTAAGAAAACAAACTCAAACGAAATCGCTATCGAGGTCACGCACCAGTGGCACCCCGGCCAGGCGTTCACCTTTTACTTCCCGAAGCAGTTGCCACAACGAGCACTCGACGCCGAGCGTGACTTTCTCGGATTGAAAGAAACCGAACGCGCGGATGAGTACCGGCTCAAGTTAATCTCACTTATCGCAGAGATGGCGCAGCGAGAACCAAGCGGATTCGAAGACTTCCCCGGCGCTGCACAGATTGCCGCGCTGCGTGAACTGGACGAGCGGCGCCAGGCTAAAGGCATCAAGACGCGAGATCAAGGTTCACTATTGGCGGAGATTGAAAAGCTCGATTCAGAGCTTTCCGAAATCAGGCGCGTCTCACTGCCGCAACGCATCCGCGAATACTTCGACGACACCACGCAGCCCGAACTGGAGCAGATCATCATCGCCGCGTGGCGCGCTTACAAAGGCGGTGCGCTGCCGAGCGCGTACCTTAAAAGTGTTTCGCGTAATGGCGGGGGAAGTGGTGACGTACTACGAGTACCTCCAGAAGCTGAACCCGCAGTATGACGATTGCCCGCTCGTCTGCCCGCGCGAGGATGACGCCGAGCGCAACGATTATTGTGAGACGTGCGAGGCGGGCGCGCAGTGGCGTGCGTTCGTTGAATCGGCGACGGGCAAGTTGGAGAAGCAAGGCGTTGACGGCTACACGTTCGATTCACTTTATGCCGACACGGTGCGCGTGATGAACATAAACGGCACACTTTACAAAGGCACATACCCGGCGGACTGCACAGCACTCACGGCAAAGTTGCTCGACATCGTGCGCGCGGAAATCTATCGACCGACGCGAATCTTTTACTGGCAGCTTGAGCAGGAACGCAACGCGACGAAATGAACAAGATCAGCGTTGAAATATCCGTAGATGAGGGAGGCCGCGCTCACGCCGAGCTAAAGAACCTCAACCGTGAACTCGACGGTTTCGGCAGCGGTGTCAATAAAGCTGCGTCGAGTGGTACGAGCCTTAAAACTATCTTTGCGGGCAACGTGTTGGCGGATTTTTTCACGCGCGGCACCTCCGCCGCCGCCTCCTTCACCGCGCAAGCAATTCAAGCCTCCGCTGCCGCTTCGGACGCCAACCGCACGCTCGAATTCTCCGCCACGCAAGCTGGCCTCTCGTACACGAAAGCGGCGGAACTCGCCGAAGATTTCGGTCGTCGTGTCGGCGCGTCGAACACGGAAGCGGCGAAGACTTACTCTTCAATAATTCAACTTGCCGCAGCCGCCGGGCGCGCGGACGACACTGAATTGATCGGCAAGCGGTTTGCCGACTTAGGAGCGGCGCGCGGCATCAAGGGCAACGAACTCTCGGTGTTGATTGGGACAATAAAAAGCGGGCAGGACGAAGGTCTGAACAGGCTCGGACTTGATGACCCGTCGAAACTTGAAGCGGCCTACGCAAAAGAAATTGGCAAGTCTGCCGAAGCGCTGAGCATGAAAGAGAAGATGCTGGCGCGCCTTGTCGCCGTCGAGCGACTGGCGGCATCGGCAGAGGGTGAAGCCGAGAAGCGCCTTCAGGGAACTGCGGGTCAACTCGACACGGCGGCTGCCTCCTATCAAAACCTGACGACGCAGATCGGCGAGACGATCACCAATTCCGTCCAGTTCAAAGACACGCTCGGCTTCATCACCGATGCGCTCGGCGGCGTTGTCACATCACATGCCGAGGCGCGCCGCGAACTGGCGAAGGGACTGAAGACGCCGGAGCAACTCGCGAAGGAAGCGGGACAGACCGACGAGCGACGCTTGGGCGACTCAATTCTGGGAGGGTTTACGACTCCGCTCGCAATTGGTGCGACGGTCATTGATTCATTCAAACTTGGATTGGGTCAGATCAACGCCGACGATTTCAAGACGCGCTTGAAAGGCAACTTCAACGCGAGCGTCGATCCCGGCGCGCGGCAGGTGGAGGCCGATACCGAACGATTCAAGGGCATCCAGCGGGAGATCAAAGAGCAGGAGGAAGCGAAGGGCGCGGCGGCATCAGCGGCGGCGAAGCAACGCGCCACTGAAGCGGCGGCTGAGGCCGCTGCACTGGAGAAGGTGGCAAAGCAGGTGCGTACCACCCGCGACGCCGCCCGCTCATTCCTCGATGACGTTGCCCAACGCGCAGATTCAGACAACCCGTTCACAAAATTATTCACCGACGGACTCTCCTCACTTGAGAAAATCAAAACGCAGTTCGCGCCCTTCGGCGACGCTTTCGTTGATGAGATGACGCGCATGCAGCTTGGAGTCTTGGACACTGAGCGAGCATTGCTTTCGCTTAATTCGAAACTCGCGGCAACGAAACTTAATCAAGAGGCGCGGCGGTTGGAGTTAGGCGCAAATGTAGGTCTGACCGGGCCTGAAGATCGCCAGATCGACATCCTCAAGGCGCAACTTAACCAGGCGACCGCAGGAACCAGCGCGCTCGCCAGTGCGGAGTCGATCCGCGGCGGGTTTACACGAGCGCCGGCTGACCTCGCTCGAAGCCAAGCCGAAGAGATCGAAAGGTTAAAGCGGAGCCAGGCTGAAGCCAGTCGCATCGGATTCGCTGATCCGTCACGCGCCGCCCGCCAAGCTGAGGAGATCGAAGAACTCAAGCGCAGACAATCTCTCGCCACGGTTGCCAACTCCGGCGGCGTCGACCCCGCGTATTTAGCCGGGCAGCAATTCGCCGCGCTCGAAAAGCTACAACGTCGCACTCTTGACCAGCCCGACGGCAACGCGAAGAACGCGGCGCAAGAGCTAATCGCCAACCAACTCACGCAACTCTTCTCCGGCCTCGACGAGCGGACGCGCGCGAAGCTCGACGCCCCGACCCGCGAGCGGTTCGCGGGCGCGTTCGACACGAGCGCGAAGGCCGCGGCGCGTGGAGTTGAAGAGGCTATCGAGCGGCAGAAGGTCGGCGATCTGATTCAGACCGACGCGCGCGAACTGGTCAAACAAGTCAACGCTTCCGACCTCACCCGTGCGGCGAAGAATAAAGAGTTGCTGGCGGTGGCTGGTTCACTTTCAGAGCGCGAACTGACGCCCGAATTGAGGACGGCGCGAGTCAAGGCGTTGCGCGAAGGTGCAATAAACGAAGCGGCGAAAGAGGAGCAGGCGGCAGAGCGCGCAAAGAAACAAGACGCGCTGTTCGGCTTGATCGACGCCGCGCTCAAGGGTGCGGGCATCAAGGTCGACCTCGGCTCACAGAAGGCGCTCGTCGAAATCACCACCACCGGCGGCGCGAAAGCCTCCACGCTCGGCGAGGCGTTTTAAGCGATGTCAGGCAGGTACTCAACCGGCTCTATCGCCGGCGTCGCGCTCGTCCAAAACGGCATCAACGCCCGCATCGACGTGATTGATGGCGAAGGCTTGAAGGGCGCGCTCGTCGGTTCGTCCATCATCGCGCTCGACTTCTCGGTGCACACACAAGTGAGCAGTCGCGGTGTGAAGGGCACGCGGTTCGGTGTGCGCGTCACGTATATGCCGATCTCACTCCTCAACTCAATCGTCGCCGCGTGTGAAGCGGCGATGGGAGCAGGCCTCGACTTCGCGGTGATCCTCGCCGACCAGTCCGGCGTGAACAAAGCGGACAACATCAACGTCTACTGCGTGCCTGACTTCGCGGCGCAGGGCGGCAAGTACTACACACGCGGGGCGCTCAGTGGGGACTACGTGCGCGATTGTCAGTTTCGATTCGTCACCACGCGGGCGGGGTAGAAGAGCAACAACGGATTACTCGGATTACTCGGATTGAAAAACTGTTCGACTGTTTTGATTGGTCTGTGTAATCCGTGAAATCCGTTGTTTCGGAATTTCGGTTTCTTTGACGCGATTGGACGCAAAGGCAGCTATGTCTAAAACAAATTTTGAGCGGAATCGATTGCTTGACCTGAAGGTCGGCGACGGGGTGTACGCCAAACCGCCGACGTACTACTTCGGCCTCTTCACCAGCGCGCCGACGGTCGCCGGTGGCGGCACTGAAGTGACGGGCGGAGCTTACACGCGCGTCGCGGTGGCGAATGATCTGGCGAACTGGCCGGATGCCGGGAGCGGCACGAAAGCGAACGCAATTGCTTTGGCGTGGGCGCAGGCGAGCGCGCCGTGGGGCACCGTGACGCACGTCGGCATCTTCGACGCCTTGACGGGCGGCAACATGACGGACTTCACCGCGCTCGCCACGCCGCGCGCCATCGTGTCAGGGGATACGTTTTCTCTGCCCGCCGGCAGTATTCAATTCCAAGAGGAGTAGAGGGGTAAACCGTGGCCGTCCATCTCCTCGAACTCTCGATCACCGGCGCGCTCAACTCCGTCGCGCAAGGGCTGCGCTACATCCGCGTGCCCCTGACCGGCACGATCACGCGCGTTGACCTCTACTCTGCAACGCCTAATGCGGCAGCCGGGCAAGCGGTGTTCGATGTGAACTTGAACACCGGCGCGGGCGGCGCACTGGTGTCGATCTTCGCGCTGCCGGCGGACCGGCCACGCATCCTCCAGAACGCGACCACCGGGTTTGTCAGTGGGCTTTCGGTCGCGTGCGTGAAGGGGCAGATACTCACCGTCGACTTGGACGAGTTTCCGCCGGGTGGAGTGGTGACGCCCGCGTTTGTGCTGGTGGAGATTGATGACGGCACGGGCGCGGGGGCGGGCTTGACGGAAGAGCAGGTCGATGATCGTGTCGTCGCGCTGATCGTGCCCGGCGTCGGACTCATCGAGACCTACGACGACGCGGCGAACTCGCTGAAGCTCACCCCGGCGCTGATCGCTCACAACGGGTACGTCACGTGGCGCAATCAATATCACCTCGGCGATGCGACCGGCATCGGCGCGACCGGCGCGAATGGTCTGATCTATTGCTCACAAAGCTATTGGTTCTACGGTGGGGCGGACTCGACGCAACTTGTCTATCCCGGTCAGGACATCGACCTCACGATGCGACCGTCGCACGCTGCCGCCGGCGCGAACATCGGTTTAGGAACCGCCGACCTTCCCATCGACGCGACCATCGCTGAGATTGAGCTCTGTTGGCATACTTCTTATGACGGCAACTGTCGAGTGTATGAGTCGGGCGTGCTGAAACACGCGGCGGGCACGTACACGACCGCGACGGTGCTCAGGATCAAGGTCACTGCTGCCGGTGGCGTCGAGTACTACAAAGACGGCGTGCTTGTTTATACGTCGCTGATCCTTCCGGCGACCGTGGCGGCGTGGGCGCTCAGAGTCAATGCGGTGCTCGGTTTCTACGGCGGCAACATTCCGCCGGATGCGTCGACAAACAATACTGGCGCGGGATGGTCTAACGTGCTGCTCGTCGTCGGCACTCCGCCCGCTGCCGCCGTCGCACCGGCAACCCCGGCGGCGCGCGTCTACAGATCGACGGATCAGTCAATCCCGAACGCGGTCTACACCTCGCTCGCGCTGAGCTCCGAGCGTTTCGACACCGACGCCATTCACGACAACGTGACGAACAACAGTCGACTGACCTGTAAGACCGCCGGTCTCTATCAGATTTCTTTCGCGGCGGTGTACGACACGAACACGACCGGCGAGCGATACCTGAGAGTGCTTCTCAACAACGCAACGATCATTGCCACGCAATCGAATCGACAATCTATCGCCGGTGATGCCATCGTCGCCGGCCCGACGCTGTACCAACTCGCCGTCAACGATTACATCGAGTTACAGGCGTATCAGTCGTCAGGCGCGGCGCTGCTTGTTAAAGCCTACGCCAATTACTCGCCGGAATTTATGATGGTCAAAGTCGGATAATGAAAGGAACATAAAAGCAAATGCCCATCACCACCGCTCAGAAAACCGGACAGATCACGCGCACGCGACAGGGGATCGCGGAACTGACGCGCGTCATCAATGACCTCAAAGGAATCGACACACGATTCCTCGGACTCGATTTCAACAACGCCATTTTGCAAACCGATTTCGTCGGCGACAATCAAGGCATCCTCAAAGCCGAGTTAGTGGCGGGCGTGATCGCGATGCGCGCCGTGATCGCCGCATGGGACGCGAATCGCACCGCACTGTTGACCGTCGGCGACTAATCAGCAATGGCGGTCATCAATCCCATTGAAGAGTCAGCGGGCGCGACCCCCGGCGGCGGCGCGACATTCAGTGGGCGCACGCGCCTCGTTATCACCGGCGAGGTTGTGACGCAATCGACCGCACCGATCAGGTTCGTTGGCCGCACGCGCCTCGTGGTCAACGGCTCACTGCTGATTCGCGGCTCGTGTGTGTTCGCTGGACGCACGCTGTTGAGCGCAACGGGGCGCGTCAACACGGAAGCGAACGTCTTCGGCTCGTGCGTGTTCGCGGGCCGGACGCTCCTCAGTGTGAGCGGCATCGCACCCGTCGCACCAGTCCATCACACAGGCTCGTGTGTGTTCGTCGGACGCACCCGGCTTTCGGCGGCAGGTGAAGTCACGCGCCCCACCCCTTCGGTGACAGTCACCGGCAGCGCAACATTCAGCGGGCGCACGCTCCTCAGTGTGAGCGGCGTCGTGACGGCTGAAGAACCGTTGCCGTCGTTCACGATCTTCGTCTCGATCCTCGACACCGCACTCGCCACGGCACAAAGCGCGAACGTCCGCCGCTTCAACGCGCGCCTCACCGCTTCGGGTGTCGACGTACCCCTTCGCCGCGCCACACTGTCTGCACCGGAGGGCAGACTCGGCACTGAGCTGAGTGTCGTCCTCGCGCGTCCCGATGTGGCCGCGGTAAACCTCGCGTCACAGGTTTCGTTTGAAGTTGGGCTTTGGACGGGTGCGGCGTGGCAGTGGGTACCGGCCTTCACCAGCGGCAAACTGTCCTCTCGCCGGCGCCGCCTCGCCAACGACACCAACGGCTTGCCTGCCGATACTGTCGAGCTGACGATCAACGACGCGACCGGCGACCGGTTCAACCGCGCGCCCCGTGTACCGACGTTGCTCTATGACCCGCTGAAAGTCGACGCCCCTTCTGCCGCCGCGTTGACGATCTACACCGCGACGGGCGCGCAAGTAGTGCCGACGATCATCGCCATCTCAAACATGAGACTGAGGGACGTGCTCGACTATGCGTTCATCACCGGCTGCGGGTTCGCGAGGGTCGTGACGAATATCGAGAACTTCCCGGTCGAGCAGGCGACGTTCAGCTTGGAGGGCGGCTACGATGCCGGCGTGCGTTCGCTCTTAACACTGTTCGAGCCGGAGACGTTTGCGATTGGCAACGACCTGTGGATCGTCGGATCACATGCTGCCGTTCCCGCCGGCATCACGACGCGCTCGTTTCCCGCTTCCAATTCGCAAACCATTGACGACTCCTTACCCGGACGCGAGCCGATCAACGCTCTTTTGGTGCGCCTCCGTGACGACGCGGCGGGTGAGTATTCCACTGAGCGCGTGGAGACGCCGCCTCCGGTTCAGACAGGCACGTTCGGAGCACCCGGCTACACGTCGACCGCGGTCGAGCGCCGCATCCGCGAGTACCGCCGCTACGCCGCACCGACTGTTGTGGTGCGACAAGAGTTGATCTCGACGAAGACGACGATCACTGACGAGAACTTCGCGGTGATCGAGCGCGAGACTCTCACCGACACTTACGACTCCCTGCGCCGCGTCACCGGCTATCAGCGCACCGTCGACATGAATCTGCCCGACCTCGACGGCGCGGAAGGTGCGAAGCTGCTACAGAGTGCGCTTTCCGAAAGCCAGGTCATCACTTACGCGCCGCACCCGCTCGACCCGAAAGTCGACACGCAATCAAACGTCGTGACGCGCACCAGCGGCTTGATCTTAGTCGACAGTGATAACGAGTACCTCGGCGAGCCGAACCGACTGCCCTACCTCGACGCGCACCGCTCCGCTCAGATTGACCAGGGCGGAGGTCAGACGACCGAGTTCGGTTCGATTCGCACAGAGTTTGTTAACCTCAGAGTTAACGGCGGGCAGGTACAGCGCGAGCGAAGAGTTATCAATCACCTTTCGAACGCGCCGGACTCGACGACGACTCAGACCGCGCCGGGCGACACGTCGATTGCTCGTCAGGGAAGTAGCGGTAGTGGCACGCGCACGGTGCTACTGACGACGCCGGGAACGGAAGGCGCGAGCGGGCGGCGGGTGCCCGTGTTCGACGCGAGCAGTCTGCCGAGCGACCTGGGGCTGAGATTGGCGACGCGCTACCTGGCGAATCTCAACAGTCCGCCGCGTGAGTTGGCAATAGATTTGAGTTACTACGATTTGCAGATCCGCCGAGGCGGGGTCTTGAGTGTGAGCGGGCGCGCTGATGTGCTCGGCATCTATACGGTGCGGAGCTACTCGGCGACCTTTACGAACGAGGGCGAGGGGTTCTCGGCGTCGATGAGCTTGAATGCGAGGGAGAAGAAGTGATTACAGGCACTCAAATTAAAGAGGCAATGATAGCCTCGGACATTTCTCAGGTTGAGCACCACCGTTGCGGGATATGCCGGTATATGACCGCATACCTCCGACAGGGAAATGAATTGTTTTTCGATCCGGGCTGCGACTGTACGGGCGGCGCACCGTTGGAGCCGCGTTCGTGGGATTCAGTCGCCGAGTGGATAAATATCCAGAGCGATTCGGACGCGCGCGAAAGCTTGGCGCGTAGCTTCGGGCTAAAAGCAATCTAGCACTTAGTTAAGCTTCTTTATGAGCAGCACCTTCACCGATACCGCCGACGTGCCCCTCTCCTCCGTGCACCTTGAGCTTGCCGAGTCGACGACCAGCGCGGCCTTCGTCGTGCGGCTGCTGTGCGTGGCAGGGACGTACCTCAAAGCCGACGTTGACGCGAGTGCGAAGGTTCTGGCCAGACGCAACGGCACTGCCGACGCCTTCGTTGACCTGAGCATCGCGTCGATCAATCTCACACCGTTCGCCGGCACGGTGCAGGCTTTCGACGTGAAAGTTGAAGCTCTGAACGTGACCAGCAACGTTGAAGGCGCTTTCGATGTGCGTGTCACCCGCACCCCATGACAGACAAGATCATCATCAAGCCCGGCGACCGCGTGAGAGTCGAGCTTCCTGACTCCGCTGTTCCCAATCCGCAATCCGCAATCCGCAATCGAAGGGTGCGACGTTCGGTGATGAAGATGATCCGCTCTATGCCCGACGCGGCACTCCCTCAATCGAATTCTTCGACCTCGGCACGCGCCTTCAATCCGTCCCGCTCTCCACCGACTTCACCGATTACACCCGCACGCGCGCCGTGACGGCCGTCGACGTGCCCGCGCGCGGTGACGGCCTCGCGAGCGAGTATCTCGAAATAGGTTTCGACGTGGGCCTCTCCGGTGCGACCGATGCGCAGGATTACCCGGAGGGCGTCGCCGACCCGTACAGTTTCGCGCCGCAGCACCTCTCGATTGAGATCCCCGACGACGTGCAACTCGCGTGGGATGAACTCTTACTTGGCAGCCGTGCGCGACGTGTTGACCCGGCGTGGCGCTCGCTCGATCAACTCGACCCGTTCGGCACCACACGCGCCAACGGCAGCGAGAGGAAGCTGTCACACTGTCTGCCGATCTGGTTCGGCCTCGCGCAGACGCTTCCCTATACCGCGAGCGACGGCTACCACAACGACCTGTTTGATTTGATACTGACGAGCACTTCGGACGCTTCAATCGTCAAGACGTTTCCGAACGCTGTCGTTAGAGAAACGGTGCGCGAGATTCGCCGGTGGGCGGACAGCGGCTCTCCCGGCTGGTCGTTGCTGACGATCCTCGCCAACGCGAAGTGGACGAAGCGGAAAACTCGAGCTGCGGATGCGGGCGAGCGGTGGTCGGCGTGGACGCTTGCGGAGCAGCTGGCTTTCGAGAGTGGCTATCAGGACACGCGCGGGGTCGGTGGACGCTATCACGTGCGCCTCGACGCGCGCTTGCAGTACGAAGCGTTTGACACGGCTGATACGGTGAACTTCAAAGTGACGCGCGAGGCGAGGTTCGGTGCGGCGGAGGTGATCGACTTCGCGCTCAGTACCTCAGCGCCGGCGCGCGTCTTTCTCAAACCGCAGTGGCTCGCGTTCTCGAAAGTCCACTCGTACCTCTACACACAGCCAATCAGTTATCAATTCACCGGCACGGTTGACGGCATCACAGGCGAGCCGATCTGGGACACGTACACCACCAACGTGCTGAAGAGCGCGAGCTTGCGTCAAGGTTTCCACGCCGGGCGACTCCCCGTGATACCGCACGCGCTCACGTCCGGCTGGGATTCTCTGAGCACGTTTTCGGGCGACACGTCGTTCACGCGGCGCGCGGAGATCTACAACCTCGACGTGCTGTACGACGCTCTCGTGGCGAGCGCGAAGACGGGGCGCACCACCAGATTATTCTTTGGCGGCGACCAAACCCCGGTGACACCGAAAGGCACGGCGGCGTATGACCGGCATCCGTCGCGCGACTCGGTGTTCTACGTTTACAAGGTCACGCCGGCAGACGCGCTCGCGCTCTACGGCGCACACGGAATTGCCTTAGCGACACTGCGCACAATTAAGGGTGAGGGGATGGCGTCGGGCGTGAGTTACCCCGTCGCCGGTCTACTCGCCACACTCGACGCGCAAGCCTCAGCCGACGTGAGCACCGTGCTCGCCGGTCTGAACGCACTCGCCGAGGTGCAGAACGCGGTGCGCACCGGCGCCACAGTAGCGGGTGTGCTGAGGGACGCCAAGACGGTCGATGTGATTCAGCCAACGGCGCGGCCAGCAGGTTCACTGGTTGGCGTAATTGAGACCGGCGGGGCGTTCTATTACGTGTGGCGGAGAGTGGCGCTCACGCTCGCGGCGAGAGACTGGTCACGGGATCAGGGGTCGTGGGTGACGGGTTGGACGCTGTTGGACGCTCGGGCTCTCGTTTGAGGAGGGGCACGAGAAGGGGCGGGCACTAAAAAGGGGACTCGTGGGAATCCCCTAAGTCGTTGCGATATTTAGTACACCCGGAGAGATTCGAACTCCCGACCCTCTGATCCGAAGTCAGATGCTCTATCCAACTGAGCTACGGGTGCGTGAATATTCTGTCGTCGACAAATGTAAGAATCGCACGAGATAACATTTAGTG
>JALZJL010000095.1 GCA_030859785.1 Acidobacteriota bacterium
GGTGGGCGCTCGACGCCGATTGTGATGGGAGATCGAGTGTTTCTCCAGAATGTGGCCGGGAAGGGCGAGACGCTGCAAGAGCGCGTGATGTGCCTTGACGCCAACACGGGCAAGCCGCTCTGGGAGCACCGCTTCAACATTTACTTGAGCGACGCACCGCCGCACCGCATCGGCTGGGCGTCGCCAGCCGGCGATCCCACGTCCGGCAACGTCTACGTGATGGGCGGGGGCGGGACGCTGCTCGCCCTCTCAAAAGATGGCAAAGTCTTGTGGGAGCGCTCGCTTGGTGAAGATTCCGGGATGTTGACGACGCACGGCGGGCGCACCGTGTCGCCGATCATCGACGGCGACCTGGTGATCGCGAGTGGCGTCACGTTCAGTTGGGGCAGTCAATCGCGCGGTACACACCGCCTGATGGCTTTCGATAAAAAGACAGGCGAAGTCGTTTGGACGAGCGCGCCCGGAGGTCGTCCTTATGACACGACATACGCTCCGCCGATTATCGCTGACGTGAATGGCACGCGCCTTCTGATTCAGGGAACAAGTGATGGATTCGTCCACGCCATCAAGCCGCAGACGGGCGAGCCGGTTTGGAAGATTGAGGTCAGTAAGCGCGGCCTCAATACCGGCGTCGTCGTCAAAGGCACCACCGCGGTCGTGACGCACAGCGAAGAAAACCTTGAATCGAGCGAGATGGGTATGATCGTCGCCGTCGACGCGACAGCGAAGGGCGACCTCAAGCGGGAACAGATCAAGTGGAGCGTGAAGGGTTGGCAGGGCGGATTTTCGTCGCCGGTGCTTGACGGCGAACGACTCTACCAAGTGGACAACGGTGCGAACCTCGCCGCCTTCGACATCAATACAGGCAAGCAACTCTGGCTGCAAAATCTGGGCACGATTCAAAAGGCTTCGCCCATCCTCGCGGACGGGAAACTTTACGTCGGCACGGAGAACGGAAAGTTTTTCATTCTCAAACCAACCGCGACGGGTTGCGAGATTCTCGACGAAGATCAACTCGGAACGGAAGCCCTGCCGGAAGCAGTGATCGCATCGGTGGCCGCTTCGCAAGGGCGACTCTACCTCGTCAGCGAGA
This sequence comes from Acidobacteriota bacterium, assembly GCA_030859785.1. Lineage (GTDB taxonomy): Bacteria > Acidobacteriota > Blastocatellia > Pyrinomonadales > Pyrinomonadaceae > JACDEG01. The sequence continues at coordinate 1,094 of JALZJL010000095.1, forward strand.
CGGCGCTTTATTGCATCGGCAAAAAAAGTCAGAGCGCCTCAACCGACAAACGTGTCATAGCTGACAACAATCCCGTAGTCGGAAAAGTTGCGACACATGTTCAAATAGTGCCGGCTGAAATTACGCTCAAGCCCGGCGAGACGGTGCGTTTTCGTGTGCGCACGTTCGATGAGCAGGGGCATTTTCTGAAGGAAGAGACGGCGTCCAGCAAGTGGTCTTTGGAGCAACTAAAAGGCAGCCTAGAAGCGAACGGGCGATTCACGGTCGCCAGCGACGCGGCGGCGCAGACCGGAGATGTGAAGGCAACGGTGGGCGACGTTTCAGGAGCGGCGCGCGTTCGCGTGATTCCGCCTTTACCATTGAGTGAGAACTTTGACGCAACAGCCGTCAACACTTTCCCAGCACACTGGACGAACGCCGGACTTAAGTATGTGGTGCGTGAAGTTGACGGCAACCGCGTCCTGGTGAAGACGACGGAAGGCTCTTCGCTGTTAAGCCGCGCGCGGGCGTACATGGGGCCGGTGGATTGGTCGAACTACACGTCGGAAGTTGATGTGCGTGCGACCGAGCGGCGGCGGCAGATGGGCGACGCCGGAGTGATCGCGCAGCGTTACGCGCTGGTACTTTTCGGCAACAGCCAGAAGCTCGAAATTTCGCCGTGGCAACCGGAGACGGCGCGCGTGGCGAGCGTCACGTTCGCGTGGAAGCCAGAGACTTGGTATCGCTTGAAGTTGCAGGTCGAAAACTTGCCGGACGGAAAGGTTCGCGCACGCGGCAAGGCATGGCCCGCAGGCGATGCGGAGCCGGGCGCCTGGACGGTTGAGCGCGTCGATGCTATTGGCAATCATCAGGGCAGCCCCGGTATTTTTGGGAACGCCCTGGCCGAAATTTATTTCGATAACATAAAAGTGTACGCGAATAAATGAGCAATGAGCGGTAAGCAATAAGCCGAGGATTAAAACAAATGAACAGAAAACGAAGAATGAAATTTGCGGCGGTGATAGCGGCGATGGCTTGTGGGCTACTGCTTACTGCTTACGGCTCACTGGTCACTCCTTCTGACCCTCCCACAAGCGACTGGCCGATGTGGGGCGGCACGCCGGACCGCAACATGGTCTCAAGTATGAAGGGGCTGCCCGTCAGTTGGGACGTGGCGAAGAAGAAGAATATCAAGTGGGTGGCGGAACTCGGTTCGCAGACTTACGGCAACATTACGGTGGCGGGCGGCGTGGTCTTCGTCGGGACGAACAATGAAGCCAAACGCGACCCGAAGATCATCGGCGACAAGGGCGTACTGATGGCCTTCAAAGAATCTGATGGAAGCTTTCTCTGGCAGATGGTGCACGACAAACTTGCACAGGGCCGCGTCAATGATTGGCCGTTCCAGGGCATCGCCTCGTCGCCGCTCGTCGAAGGCGACCGCGTCTATTACGTTTCAAACCGCGCCGAGTTAGTGTGCCTCGACACGCAAGGGTTTCGGGACAAAGAGAATGACGGCCCCGTCACCGATGAAAAGTTAACGGGCGAGACCAACGGCGACATCGTGTGGCGCTTCGATATGATGGAGGAAGTCGGGACACTGCCTCACAACCTCGCCAACTCGTCGCCAGTCACGTTTGGCGATTTGATTTACGTCAGCACCTCGAACGGGCAAGACGAGAGCCACGTCAACGTCCCCGCGCCGAAAGCTCCTGCGATCATCGCCGTCAACAAGAAGACGGGTAAGCTTGTCTGGGAAGACAACTCTGTGTTCGACAAAATTTTGCACGGCCAGTGGTCGACGCCCTCGGTCGGGAAGATTGGAGGAGTCGATCAGGTCGTGATGGGACAAGGCGACGGTTGGGTGCGGGGCTACGAAGCTCTGACGGGCAAAAAGCTGTGGGAGTTTGACACGAATCCGAAAGATTCAGCCTGGCCGAAAACGCGCAATGAGATCATCAGCACGCCGGTCATCTACCAGGACAAAGTCTACCTCGCTAACGGCCAGGACCCCGAACACGGCGAGGGCATCGGTCACATGTACTGCATCGACGCGACCAAACGCGGCGACATCACGCTGACCGGCCGCGTCTGGCATTACGACAAGATTCGCCGCTCCATTTCAACTCCGGCGA
>JALZJL010000132.1 GCA_030859785.1 Acidobacteriota bacterium
TCTTATCGACGCCCGCGAGTATCTTCAGCAGAGAGCTTTTGCCCGACCCGTTTAAGCCTAGCACGCCGATCTTAGCGCCGTAGAAATATGAAAGATAGATGTCTTTGAGAATCGACTTCTTGTCGTAGTTCTTGCTGACGCCGACCATCGAATAAATAACTTTATTTGGTTGAGTGCTCATTGATGTGTGTTTGATCTCCTACAATGAATAAATTGGAACACAGAATACAGAATGAAGAACTGCAACCCGCTTTTATTCTGACTCCTGTATTCCGTGTCCTGCCTTCTGTGTCCTGTGTTCTTCTTTCATGCTCGGCCCGCCACCTCGCCGGTCTGTGTGTTGACGCGCACCGTCTCGCCTTCTTTGATAAAGAGGGGCACGCGCACTTCGAGGCCGGTTTCGAGCTTCGCGGGTTTGGTCGCGCCACCAGCGGCGGTGTTGCCGCCGAATCCCGGCTCGGTATAGGTGACACGGAGTTCGACAAACTGCGGCAACTGAATCGAGACCGCCTCGCCGTTGTACTTCAGGATTTGCAGCGTCACGCCCTCTTTGAAATAGACTCGATCCTCCCCGACGCTCTCTTCGCTCAGCATGAACTGTTCATAGCTCGACTCGTCCATGAAGTGAAAGCCGTCGGCGTCCGAGTAGAGGAAAGACGCGGGCGCGAGTTGCACGTCCGGCTCGGCGAACTTTTCGCTGGAACGAAAACTCTTCTCCTGCACCGCGCCGTTCAGCAGGTGACGCAGGCGCGTCCGTACCATCGTCGCTGCGCCGCGCGCAGTCGGCGACGCGAAGAAAACTTCGACCACAGTGTATGGCTGACCCTCGACGGTAATCAGCATTTTGCGCTTCAATTCATTCGCTCCGATTAGTGCCACGCTGTTCTCCTCATATCAATTGCGGAATTCGGAATGCCAATTTAAGAATCCCTTTTCAACCCGCAATCTATAATCCGCATTCCGCAATTGAACTTACTCACTCGCCACTCCGGCTTCCTTCATTACAAATTCAGGCGTCTCCGGCTCGCCGCGAAAGAAGTCACCTTTCAGCCCTCGCGTCAGCGCCCAGCGGTGAATCCACGAGATGCCGCCCGGCCCCGTGAATGTGTCATTCGATTTGTAAGCTGCGTCCGTCAACGCCGCGTCAAGTGTGATGAACTTGTACCCGCGCTTTTGCATCATCTGCACGAGATCGTCGAAGTAGTCGGCGTTGATGGCATTCGCGTGCAAGAGCAGCACCTGTTTAATCTCGCGCCCGAAAAGAGCGGTTGACTGTTGCTCGTAGTAAGCGAAGTAGCTCTCCATGTACGGCACGTATGCTTCGCCAACGCGCTTCACCATTTCTTTGTCGCCGCGCGCCGCAGCTTTGGCGTAGGCGACCGCGAAAATCCACTCAGAGTTATCGATTGTCACCGGCGCAATGGTGTAGCCGCGACCGCTGAGGAACTCTTCGAACGCGCGCTTCGTCTCCAGACTCCGGCCAGTGTGCAGAAACGGGTGACGGAAGTAGCGCAGATTCTTCCCCTTCTTCCGAAGCAACATGCGCGTCACCTCTTCGCCGCGCACGACATCCTGCTGAAAGTTTTCGAGCGGCGTTGAGTGCAGGTCGGGGTGCGAGAATGAATGGTTGCCGAGTTCGAGTCCGGCGTCGATCCACATCTGAAGCAGCGCGACTCGTTTCTCATCCCGCGCGCCGTCATCGAGCAGCTTATTTTCGTTGACGAAGCCGACCGCCGGAACCTTACCTGCCGCGATGCTTCGAAGCAACTTAATCGTAATCTCGCGGCGCTCGTCCGCGCTGATGCGTGTCGCCGAGATCACCGGCAGATCGTCAAAGGTGACGGCGACCTCTCGCCTTGTCGTCTGCTTCGACGCACTCCCGACGGGTTGCGCTTTCAAGTCAAGTATCGCAGCCAGTGTGAAAATAATCAGTGCGGCAAGCAAAGGCTTCCCATTCATCGAGCGTACCTCCGTGATGATTGTGTAAATGATGCTTGACCTACTCACCTGAACAGATTATACAGCACGGTTTGAAGGTCATTTAACTTCGCACTCCTGAAATGTCTTCGCTCCGTCCGACCGCATGCCGGTCGCGTCGCGCCGTAAAAATATGGAAGAAGCGCGCGGGCCGCCCCGTCTAATCGTCAAATTCAACCGCAGAGGAGGACTTCAAATGTTTGGCAGAACGGTCGCAAACCAGAAAGCTTTTTGGCTCACCTTATTCATGATTCTTGCCTTCGCCCCCGGAGCTATGGCCGGAGGTTTTTATCTCTCGGTCGAAATCCCTCCGACCGACAACCCCCAATTCAAAGATGCCGTCTTGCTTGTCCGACCATACGGCTGCAAAAAACCCTCGGACGCTACTGTGTCGGCGACAGCCGAAGGAGTGGTGAAGGGAGAGCGCCGCACCGTGCCGCTTCGACTGACATCAATCTCCGAAGGGGTTTACGCGATCCGGCAGGAGTGGCCTGTCGAGGGCGCATGGGTGCTGGCGATCAACGGCACATACAGCGGCCACGACACCGGCGTGCTCGTCCGATTAGGGGCAAACGGCAGGGTCGAACCGAAGTCCCAATCGTCCAAGCACGAGGTTAACGCGCAGATCGTTCCGCGCAAATTCACGCGCGCAGAAATCGACAAGGCGCTGGCCGGCGGCAAGACGATGGATGGCTCCAAGGCTGCCGTTCCGTCCGTCGGCGCGACGAAAATGGGCATCGGGGTCGGCTCCGGATTCGGCCTCGCCGCGCTGGCACTTTTAATCCGGCAGGGCCGGCAACATAAAGTGGGATAGACGAAGAGCGCACATATTTGTTCTGCGCGAAATAACCTCGCCCCCGTCGGGCAAGGCCGGGGCGAGGCTCTCTATCACCACTTTTACTCGACCCTTCATCCTTGTTCGTCAGCGTGATCGTTGCCCAACCGCGCCTCTTTTTTGGCGGGCGGGCGTAAGGAGATGACGACGGATTTTGATGCCGGCGTATTGCTCCGCTCGGCGACGCTCCCGACGGGGACGAGCACGTTCGTCTCCGGGAAATATGTCGCCGCACACCGGCGCGGGATACTGTACGGCACGACGATGAAGCGACGCGCCGTGCGTTCCTGATCGTCGAAGTGGCTGACGAGATCAACCACGTCGCCTTTCTTCAATCCAGCCTCTCTTACATCTTCCGCATTGAGAAAGACGACGCGCCGCTCGTTGTAGATGCCGCGATAGCGGTCGTCGAGTCCGTAAATCGTGGTATTGAATTGGTCGTGGCTGCGCATCGTCATCATCAGGAATTGTCCTGGCGCGAGCGTGTGCCGCGGAAGTTGATGGACGGTAAAGTTGGCCTTGCCGGTCGCGGTGACAAACTCGCGTCCGCGCGCCAGGTTCGGCAGATAGAAGCCGCCGGGGACGCGCACGCGCCGGTTGTAATCGTCGAAGCCGGGAATGACGCGCGCGATATGTTCGCGGATGCGGTCGTAGTCGGCGGCCAGCGACAACCAATCGACGGTGCTCCGCTCTTTCAAAGTCGCGTGCGCGAGCCGCGCGACAATCGCCGTCTCGCTGAGCAGATGCGGCGACGCCGGTTCGAGCGTGCCCCGCGAAGCATGCACGACGCCCATCGAATCCTCGACGCTGACCACTTGCGCGCCCGCTCGCTGCACATCGCGCTCGGTGCGACCCAGACACGGCATAATCAAAGCCTGCTCGCCGGTCACGAGGTGCGCGCGGTTGAGTTTCGTCGAGACCTGCACGGTCAGGCGCGTCCCTCTCAGCGCCTCCGCTGTGTACTCGGTGTCCGGCGTCGCGGAGAGAAAGTTTCCGCCGAGCGCGAAGAAGACTTTGACACGCCCGACGTGCATCGCTTTGATTGATTCGACCGTGTCGTAGCCGTGATGACGCGGCGGCGCAAAATCAAATTCGCGGGCCAGCGCGTCAAGAAAACTGTCGGTCGGTCGCTCCCAAATGCCCATCGTGCGGTCGCCCTGCACGTTAGAGTGGCCGCGCACCGGACACACGCCCGCGCCCGGTTTGCCAATCTGTCCGCGCAGCAGCAGCAGGTTGACGATCTCCTGTATGTTCGCGACCGCGTTCCTGTGCTGCGTCAATCCCATCGCCCAACACACAATCGTCCGCTTCGACTCAGACATGATTCGCGCGGCCTCGCGCATCTGCTCACGGGTGATGCCGCTCAGTTCGATGATGTCGTCCCACCCGACTTCATTCAAGGCACGCGCGAACTCCGCCAAGCCGGCGGTGTGTGCCGCGATGAACTCGTGGTCGAGCACTTCACCGGGACGGCGCGCTTCCTCTTCAAGCATCTCTTTGATGATGCCTTTCAGCAGCGGCACGTCGCCGTTGATTCGCACCTGTAGAAATAGATCGGAGAGCTGTGTGCCGCGCCCCAACACGCCGTTCACCTCCTGCGGGTGCTTGAAGCGATTGAGGCCGGTTTCGGGGAGCGGGTTGATGTGGATGATTTTGCAGCCGTTGCGCTTCGCAGCTTGCAACGACGTGAGCATGCGCGGATGGTTGGTGCCGGGATTCTGCCCGATGACGATGATCACCTCGGCGAGGTTGAAATCTTCGAGCGTGACCGTCCCCTTGCCGATGCCGATGGTTTCCGTCAGCGCCGCGCCGCTCGACTCGTGACACATGTTGGAGCAGTCGGGAAGATTGTTGGTGCCGAACTGCCGGACGAACAATTGATAGAGAAACGCCGCTTCGTTGCTGGTGCGGCCCGACGTATAGAACGCCGCTTCGTCGGGCGAGTCGAGCGCGTTCAACTCGTCGGCGACAAGCGCGAAAGCGTCATGCCAACTAATCGGCTCGTAGTGCGTAGCGCCGCGCCGCAATAACATCGGGTGCGTCAACCGCCCCTGCTTGCCGAGCCAGTGATCTGTCTGACGCGATAACTCCGCGACGCTCCACTGCTGAAAAAACTCCGGCGTGACGCGCGCCCGCGTCGCTTCTTCCGCGACCGCCTTGACGCCGTTCTCGCAGAACTCGACGTGCGAACGTTCACCATCGGGGTCGGGCCATGCGCACCCCGGACAATCGAAGCCGTCCTTCTGATTCACCTGCGACAGTGTGCGCAGAGAGCGCACCGCGCCCATCTCGCGCCAGGCATGCTTCACACTCGATACCACCGCCGGTACGCCGCCCGCCGCTTCGCTGATTGACTCAATATCGATGCCCGTGTGACCGGCGGGCGGTTGCGCATGCACGCCGGGATGGACGGCGACCAGTCTCTCATCAACTGTTTGAGAAGACGCCTCTGCGCTCAGTTCGCGTTCAGTCTTAATCCCCTGCTTGGCGGCCTCGTAATGCGTCGGCTGCACGTCGGAAGAAGCGTTCTCCGCCGACTGCTGCGCGGGCGTCTGTTCGTGATGTGGTTGCTTGCTCTCTGCCGTCATCGAAATCTTCTCCGCGGAAGGGAGTTTAGTTTACTGCAAGAGAAAGGGATTCGGCTAAATGCCGCACCCACTCTGCCGCCGTTCAACACTTGGTGGCACTGTAATTGATTCCTCTTCGGTACGCATCAGACAAGCGTTTTATTTTCGTGCAAGCGCACCCCACATTTGAACAATGAAAAGGAGAATCGTATGGATGCCATTACATTACTGAAGAACGACCACGAAAAGGTTTCCGCTATTTTCGAGAAGCTCGAGCCGACGACCGAGCGAGCCTTGAAAACCCGCGAAGAGTTGTTTGCCAAGCTGAAGGCCGAGCTTGATGTTCATGCGCACATCGAAGAAACGATTTTCTACCCGGCGATCAAGGACGCCGCCGAAACGCGCGCCATCACGCTCGAAGGTTACGAAGAGCATCACGTCGTCAAGATACTTCTCAGCGAGTTGGCCTCGATGCCGGTGGACACCGAGCAGTGGACGGCCAAGCTGAAGGTGCTGAAAGAGAATGTTGAGCACCACGTCGAAGAGGAAGAAGATGAAATGTTCAAGAGCGTGCGCAAGATTTTGACGAAGGAAGAGATCAACAATCTCGGCGCGCGGATGGAAGCAGAGAAGCTCAACCAATTAGAGAAAATCTCGACGGCGGGGGCGTGAAGTCCATATGGGCGGCGGGCTGAAGAGTCAGTTTCACGGCGGCACGCTCTGAAGTTTCGAGAGTCGTGCCGCCGCTTTGCGTAGAGGACTTCAAGGTTGCCTGTCGCGTGGATGAACACGCAGGTACTCGCTCGCCTTCAGAATCAGCGCACAACTCGGCGCGTGCGTGATGCGGCTGTCCATTACCATGCTGACGGCTTCATCAAACAGAACGGTCACCGCTTCAATCAACTCCGTCCCCTCGCGCTCTGACTCGCTGAACGTCAGACCGCGCGCGAGGTAGAGGTTGACCGGGCAGACGAGTTGCGAGGTGAGCGGGTCAAGCCAGCCGAGGTCGATCCACTCTTCGGCTTCGATGCCAAGTTCTTCCCGAAGTTCGCGCCGCGCCGCTGCGTGTGGCTCTTCGCCTTCGTCAATCGCGCCGCTCACCACCTCGACGCTATCGCGCCCGACGGCGTAGCGAAACTCACTCGTCAAGTGAGCGCCTCCCTCGTCGTCAAGCGCGAGCACCGACACGCCCGGCAGCAGTTTGATGAACGCGAACTTACCCGGCTCGCCGTCCGGCTTGGTCACATCATCGCGCTGAACATTGAGCCACTTGTCTCTGTACTGTTCAGTCGAGTTATGAATTATCCACGGGCCGTGTGGTATCGGCATCTGCTTTCCTTTCGATTTTGTTCGTCGCCGCCTTTGCCAAATATTACCACCCTGCTTTATACAGTTGGAACACATGAGCACAACAGACAATCAACCGTCGCCCCTTCAACCGCGCGCCGTGCTGTGGGACATGGACGGCACGCTGCTCGATTCGAGCGAATACCACTGGCTATCGTGGCGCGAGGCGTTGGAAGCCGAAAATTATCAATTGACGCGGGAAAAGTTTTCATCCTTCTTCGGTCATCGCAATGACATGATCATGCGCGCCCTCTTCGGAGCCGACTACCCGGCGAATGAGATCAAGCGCGTCAGCGATTATAAAGAAGCGCGTTATCGAGAGATGCTGCGCGAAGGCGGTGTCGAACTGCTGCCGGGCGTCGCGCGCTGGCTCACACGACTTCACGGCGCAGGCTGGCGGCAAGCGATTGCTTCGTCAGCCCCGCTCTTAAACATCGAAGCGATTCTCGACGTGCTCGGCATCAGAGAGTATTTCAACGCCGTCGTCACTGCCGAAGACGTAGAGCGCGGCAAGCCCGACCCGCAAGTCTTTCTGAGAGCGGCGGAAAAGGTCGGCGTCCCGCCCGCGCGCTCGGTTGTCGTCGAGGACGCGCCCGCCGGTGTTGAGGCCGGACGGCGCGGCGGCATGCGCACTATCGGCGTGCTGACGGAACACTCCGCGCTGCAAGCCGACATCGTCGTGCGCTCGCTCGAAGAATTACCCGACACGGCGTTCGATGATCTGCTCGACGGCTCGCAACCTTCCTAAATCATAGGCTTCAAGCAAAAGCATGAGCCACGAATTACACAAATGACACGAATGAAATATGTGAGCGAGAACGTATGTCACACAATCATCGCTCTCGGTTGCCCCGTGTGACTTTCTATCAATGAATTGATTCGTGCGATTCGTGTCATTCGTGGCTGAATGGTTTGCTTAAAATCTACCAATGCCTCCTCAAGCGGCGATGGGGTAGACGAACATTCGTGAGACTCACGCCGCACAATCAACATCCGTGCTCGCTAAGCTGCGTCGAAAATTGAAAGATTGAACCCTACTTCGAGGTTTGCCAAACAGCGATGCAGCTTGACGAACGCACCACGCTCCTCAACGACCGCCCGGAAAACAGTGCCGCGCGCTATGTGCTGTACTGGATGCAGATTTTCAAACGCACGACGCACAACCACGCGCTGAACTTCGCGGCGCGGATGGCGAATGAAAGAAAACTGCCGCTCGTCGTCTACGAAGGTTTGAAATATTACTATCCGTGGGCGAACGACCGGCTGCACACGTTCATCCTCGAAGGCGTCGCCGAAAAGCGCGCTGAGTTCGAGCGGCGCGGCATTCGTTACATCTTCTACCTTCAGCGCCACGAGCGCGACCCGCGTGACACCGTGGCGCGACTCGCGAAGGACGCGGCGCTCGTCGTGACCGACGACTTTCCGTGCTTCATCATCCCGGAACACAACCGCCGCATCAGCGAGCGAGCGACCGTGCCGGTTTACGCCGTCGACTCAAATGGCATCATCCCGCTGTCCGCCTTCACCAAAGAAGAGTTCGCGGCGCGCACCATCCGCCCGAAGATCAAGCGCATGCTACCCGGCTATCTTGAGGCGGTGCCGACCGTGCGTGTCACGCACAAAGCGCCGCGGCTCGAAGTCGTCTGTCCGGAAGAGACCGAGGTCACCGCGCGCAACATTCCCGAACTCGTCGCGGGGTGCGCGATTGATCACACGGTCATGCCGTCGCCGCTCTATCATGGCGGCACACAAGCGGGACGCGCGCGGCTGCGTCACTTCGTCAATAAAATCCTGCCGCGCTATGACGAGTCGCGTAACGAGCCGGGCGAGGACGGCACATCGCGGCTCAGTTCTTACCTTCACTTCGGTTTTCTCTCGGCGCACGAGATTGTCGAAGCGGTGAACGACGCGGACGTGCCCGCCCCCGCGAAGGAAGCGTATCTCGAAGAATTGATTGTACGGCGCGAGTTGTCTTACAACTTCACGCGCTTCAATGCGCGCTACGATTCGCTCGAATCGCTGCCCGACTGGGCGCAGAAGACGATGACGAAGCATGCCAATGATCCGCGCCCCGCCGTTTTGCCGCCGGAGCAGATCGAGCGCGGCGACACTTATGATGAGTTGTGGGACGCGACCGAACGCGAACTCGTCCGCACCGGCGAGATTCATAACTACGCGCGGATGCTGTGGGGTAAGAAAGTGATTGAATGGCAGGCGAGTTACGAAGAGTCATTTCGATTGCTGGAACACTTGAATAACAAGTACGCGCTCGATGGGCGCAACCCGAATTCTTACGCCGGGATTCTGTGGTGCTTCGGCAAGCACGACCGCGCGTGGGGACCGGAGCGCCCCGTCTTCGGAACGCTCCGCTACATGACCTCGCAGAGCATGGCGCGCAAGATCAACGCGCGAAAGTACGCCGAGTGGACGAAGAGTTTTCCCGAAGTCCCATTGCCACCGCTGAAAACAGAGCCGCTACCCGCCGAAGAATTGGGGACGCTGGAATCTCCATCTGATGAATGATGCGGTGAGCCGCAGCGGATGGCCGAGAACATTGAGTCCCCGATGTGTCTGAGTTACACTCCCGGCCAGAAGGCGGAGATCATCGTGCGGCATCACAAAACGACAGAGGTAAACGCATGTCACAGGTATTAGCTGAAATTCCTTTAGATCTGCGCGCGCAAATTGAGAACATCGTCACGGAGGATGATGAGCCGGTGGACAATCTCTTTTCCGCGAAACAACAGACGCTTTTGAAACGACCCTTATACGCCTCTTGGTCGCCACCGCCGAGCGAAGATCAGCCGCAGGAGCGGCGCAAATTCTTAGCCGAAGTGAATGTCGGCATCTTCTTCGCTGTGCATCAGCCGCCGCTCGTGCCCGACTTTTTTCTGAGCCTCGATGTTGCGCCGCACAGGGATTGGTACGACAAGGCGCATCGCACTTACTTCGTTTGGGAATTCGGCAAAGTGCCGGAAGTCGTCCTCGAAATCGTCTCCAACCGCAAGGGCGGCGAGTTGACGGGCAAGCTTAAAGACTATGCCCGGATAGGCGTCAATTATTACGTGGTGTATGACCCGAATAATCATTTGAGTAAGGATACGCTGCGCGTCTACGAACTCGGATTCGGTAAGCGGTATCTGCGGCGTGAAGGCAATCAGTTACCCGATCTCGGCCTGACCTTAACTCACTGGCAGGGTGTATTTGAAGACAGGGAGGGCATCTGGCTGCGTTGGTGCGATGCTGAAGGCCGCCTGATTCCGACGGGCGAAGAGCGCGCTCTGCAAGCCGAAGCTGAAGTCGAACGGCTGCGTGCGGAACTCGCCAGCCGAGCACGCAAGAAGCCTGTCAGGAAACGTTCCAAATAGATCATTAAGGCTCTCGATTCTTAGCCATCTTCACTCCGCAATATGATGACCAGCCGCACTTTACCTTAGCGGTTTGGCTCAACTCACCGCGTCAGCGCGCCTGCTAATGCTCGCCCTTGAACTCTCTGCCAAAAGGGCAACTCGACACGCTTTTTTAACTTTCCTATTTTGGCCGTCCGTCACCCGGATGTGGTAGTCTTTCGCGTCTTTCCTAACCCAAAATCCGAGGAGCACGCTCGCACATCATGAGCATGATCGATTCCATCCACGCCCGCGAAATTCTGGACTCGCGCGGTAACCCGACGGTCGAGGCAGAGGTCGCTTTAATCAGCGGTGAAGTGGGGCGCGCCGCCGTCCCTTCGGGCGCGTCGACCGGCGAGAATGAAGCGGTCGAACTGCGCGACGGCGACAAAAAGCGCTATGGCGGCAAGGGTGTGTTGAAGGCCGTGCAAAACATCAACGACCATATCTCCGAACGAATTGAGGGAATGGACGCGCTCGACCAGGCGGAGGTCGATCAGGCGCTGATTGCGCTCGACGGCACAAAGACGAAATCCAAACTCGGTGCGAACGCGCTGCTCGCCGTCTCGCTTGCCACGGCGCGCGCCGCCGCCACATACCTTGAGATGCCACTCTATCGCTACCTCGGCGGCGCGAACGCACGCACGCTCCCCGTCCCGATGATGAACATCTTGAACGGCGGCGCGCACGCCGATAACAACGTCGACTTTCAAGAGTTCATGGTGATGCCGACCGGCGCGGGTAATTTCCGTCATGCCTTACAGGTCGGCGCGGAAATCTTTCACGCGCTGAAAGCAGTGCTGAAGAAACGCGGACTGGCGACGAGCGTCGGCGACGAAGGCGGCTTCGCACCGAACCTGCGCTCGAACGAAGAGGCCATCGAAACGATCCTCGAAGCCATCACGCAGGCGGGCTACACGGCGGGGCGCGATTTATACTTGGCGCTCGACCCGGCAGCCAGCGAGTTTCACGACGGCAAGCATTACGTCTTCAAAAAATCCGACGGGCGCAAACTATCGAGCGAAGAGATGGTCGCTTACTGGAAATCGTGGGTCGATCAGTATCCGATCATCTCCATCGAAGATGGCCTCGCGGAAGGTGACTGGGACGGCTGGAAGCTAATGACCGACGAGATGGGCGACCGCGTCCAACTCGTCGGCGACGATCTGTTTGTCACCAACACAGAGTTTCTGCGCAAAGGGATTGAGCGCGGCGTCGCCAATTCCATTCTCATCAAGGTCAACCAGATCGGCACATTGACCGAGACGCTCGACGCAATTGAACTGGCGCGCACGCATCGCCGCACTGCCATCATCTCGCATCGCTCCGGCGAAACCGAAGACACGTTTATCGCCGATCTCGCGGTCGCCACTAACGCCGGGCAGATCAAAACCGGGTCGCTCTCGCGTAGCGACCGCATCGCGAAATACAACCAACTGCTGCGCATCGAAGAAGACCTCCGCGACACCGCGCTCTTCCCCGGCATGGCGGCGTTCTATCAGTTGGCGCAAACGCCGGTGAAGGACATGACCGGCAAGGACGCGCGCCGCGACGAAAAGAAGAAAAAGAAGGCGGCGAAAAAGTAACTCGACGAAGTGTCGGCGGAATCGTGCGACGTAATGGATTTCAATAAGACGCAATGAATTTCAATGACACGTCACGTTACGTCATCTCGTGACAAATCGTTTTCGCGTTCGACTTGATGCGAGGGAGATGGAACATTGTTTGAGAAACAAGGGCCGCTGGCGCTGATTATTCTGGACGGGTTCGGTTACACAATGGAGCGCGAAGGCAATGCCATCGCGCAGGCTTCGCTGCCGTACTACGACGAGATTCGCGAAAAGTATCCGCACACGCTGATCGAAGCTTCGGGGACGTGCGTCGGGCTGCCGGGAAACGTGATGGGCAATTCCGAGGTCGGGCATTTGAACATGGGTGCAGGGCGTGTGATTCGCACTGATGTCGGACGCATTGATTACGCGGTCGAGTCGGGCGAGTTATTCACAAACGAAGCACTCGTCGCCGCGATGAACGGCGCGAAGCGGCGCAGCGGCGTGCTGCACTTGATAGGTCTGCTCTCCGACGGCATGGTTCACTCGTCGCAAGAACACCTCTACGCGCTGTTGCGAATGGTGAAGGAGCGCGGCCTCGAAAGGGTCTATATTCACTGCTACACCGACGGGCGCGACACACCGCCGATGTCGGCCTCCGGTTACGTCAAAGCATTGCAGTTGAAATGCACGGAGATTGGTTGCGGGCGCATCGCGTCAGTCATCGGTCGCTATCACGCGATGGACCGCGACAAGCGTTGGGAGCGGACGAAGCTCGCTTATGACCTGATGGTTCACGCCGAAGGCGAGCGCGCCGTCGATCCGGTCGCGGCCATCATACGTTCTTACGAGCGCGGCGTAACCGACGAATTCATCCAGCCAATCGTCGTCACGCGCGTGACCGGCGAACCCGTCGCCACGATCAGCGATGGCGACTCGGTCATCTGTTTCAACTTCCGCTCCGACCGTGCGCGCCAGATTACCAACGCGCTCGCCGTGCCTGGCTTCGACGGGTTCCCGACGCCGGGACGACCGCAGATCGACTATGCCTGCCTCACCGTTTACGACAAGACCTTCCTGCTGCCGGTTGCCTTTTATCAACTACAACACACGAACATTCTGGCCGATGTGATGACCGGCGTCGGGGTCCGCAACTACCGCATCGCCGAGACGGAGAAGTACGCGCACGTCACATACTTTTTCAACGGCGGCACAGAGAAGGAGTTCCCCGGCGAGAAGCGTCTGCTTGTTCCCTCGCCGAAGGTCGCGACCTACGACCTTGAGCCGGCGATGGCCGCTTTCAAGATCACCGACCAAGTCCTGCGCGCGCTCGAAGAGAACGAGACGGATGTGTATATCATCAACTTCGCTAACCCGGATATGGTCGGGCACAGTGGCAATCTGTCGAAGACCATCGAGGCCGTGCAATACGTTGACACATGCCTCGGCTGGATCACCAAGGGTCTGCGTAAGGCCGGGGGACGCGCGGTGATTACCTCCGACCACGGCAACTGCGAGCAGATGATTGACCTCAAGACGGGCCAGCCGCACACCGCGCACACTACCAACCCGGTCCCCTTTCACCTTGTCGACGAAGCTGCGCTCGGCGTGAAGCTGCGCGAAGGCGGCTCGCTCAGAGATGTCTCGCCGACGCTTCTCGGCATGCTCGGCATCGCTCAGCCCGTCGAAATGACCGGGCGGGATTTGCGCGAAGTGTAAAAAGATTTGCCGTGCGGCTCAGCTCTGTCCGTTTGGCGCTTCGCAAGTTCGGCATTTTGTAGTTCGGCATTCACTGTGAGCTTCGATCCGCGTAACATACTTGTCATAGACTTCGGGCAACTCGGCGACGTGGTGCTCAGTCTGCCCGCGCTCCAGGCGATTCGCACACGCTTTCCTCATGCGCGCATCACGGTCGCGGTCGGGCGCGCCGCCGCGCCGGTCGTCGAAATGTCCGGCCACGCCGACGAAATGCTGGCGGTCGACCGCGTCGGTTTGCGCGATGGCCCGAAGACACTCTCGCTCTGGCAGATCATGGGGCTGGTCAGAAATGTCCGCCGGTCGAAGTATGACTTTGTGATCGACCTTCACAGCCTCTCGGAGACCAATCTGCTCGGCTATCTCTCCGGCGCGAATCACCGTTTGTTCTCGCGGCGGCCCGGACGGTCGCTCGACTTTCTCTCAAAGTTTCGCGAGCGTCCGCCAATCGAAGATCGCACCAAACATGCTGTTGATCGTTACCTCGACGTGCTCGCGCCGCTCGGTGTCGGCAAGATTTCGCGCGTCCCACGCCTGCGTCCGCGCGACGATGATAATCAGCACGTCGAACAATTACTGCGCAAGGCACACGCTGAGAGCGATACTCCGCTCGTCGGCATCTTTCCCGGCGCGGGCCACGCGAGCCGGCGCTGGCCGGTCGAACGATTCGGAGAACTCGCCCGCCGACTTGAAAACAACGATGGCGTGCGTGTCGTTCTGTTCGCCGGCCCCGAAGAGCGCGCGATGTTAACCGAAGTGCGCGCACAGTTCCCGCCGTCAACAATTGTTCTCGACCGGTTGACCGTCCCACAACTCGCGGCGGCGCAGGCGCGGCTCGCCGTCTTCGTCTCGAATGATACCGGGCCGATGCACATCGCGGCGGCGGTCGGAACGCCGGTTGTGATTTTGTTGGCGACCCACCCGATGCTGAAGTGTTACGTCCCGCCCGGCAAACGCCATCGCGTCATCCACGGTCGGGACATCATGAACATCTCCGTCGATGATGCCTACGCATCGACACGCGCGGTGCTGACCGCTGAACGCATGGCCTCGATCTTCTCGCGCTGAACCGACGCTTCATGACCGACACCACTCGAACCCGTCGCGCCTTTCTCGCCGGAGGCGTGTCAGCCGCCGTCCTGTTAACCGCCATCGCATCCGTCACGTCGCTGTTCGTCAGCCCCGTCGACGAACAGCAACAACAACATCATCGCGAGTCCAGTCACGCATCAATCGTAGCGGCGCAGCCGGCCACTACTACCGACACAAACACCGCGGTCGTTGATCCGCGCGAGATGGACGCCGCACTTGGTCAGCAAATCGACAGGGCGATCAATGAAAGCGAGTTCGCATCTGCGCAGTGGGGCGTTGTGGTGATGTCGTTGCGAGATGGGCGCACCATCTACGAGCGCGACGCCGATCAGTTATTCACCCCAGCCTCCAACATGAAGGTTTACACCACCGCTGTCGCGCTTGACCTGCTCGGCGCGGATTACCGCTGGCGCACTTCCGTCTACGCGGACGCGATGCCGGACGCCGACGGGACGCTCAACGCTGATCTGGTGCTCTATGGTCGCGGCGCACCCGACTTCGCTTCGCGTTCCGTCAAGCGACGCCCAACCGCGCACCTCGCTCATTTGGCCGCAGCACTGTACGAGCGCGGCGTGCGCCGTGTGCGCGGTGACGTGATCGGCGATGAGAGCTACTTCCGCGTCGAAGAGGTCGGCGACGGCTGGCTGTGGGAAGACGTGCAGTGGTACTTCGGCGCTGCTCCGAGCGCGCTCTCGGTTGACGGCAACGAAGTCACTGTCAGCATTGCGCCGGCGGCGGAGGTCGGCGACCCGGTAGCGGTAAAAGTCATCCCGCCGACCGAATCCGTCCGCGTGACCAGCGACGCCCGCACGGCGGAGCGTGGCTCGCGTCCGAGCGTCGGTGTCGAGCGTGAGTTGTCCTCAAACGAAGTGCGCGTGTGGGGAGATTATCCGGCGGGCAGCGAAGGTTACGGGGTGCGCCTCTCCGTTCATCAGCCGGCGCGATGGGCGACGACGTTGTTCCGCGATGCGCTTAAGGCCCGCGGCATCGCTGTCGAAGGCGGTGTCCGCGTCCGCGACTGGCGGATTCAAGCGGCTGAAAACTTTGATCCGAATCGCGCCATTGAAATGGCCTCGGTGCTGAGTCGTCCGCTCAGCGAAGTCGTCCATGACACGAACAAAGAGAGCTTGAATCTTGAAGCCGAATTGCTGCTGCGGACGCTCGGCAAAGAGCGCGGGGATGTGGCCCCGGTCGAAGACCCGGAGCGAATGCGCGTCCGTCGTGACGATGAAGCGGGGCTGGCCGTGGTGCGCAAGTGGCTGGAAGAGGCGGGCGTCCGAACACGCGGGATGACACTTCATGATGGTTCCGGACTGTCGCGCTTAAACCTTGTGACGCCGCGCGCGACCGCGCTATTGATGCGGCGGATGGCGGAGCGCCCGCCGACGGTCGCTAAAATCTTTCTCGATTCCCTGCCAATCGGCGGGCGTGACGGAACACTCGAATATCGTCTGCGCAATGCCGGAGCCGCCGGGCAACGCCTGACCGCCAAGACCGGCGCGCTCACCTATGTCCACGCGCTGTCCGGATACGCCACCACTGCCGAAGGCGAAGTGCTCGTCTTTTCAATCATCTGCAACAATGAAACGGAGCGCGCACCGGGAACCCGGTTGATCGACACCATTGCGTCCGTACTCATCACCTACCCGACTTTTAATCAGTAACTTGCCCTCGCGGATTGATAAGTTGCGCTACTTCGCCAGCCTGGAAATAATTGTTAAACTTGGACAATTCTTGTTGGCCGTGTATAGTCACTCTTGCTGCCGTATGTGCGCACGGCGGGTCTTTTCCAAGACAAAGTTGAAGGATTGATTTCGCGTCATGTAAATCGCAGAAGAGTGAGCGCGCATTTTCTTGGCTAATCAGCCAACATTGTCTGGAAAACGCGTCGTCAGCAGTTATCATCACTGCTCCCCACATCGACGCAAACATTCTCCAATCCCCCGCTTGACCTAAGCGGTCTCAGGCTCACCTCTTCAAAAATGGCGGATTCAACTTGTAAGTGCAACGCTCTAATTACAATTCAACGCAGCGGTAAGGTCGCTCGACTGTTTTTGAAGCCCTTTTGCCTGCAACAGTTATGCCCCTAACCGGAGACACTAACCGGCGTC
>JALZJL010000010.1 GCA_030859785.1 Acidobacteriota bacterium
TTGATGAATGGCTGCGCGAACTCCGGGAAGCGCGCCGACGAGAAGAACGTGCCGGACAGCATCCACATCGGGAGCATCACAAAATTCATTAACCCGGAGACGCCTTCAACCGTCGTCGGGCGCGCCGCCACGAGCAGCCCGATCCCTGAAAACGTTAACGCGCCAAGCAGCACGATGACCGCGACGCTGAAGAGCGAACCGCGCACCGTGACGCCGAACACCAACCACGCGAAGCCGAGCACCGCGACGACTTCGAGCGCGAGGAAAACCAGCCGCGACATCATGAATGACAGCAGGTAATGTGACCGGCGCATCGGCGTCGCCGCGAAGCGTTTTAGAAGTTTCCGCCCGCGCGCGGTGACGATATTAAAGCCGAGACTCCACATGCCACTGCCCATTAGGTTCAACCCGACCAGGCCGGGGATCAGGAAATCGATGTAGCGCCCGCCCGGCTCCGTCACCCGCTCGTCGCGTGTGCGCGCGACCTCGGCCCGACCCTGCGCGCGTTGCAGCGCGTCGTCAACCGCGAGCCGTGCGATGCGACTTTCGGGGCGCGTCGCGTCGTAGCGATACTCGACATCCGGCGCAAAGACGCGCGCTTGATTCGCCGGCGCGAGCGACGCAGCAGAAGCATCGGCTATCGAATTTTCTGTAGCGGGCATCGCGTTCGTGCGCACGACGAGCGACACGCTGCCGCCGCCCAAACGACGCGCGGCTTCGGCAGGCTCCAGCACGAATGCTTCGATCTCACCCGACCCCGACAGAGCGCGGACGATCTGTTCAGCGACCGGCGAATTTGTCGTGCTTTCAACGGCGACACGAATCTTCTCCGGCGCGGTGTTGCGGAACGCGATGCCGAGCGCCAATGCCAGCAGCACCGGAAAGACAAACACCCAGAAGACCGCTTCCTTCTCGCGCAAAAACTCGCGGAGCCGGACCAGCGTCAGTTCGATCAGCGGGTGGAACGTATGGCGCGCGCGATTCTCTCCGTCCCGGCCCCGCATCTCCTCGCCGCCCGCCCGCGCTTCTGTCTCGTTTGTCGTTGCCACACTCTCCGCGCCGACGTATTCCTCAACCTCAGCCATCGCGCAACATCCTCCCCGTCAGGCTGACGAACACATCTTCGAGTGTCGCTTGATGCGTTGTCAGTGTGTTCAATATCACCCCCTCCGTCTTCAACTCAGCGAGGAGGGCCGGGAGCGCCACGCCGATGTCGGAGACGGTCAATGCATAGGCTGATTCGGAACCGGTGCGACGCACGCCGCGCACGCCGCGCAAATTGGTGAGCCGCCGTTCGTCCAACTCGTCCGTGACGTTGAGCGCGATGATCTGATCGGCACCGAGCGAGGCGATTAATTCGTCGGGCGTGCCGAGCGCGATCATTTGTCCGTGATCCATAATCGCGACGCGGTCGCACAGGCGCGCAGCTTCTTCCATGTAATGAGTGGTGAGCAGAATCGTGCCGCCGCCGGCGCGAAACTTTTCGACGATGTCCCACAGTTGCAGTCGCGCTTGCGGGTCGAGTCCGGTCGTCGGTTCGTCTAAGAAAAGCAACTCTGGATTGCTGACTAATGCACAGGCGACCGCGAGCCGCTGCTTCTGCCCGCCGGATAATTTGCCGACGGGTGCCGTGCGCTTTTCTTCGAGCGACACCAGGCGCAGGATTTCATCCACACCGCGCCCGCGCGGATAGAAGCTGCGAAACAATCTGACCGTCTCCGCGACAGTGATCTTTTCTGAAAGCTGCGTCTCCTGCAATTGCACTCCGATGCGCTCACGGAGCGTACGGTCATGCGCCGTGCCCCATGTCGCGCCGAGCACCTCGACTCTTCCGCCGTCAGGCGCGGTCAGGCCTTCGAGAATTTCCACCGTCGTCGTCTTGCCCGCGCCGTTCGGGCCGAGCAACCCAAAACACTCGCCGGTGAATACTTCAAGGTCGAGATGATCGACCGCTGCAAGGTCGCCGTAACGCTTCACCAACTGCGCGCACCTGAGCGCCGTCGCGCGCGGTCGCACCGCTGATGATGGACTGGGTGGCATACCCGTCGGATGAGAAATTGTCTCCATGACCTCAGCGTCCCTCGCTCTCGAATTTTCGTGATGGCATTACGATACCATGCGGTGTAAGGTTGCATCACAAGCAGCGGCGAGCGGGCATACATCCGTCGGTGTTAACGAATAGTAAACTCGACAGAAGGTTTGAGAACTAACGAGGCAACCACGCGTCGCCGTGTTTGAATGGCGGTTGGTCATGGTGTAGAAGAGAAGGTGAACATGACGCCACGCCGAACTGCGCCGGAGCGCGCCGGCAATCAGATTTGCTGAACTTCTGAGAAGGTTTAATCCCCGATTGTGAACTCACAGAAAACACTTTCCCCTGCGACGCTGAACGTCGAACGAATGATCGCGCGGGCCGGCGCGGCGGTGGCGACGCGAGGACGCGCTTACTATCACCAGTCGTGGCGCTTCCGTGTCGAACACTTCGATCAGTACGAGGCGGTGGTTCACGTGCAGGGCAGCGCGCGCTACCGCGTCGAGTTTTTGCTTGACGAGGATGACGGCAATCTGATGGTGCTGTGCAG
This sequence comes from Acidobacteriota bacterium, assembly GCA_030859785.1. GTDB lineage: Bacteria > Acidobacteriota > Blastocatellia > Pyrinomonadales > Pyrinomonadaceae > JACDEG01. Next base: position 2,583 of record JALZJL010000010.1, read on the forward strand.
TTGTCCGTATGCCGACGAAGAGCCGCGCGTGATCTGCAAGCACAAAGTCGGGGCGGCGCTGTTTCTCATTGATCACATGAAACGCGCGCCGGCGCGAACGTGGGAGAGCGTGCTGACTGCGGCGCTGCGTCCCGCGTCGCGCGCCTCTCAAATTCATCCGTCAAAACTGCTCTTCTTCAGTCTTCAACAGCGCGGCCCGTCGTCATGGGCAGTCGTGCCGTACAGCGTCGTAGCCGGTTTCTTTCCCGAAGAGTTGTGGCGTGACGCTGAAGCGGTGGCGCGCATCATCGTCGAGCAGCATCTGTCGTCGCAGGCTGAAAAGATCAGCCCGTATGAGAGCAACACCGGCGGGGGGCGCGATTACGTCAACGTCACGCGGGCGCAACGCGCGTTGGTCAAACTACTTTCGTCGTCCGGCGTGTATTACGGAGATTATTACGGTTCCGGTGGGGCGCTCGACTACGACGCGCTGTTCACGCTGCTGGAGGGCGGCCCGCTTTACACCGGCTCCGACAAGAATCCGCTGAAACAGTTTCTGGCGGTTGTCCCTGACCCGGCCCGCATCGAGATTGAGATGCAGACAGGGGCGGACGGCATCTCTTTGCGAGCGCTCGGCGCTGCGGGCATGGAAACATTCTCGCTCCGCGAGCGCGAAACGAAAGTCATCTCCTATCGCCCGCTGTGGGTGCTCTCTGGCACACGGCTGTTCCGGCTCGACGAGTCGTTCGAGACGATCACTGCCTTTCAGCACAGTACAGAGGTGCGCGTTCCGAACAGCGAAGAGCATCTCTTTTTTGAAAAGCATCTGACGCCGCTCGCCGAGCGCTTTCCGCTACGCGGCGAGTCGGTCGTGTGGGAAGAGTTGACCGACGCGCCATGCGTACCGCGCCTCTATCTGACCGAAGAAGGCAAGGAGTTGCACGCGCAGTTGCGCTTCGGTTACGGCGATTACGAAATGAAGTACGAGCGCCGCCCTTCGCCGCAGAGCATTCGCCGCAACCCGGAGACCGGCGCGCTGGTGCGGATCCCACGCCAGATCGAGCGCGAGACAGAGGTGTCGGAGGCCGTCGGCGCGGCAGCCTTCGGTCTGAAGCGCACTTCGACGGCCGGTCAATTCTCGTTGCGCAGCAAAGTCCACCCGTTTGATTTTCTGTTGAAGTATGTGCCGCAGTTGGCGCAGTCCGGCTATGAAATCTACGGCGAGGAAGAGTTGACTTTGGCGCGCGTCAACCGCCACAAGCCGTCAATCTCATTCGGTGTCACGTCAGGGATTGATTGGTTTGATGTGCGCGCGACGGTCAACTTCGGCGAGATCGAAGTGTCGCTCGCAGAGATTCGCAAGACGCTGCGCAAGCGCGAGCGGTTTGTGAAGTTGGCCGATGGTTCGGTCGGCGAAATCCCGCCGGAATGGGTCGAGCGCTACCGCCACCTGTTCGCGCTCAGTGAAGAAACGGACACCGGTCTGCGCGTCGCGAATCATCATCTGACGATGCTCGACCAACTGCTCGCCGACGACACACGCGCCGTCACTGACAAAGAGTTCGCGCGCCGCCGCCAACACTTACTCAGTTTCGACGGCATCAAGTCGCAGAAACTGCCGAAGCATTTCATCGGCGAACTGCGCCCCTATCAACAGGCCGGCGTCGACTGGCTCTACTTCCTCCGCGAATACAAGTTCGGCGGCTGCCTGGCCGACGACATGGGCACCGGCAAAACCATCGTCACGCTCGCCTTCCTGCAATCGCTGAAGGAACGCGGCCTTGCGAAGAAAGCGAGCCTGATCGTTGTGCCGCGCTCGCTGGTCTTCAATTGGGAGCGCGAGGCGACGCGCTTCACGCCGCGCCTGCGCATTCTTAACCACGCGATGTTGGGGCGCGCCGAAGACGTTTCAGAATTCGACGACTGCGACGTGATTCTGACGACCTACGGCGTAATGCTGCGCGACATTCAGATGCTGATGCACTACGAGTTCACGTACCTGATTCTCGATGAGGCGCAGGCGATTAAGAATCCGCTCTCGGAGTCGGCGAAGGCGGCGCGATTGCTGCGCGGCCAGCACCGGCTGACGTTGACAGGCACGCCGGTGGAAAACAACACGCTGGAATTGTGGTCGCAGTTCGCGTTCCTCAACCCCGGACTGCTCGGCAACGCCGACTACTTCCGCGAAGAGTTCGCGACGCCCATCGAACGCAAAGCGGATGAGGGGGCGGCACAATTCCTGAGAAAGATGGTCTATCCATTCATCCTGCGCCGCACCAAAGATCAGGTCGCGCGTGAATTGCCGCCGCGCACAGAGCGGCAGATGGTCTGCGACATGGAGCCGGCGCAACGCAAGCTTTACAACCAGAAGCGCGACTACTATCGCGCGTTGCTGTTGAAGATGATCGAAGAGGAAGGCATCAACAACGCGCGCTTCCGTGTGCTCGAAGGCTTGCTCAGGCTACGTCAGATTTGCAACCACCCGCGCCTCGTCGAGAAGAGTTTCAAGGGGCCGTCGGCGAAGTTTGAGTTATTGATGGAGACGCTCGAAACGCTGCGCGCCGAGGGGCATAAGGCGCTCGTCTTTTCGCAGTTCGTGCAGATGCTGAAGCTGGTGGAGGCAGAACTAAAGAAGCGGCGCATCCCGTTCGCCTATCTCGACGGGCAGACTCGCGACCGGCAGGCGCGCGTCGACGAATTCCAACAAGACCCTGACATCCCGTTCTTTCTCATCAGCCTCAAGGCGGGCGGCGTCGGCTTGAACCTGACGGCGGCAGACTATGTGATTCACATCGACCCGTGGTGGAATCCGGCGGTCGAGATGCAGGCCACCGACCGCACGCACCGCATCGGGCAGGAGAAGCCGGTCTTCGTCTACAAGCTGATCGTGCGTGATTCGGTCGAAGAGAAGATCGTGCAGTTGCAGGATCGCAAGCGGGCGCTCGTCACGCAGTTGATCTCGACCGAAAGCAGCTTCTTCAAGTCGCTCACCACCGACGACATCAAAACTCTTTTCTCATAAGGGCCGAAGAGCCGGTCAATAAAAATGCGCCGCGCGTGGTTGTTGAAGCCACGCGCGGCGCTCAGGTCGTTCTTAACGAATGAGGATTTCCAGGTTTACTTGATCGTGATTCCGAACGAGAACCGCAGATTGTCGGAACGCTGACCTTCAAGCGTCTGCGTCGCCAACGCGCCGGTCTGACCGAGCACGCTGATCGAACGGTCGCGCAGAAAGACCGGGTTGTAGTCGAACTGAATCAGGCGCAGGCCGATCCGGTCGCTCAACTTCACATCCACGCCGCCGCCGAGCGCGAGCGCGAAGTCAGTCGAGTTCGTGTCGAACTGATTGGTGGTCGTGCCGGTTGGCAACTGCACACGATTCTCGGCTTCGAACCGTGTGTTTGCGACGCCGGCCAGCGCACGCGCAAACGGCGTCACCCGCGACTCGCTAGTGAACCGGACGGTCGGCCCGCCGAGGACGTTAATGACCCTCGTTTCGAGACGGCTACGATCCGTATCGGTGCCGGTCGTGTCGCTACGCTGGTTGAACGAGAAGTCGCCGGTGAGGCCGAAGCGCGGCGTCACAAAACCCGTGATCGCAGCGTTGAAGCCATTCAGTCCGACGCGCTCGCCGAACACCTCGTCGTCAAACGAATCCTCCTGGGTATCGACACCGCCGATACCCTCAGCCTGCATGTGCGAGTAACCGAGGAAAATCTCGGCTCGACTTTCATCCGTTGTCTGCGCGAAGGAAGCCGGCGCGCAGGCCACCATGAATAGCACTAAAAACAATAACTTTCGCATGTATATTCCCCCTTTGAACGTTCTTTGAGTGTTTGTATCCGACGCGAACCTCGCTGACCGAAACGCTTGCCTGTTCGGGCACCGTACATTGACGACGTGTCTGTCAGAGGGGCCGCTAAGGCGAAACCGCTTGACTCGCGATTCCCTTTTTTCCGGGCATTCTGATGGTTTCCGGCGTGCCAAGGTTGCCTCCTCTCGCACCGCGTCGACGACCTTTCAACTTTTCCACGCTTGGGTCCGTGCGGTCTTTTTTTATGCGTTCTTTGTGCGGCAACGGACAGACTGTCGCGGCTGGTGGTTGATATTTTGCTCGTCTCGGAAATCCAATTAAGGTTTGGCTGGCGGCTTGGTCGTTGTCGGTTAGGCGGCAGAGGGCGGGTGGTCAGCGGGGCAGAGGGGATGTGGGGGTGGAGCCGGCTAGCGCGGCCAATCTCCACCTCTCCTCTGCCCAGTTGTGAGTGGCTGTTCACGCACTTCAGGTCGGTGCTCACTTCAACTCTTGAACATTGCGACATCACTTAATCGATATCAGGCATGAAACTGTCTTTCTCCTGCTCGTGCCGCGAGTTGTTTGATGAGCGACCGGGAAATAAGGGAAACGGTGTCTTCACTGACCGAACCACAGCATGAAAACCGCCTTCTGGCGAGCCTGCCGCGTGATGATTTCGAGCGGCTGGCCCCGCATCTCAAACCCGTCGAGCTGAGGCTCAGGGAGACGCTTCATCACCCGCACGAACCGATCCGTTACGTTTACTTCCCAAACAAAGGTTCGATCATCTCCATCGTCGCGTTGTCAGAGGACGGGACGACGATTGAGATCGGCGTCGTCGGCCACGAAGGGGTAGCCGGGATTTCAATCTTTATGGGCGTCGAGTCGACACCGAATCAAGCCCTCGTGCAGCTTTCCGGCGGCGGCGGGATGCGTATCAGCGCTGACGTGCTCCAAGTTGAGTTCAATCGCGGCGGCGCGTTGCAGCGTGGACTTCTGCGCTACATGCACGCCCTCTTCACGCAGGTTTCGCAGACCGCCGTGTGCAATCGCCTGCACACCGTCGAGGAGCGTCTGATCCGCTGGCTGTTGATGTCACACGACCGCGCCGGCAGAGACGACCTCCACCTCACGCAGGAATTTATCGCGCAGATGCTCGGCACGCGCCGCGCCGGTGTCACGATTGCCGCCGGCACTCTCCAGCAGGCGGGTCTCATCACCTACCGTCGCGGGCACATCAGGATTCTCGACCGTGAAAGTTTAGAAAACTCGGCGTGCGAATGCTATCGGATAGTCAAAGACGACTTCGACCGCATCTACAAGTGACGGCGAAGGATCGGGCATCGCAGTGTTCCACAACCAACCGAGCCGGCAACTTCTTTAAGTTTTAAACAACGCCTCTAAATCCGCGCGCACGCGACTCCGCCATCGTCGTCCTCTTCGACGATCAAAATCACGGGGTGATTCGCGCTTCGATTCGCCATCTCAGTCCACGCTCGAACACTCAGAAGCCGGAAACTTCTTTCCGACAAATATCAAAAGGGTGAAGAATGTCCCCGGACTTCTCCACCCTTCTTCCCGCAGTCATGTTCCGCTGATCGTCCCGGCCGGGGCGTCGGTCATGCGATTGCGCCACGAACCGCACTGCTCATCATGTGACGCGCCCGACAGAAATTGTACTCAACGGAACGAGCGAACAATACCAACTCCGCGCACGCCGATCTGGACGCTATCAAACTCAAGCAAAGGACTGATTCACCGCCGGCAAACTGTTTTTAGTTTTCGGTTTTCAGCTCAAAACTAAAAACTGAAAACTGTTCGCTACATCACTCGGTCGCCGATGTGCGGAGCGGTAGATTTGACTGAACAATCATTCTGCCCTGTCAGACTGATTGATGACCTATCGTGAAGCATCCCGGCGCGTCCGCGTCGAAACCGGCAAACACAGGCGAAGTTGATGATTCGTCCCTGATATTGCGGCGTGCTGATGCGCGGCACAGCTCTTGTTATAGAGATCAAGCGTGTGGCTGGAAGCACCTTAAAAGCGCTTCATGAACTCACCGCACGGAGTTCGACAGCCGCACGTTTCTCACCCCATCACTTGCCCCTCCACCCCACCAGAGGTGACCGGTCGTTGCCCGGTCGGTCGCCTCTGGCCCCCAAAATCTTCAGACCCGCACGCAGGCATTCATCAGCGGCATCATCAGCCGATGATTGCTAACAATTTTCCCTTATCAAAGAATCAAAGGATTTATATGAAGCTACTAGGACTAGAAGTCATTGAATATTCTGCCGTACCGCAGGACGAGGCATGGGTGGTTCGCCGCAAGGACGCGACCAACCTGCCCTCCGACTTACTCGACCGTATTCAGATTCCCTGTATCGTCACCGGCAACATCGAGCTTCTTCGACAAGCTATCGTGCTGATGCGGCTGACGAATATGATCGAGACGCCTGACGACTCGGCGCCCGTCCAGACGGAGCGGAGCCACATTAAGTGTCTCAAGAGCCGCCGGCGACTGCGTGAGCAGCGACGCACCCGGACGCGCTCAGCGACAACCAAAAACCACAGCCGCTAAGTAGGAAGGCA
>JALZJL010000152.1 GCA_030859785.1 Acidobacteriota bacterium
TGCGGTGACTTGACGAGGCTGCTGCCCTGGCAGTACGGGCACGGCGAGCAGAGCGTCCTTTCGAGCGACTGCTTGACGCGCTTGCGAGTCATGATGACGAGGCCGAAGTCGTTAAACGAAAGAACCTTGGTCGGCGACTTATCGTCCCGCAATGCTTCCTGCAAGACTTGTAGCACGCGCTGGCGGTTGCGTCGCTCTTCCATGTCGATCAAGTCAAGGACGATGATGCCACCGAGGTCACGCAGACGCACTTGCCGCGCAATCTCTTCGACCGCTTCGAGATTGGTGCGGGTGATGGTGTCTTCGAGACGGCTGCCGCCGCGCCCGACGAACTTGCCGGTGTTGACATCGATGGCGACCAGCGCCTCAGTTTGGTTAATGACGAGGTAGCCGCCGGAGCGCAGCCAGACGCGCGGCTTAATCGCTTTATCAATCTCGGCCTGCACGCCGAAGGCTTCGAGGATCGGCTCCTCGCGCGTGTAGAGTTTGACGCGCTTGACGAGCCGCGGCTGAATGCGGTTGATGAACTCAACGACGGCGAGATATTCCTCTTCGGAGTCGACGCGAATCGCGGTAAAGTCGTCGGACAGTTGATCGCGCAGGATGCGCTGCACCAGATCGAGGTCGCGGTGGACGAGCGCGGGCGCCTTCGGCTTCTCGGCGGCGCGGCGGATGTCGCGCCACGTCCGCACCAGGTAGCGTGCGTCATCGCGCAGATCGGATTCCGGCATACCGACGCCGGCGGTGCGGACGATAAAGCCACCCGACGGCACGTCCTCTTCCTTCGTAATGGCCTGAATCAGTTTGCGCAGGCGAACCCGCTCAGCGTCGGATTCGATCTTGCGCGAGACGCCGACGTGCTCGATGGTCGGCATATAAACAAGAAAGCGTCCGGGCAGTGCGATGTGCGAAGTGATGCGTGCGCCCTTCGCCGCAATCGGCTCTTTCGCAATCTGAACAATAATCTCCTGACCTTCGCGCAACAGATCGGTGATGGTCGGTTGTTGGCGGTCGCGTCGGTCACGTCCGCCGGCAGGACGGGTGTCATCGCCGCCGCCGCCAGCACCACCGCGCGGGCCGCCGCGGTTGTTGTCGCCACGCGAGCCGCGATTGGCGTCATTACGTGGAGCGCGTCCGTCGTCAGGACGTGCGGGGCGTCCGTCGTCAGGACGTGGAGCGCGTGCATCATCAGCAGGGCGCGGGGCACGTCCTGCATCTTCTGTACGCGGCGCGCGGCGGCCTCTGTTAGCTGCCGGTTCTGGGGCGGGTGTCGGCGCCGCGGTCTCGACGATTACTTCTTCAACTTCTGGCAACGGTTCCGCTTCTTCGCCGCCCCCATCGGCGCGCGGTTCATCGCCGTTTTCTGTCGCCGGCTTGTTGCCGCCAGAGCGACGGCGGCGGCGACCGCCACGGCGCGCGAACTCTCCGCGCGTGCGCGTCGTGGTCACGCTCGCTTCCGTATCCGCGGTGTCATCCACGTCCGTACTGCTTTCAGCTTTCTGGCGGGCCTCGCTTTCATCATCGGCAGTTGCCGTCGGCTTACGCTTCGAACGGCCTCTGGTGGACGCTAGCTTGGCGGCGGCTTCGGTGGTCGCTGCGCCCTTTTTTGTTGTTGCGCCAGCAGTGGTGGCGGTTGCGCCTGCGCGCGTGCGTCCGGTGCGTCGCTTCGTCGTCGTCGTTTCGTCCGTCGCCGGGGCATCACCGACTGCGTCTCCGGCAGGCGTTTCGGATAAGGCGTCGGTCGCGGAAAAGATTTCGTTACCGTTCGTCTCAACGACCACCCTGCTGCCGGCCTCCGTGGTCTTCGCGCCGCGCCGCGAACGTCCGCGCCGCCCGGTCGTTGTGACCTCTTCAACGGGCGTGGTGGTGCGAGACGTACTGCCGGATACATTGCCGGACATACCGGCAGACGCAATGACCGCTTCGGCTCCCTCATCGTCGCTGATGCGTTCAAAACTTCCGCCGCTGCCGCTGCCCGGTGTCACTTCTTCAGTGAAGGCATCGGTGAATCGGGCGACCGACGCGGCGACTGGTCGCTGCATGCTATGCAAATTAGATCGGGTGGGTTCGGCGTCGCCTTCGCCGTCATCGTCGATGCGCTGGAAGGACGAGTCGGAGGTTGAGCCGGCGTTGAGAAGTGAGCCGACCTCAGCCGTGGCGATGTCTTCGATGTCGAACTCGATAGCGTGAATCTGATCAAACAGGCGTTCCTGCAAGCGCGCGTCCTTGAACATCTCACCCTCTTCCACCGCCGCCGCTTCGTCTTCATCGATCACGCGCTGGAAAGAGGCCGCGCCGATGGCGAATGGCGTGTCAATCTCTTCCCTCGTCGGTGCGGCTTGCATGGCGTGGGTTCGCTCCGGAGTCGCGACGTCGAGCGCCGCCTCGACGGGCGGCATCGCGGCGGGAGTTCGCGGGACGGGTCGCTGGGGGGAAGGCCGCTCGGCTGAAGATCTTTGGGCGGAAGGTCGCTCGTCGCGATGTTCGCGCTGGCGGTTGCGCCCTGCTCGTTGGCGGTCACTGACAGCCTCTGCGTTACGCTCAAAAGTCGGCCCGGATGCGCTGGTCGGTTGGAGGGGAGCGATGGAATCGACAGGCCCCAGCAGCGATACTTCAACTGCCGGATTCTCGGCGTCGTCGTCGAGCGACGGTTCGGCGCGTTCCTGTGCGGTTTCAATGAGGCGCTCGCGCTCGATGCGGGCGCGTTCGAGGCGCTCGGTGGCCGCGCGCGCGGCGGCTTCCGCATCGGCCCCTTCGACCTTCGTCTTGTCGATGACGATGCGCTCGAACTCCTCCTCTTCGTCGAAGAAGTCCGAGACGTAAAGGAACGCATCGCGTTCGAGGCCGATGTCAACGAAGGCGGACTGCATGCCGGGCAGGACACGCATCACGCGGCCCTTGTAAATGTTGCCGACGATGCCCTGGCTGGCCTCGCCGCGCTCGATGTAGAACTCGGTCACGCGCCCGTCTTCAATAATGGCAATCTTTTTCTCGCGTCCGTTGACGCTGACGATTAACTCTTTCGGCATTGGTGGAAAACTGTCTCCTCAGTAAGGAGCGGCGCGCGCCGACCGCGTATCGCGGGGCACGGTTCAAACCGCTCTGGTGAAAAATCAGGCGCGGGTCGCAAAGCGCGACGCCTGCAAGCCATAAAACGGCGAGGCGCGCACTCGTCATTCGCGCGTGTTCGAGAGCGAAGCCATTGCGTTCGCCGGATAGGAATGGATTGGTGAAAAGGGTACTCACTGTCAAGCCGGATCGGTCGTCGACGACGTGTCGTCCCCCGGCAGAATTAGACGCCGCCTGTGGGATGCATCGCCGCCATAACTTCGGTCGCCCGACGGGCGGGAAAGGACTTCCCGCCACCGGTAAGCGAACTGCATTAGGCACTTGGAAACTCCGTCAATCCGCACGGGAACGCGGCGGGTACTGTTCATCGTGAATCCTTCGGAGCCGCATCCGAGTCACCGTTGACAATCAACGGCACTCTGCGGCGTGAGGAATGTCCACGCACGAACGTGTACGAGCCTTCGCGATTCCGCGGGCGTTCTCGCCTGTGTGCCGCGCTATCAATCGCGCGGTGACGCAAGGGACGACCACCCGGCGGTTTGGGTCTGAATGTTTCAATAGAGAGTGCGCCCTAAAACCCCCGGCCATGCCGGAAGCCACAACCGCGCGGCACTCGAAAACTTGTATCCTGTCTGCTGATGAGCGCATGAAAGCATGTCTTAATTAAGATATGAATCGCGTGAATGCGCCGTGCCGGAAAGTTAAAAACTTAGGCTCTAGGACAGGCACTGCGGAGTATAACCGAGCAGACGGAGGAAATGCGAGCATCAGCGGGCGACGCCATCTCCACACGGACCGCGCTTTCAATTAACGAACCGGCGCAGACGGATACTGATCGCAAAGCCGATGGCGATAAACGTCGCGAGCACCGCCGAGAGACCGGCGCTCATCAGCGGTAGCGGGACACCGATGACCGGCAGCATCCCCAGCGCCATCCCGACGTTGATGAAAATTTGAAACGCGAAGCCGCCGACGAAGGCCATGATGACAAGCATGCCCATTCGATCCGGTGCCCGCCGCGCGCCGACCACGAGCTTTGAGAGCAACACGGCATACGCGATCAGCAGCGAGATTGAACCGATAAACCCGGTCGTCTCGGCGGTCACGGCGAAGATAAAATCAGTGTGCGGCTCCGGCAGGAATTTCAGGCGGCTTTGCGAGTAATCCGCTGCCGAACGAGCACCGACGATGCGCCCTTTACCAACCGTCAAAATCGATTGCCATGTGTGATAGCCGAAGCCGCGCCGGTCGGCGTTCTCCGGGTCGAGAATAACGTTGATGCGCTCTTGCTGATAGTTCTTAATCGCCCCGGTCTTGACGCCGACGTAGTACGCGGCGGGGACAGTCACGAAGGCTGCGGCGAGCGCCGCGATCACCAGCCACATGCGAATCGATGACAGAAACAGCACGACGGCCAGCAGCGGCAGGTATGTAATTGCCTGGCCGGCGTCCGGCTCCAACATAATCAGTCCGACCGGTAATGCGAGGATGGCGCCGCCGATCAGCATTTCGTGCCACGCCAGGTTGGATGTGCGCTGCCTCCCGAAGTAGCGGGCGAGCATCAGCGCCGTCGGTATCTTTACGAACTCCGACGGCTGGAACGTACCGAGGCCGGGAATCAGGATCCACGCCTGCTGTCCGTTCACTTTGTGCCCGATGCCGGGAACAAGCACCAGCACGAGCAGCACGAGGCCAAAGATATAGAAGGCCGGAGCGAAGTGGACGAGCTTACGGTAATCGGTAAGGCCCACGACCAGCATCGCGACCAGCGAGATGCCGAGACCGATCAACTGCTTCTTCCAGTAGTTGG
>JALZJL010000014.1 GCA_030859785.1 Acidobacteriota bacterium
ATCATACTCAACCGAAGAGTCGGCTACTTCAATTATCAGCAACACATCTGCCGGCTGCGGATTAGCTTGGGAGTAGAAATCATCACGGCGCTTCAGCAAAGCGACATCAGGCAACGGCTCGGAGTAGCCATTGATCTGTACAGGATTCTGCACCCAAACAATTGCGTAATCACCAACCAGCCGCTCCAGAAGCTTTGTTAGCCTCCCCACACAAGCCGCGTGACGGCTACCAATTGGATTCATCTCGACAATCTCGCCTTCAATCAGCTCAACACGGTCGTTTTCCGACAGCACGCCAGCCGCCGCCATCCGGTAGTATTCGGTAACATTGAAATGTCGTCTTGCAAATTGAACTGACATGACTTCTCACATTCTTCAGCCAAGCCGCATGTTAGCACGCAATTATCGCCACCACAGAAAGCTTCGTTTGGGAAAGGCTTTTCGTCCTTGCCGTTTCGTGATCGCATCTTGCATAACGAGCCGACACCTCCGGCACAAAATATGCCCTCGGCTTACGCCCTGCGTGCCTCAACATATTTACGATCTGCCTCCGTGACTTTAAGTGACCGGCCGCAGTCTCTACACTTATCATTCAAGAATCTCGAACTGTAAAAGAACTTCATGGATTGCGAATGACCCGGGCAGCTTAACTTCACCAACTCGATGTTGACGCCCTCCAGAAAGAATATCTCAGGAATATACTTTGTAACTAGATAACAGGTACCGAACTCTGTCGGCGGGATTGGCGGGATAAACTGCTCACCATGCAACCGATACCACATCTGACAGAGCAATACCCCGACATCGAACACAAAAATCTTGAAGCGGTATCCGGCGCGCACGCTCCTGATGTAGCGAATGTAACTAATCATCTTCCTCATCACGCATCTTCCCATCGATCACTCGTTATATGTCAGCGCCTGACCAGTGATTAAATCGCGACTACCACACTTATCACCTTTTGAAGACGGAGTTAGTCGTAAGAGTTTCATTACTTAACACTGAACGGCGGTTTGGTGCGATCTATGTCGGCTTCCCACGCGTGGAGGCGGTCGCGCATCTGTTTCAGCACATCCTGATTTTGATAACTGATATCAGCGTAGCCCAAATCGTCAACAAGGATGAAGATGACGTTGGGCTTTGGCGACTGCTGAAAGAAATTTGCGTCCCGTCGTTTTGACAATGCTTGTCGCGGCGACAGGGAGCAACCCGGTCAACAACGTAAGGAGTAGCACGGCGATTAATTTCATTTTTCATGTGTCCTTAACGGAGAGCGGGCACGACGAAGCTACGACCATCAAATAGGCGTTCCGGATAAAGCGGCGGAGTTGGTAATGAAGTTGATTAGTGGCCGACGGCGGCGCCGGCGGCGCAGGTGCGCGTGGGGTGTCGTTCGTGTTTGGCGCAGGCGTGGGCGAGTGCCTGATCGATGCGCGGCTCGATTTTGCATTCGGCCTGGCGACAGACGGCGCAGAGTTCGGAGACGACGAGATAACGAGCTCGCTCAAGCATCCGTTGCTCGCGGAACGAGAGCGGTTTGATGTGGCTGAGGTACGTCAGATTCTTGAGCACGTCGGCGGCCTCGAAGATGTCGCCGGTGCGCATTCGTTCGGAGAAGTCTTTGAAGCGATCCTTCCAATCGTTCGGGGGCGACGCGAAATCGTCGGCCAGATTCTTCAACAGCATCTCGCACTCCGCCGACGAGATCGGGGAGCGGAGGCCGACTTCATTCGCATTCGCAACGGGAACAAGGACGACCGAGTTAGTTGCGGCAAGACGGAGGGTATAGAAGGGAAGCGTTGTTGCGCCGATCTGTTTCTGCTCAATCTGCTCAATCACGCCAATCCCGTGGTTCGGGTAAATCACTTTCTGACCGACTTTGAAACCCATCGCTCACCTCCGGTAGTTACAAAAAAAAATAAGGCCGCATCGCGCATGGGTGACTAGACTCCCCCTGGGATCGGCGACGCGACCGGCGTCTGGTGTTACTAAATTCTCACGAAAGTGTAACAAGCGCCCTCACGAAGCGTCAAGCATCATCTTTCCGCGACCACGTGACCGTAGCGGATCTTGCTCAACGGAATGTCCCTTTTGGAGAGAAGTTTTCTAAATCTTTGACAAGTGTAGACGCGATAAATTAGACGCCCGAACCGTCTCCCATCGCGGTGAGCAGTCCCCGGCGTTCGAGCGCGGCCTGCAACGCCGGCTCGATCTGCGAGCGGATGTGTGCGTTGGCATAACCGACCCAGGTGACATCGGCATGCACGTCGAGCGGCGCTTGCAGGGCTTCGCCGTGCGCGCCGGTGACGATTACGCCCGCCTCGCGCGCAATCAACTCGGTACACAGGTCGTAAGGGTGGCAGCAAATGCCGAGCGACTGCCCGCGCTCCGCCAGCCAGTCTTCGAATAGCGGGCGCACGTCGGCCACGAAGCGGTCGTGCCCGATCATCAACTCGTACAACTGGCCGCCCGACGAAAGATACTGATCCTCGAAGCACTGCGCCTTGCCACGTACCACCGGGCCGAGCGCGGCACGTGCCACTTCGTCATCAATCGCCGCCAACTCGGCACGTGCGCCGGGGAAAAAGCGCGCGAGCATCGCGAACCCGTGGGCGATTGATCTCGCGCTCGAAGGCCGGAGCATGAGTGGCGTCTGTTCGCCGGTCAGACGGTTAAAGCGCGCGGCGTGCGCGCCCCCTCCGCGCTCCGCCCACAGCACGTCAGAGAGGTGTTGTTTGACAAGGGGGATTTCGGTCTGCACGGCCAGCACGATGTCCCGCAGATCGGTTGTTGGGCCGCGGTTCGGCGCGACGCCGGTCAGCACCCACGCGCTACGCTTCTGGTACATCAACCCGCGCGTGCCGTCGATGGGGTCGACGATGACACGCCACGCGGCGGCGGCGGCGGGCGTGCCGCGCGGCAGCACGACCTCACCGCCTTCGACGCCTTCGGCGATTAAAACCATCGGCGCGATGGGCGCGATTTCACGTTCGAGGAAGTCGACCAGTAACTCTTCACTGACGCGATCCACCGCGTAGATCGTGTCGCCTTCGTCGTCGTCGTCGCTGGCGATTCGCGCTAACTCGTCCGGAGCGGCGTGCTCGCACGTCTCGACGACGCCGGCGCGGATGCGTTCGTGCAGACGCCGCAGTGGATCAAGCAGCGAGCGCGCATCGTTAACTGTGGCTGAGCGGTCGCTCACGTTGTGTGGCATAGTGGCCGCAAGTTTGGCGGCGAGTTCCGAGAAAGTCAAAGACCCTACCGACATCGGATAAAGAGCGGCACAGACTTGAGTCTGTGTTATTGCACCATCCACAGACCGCAAGTCTATGTTATATGTGAATCAGGGGTTGAGAACTAACAATAAGAAAGCGAAAGTTAGTTTTCCGAAGCAATGCAGCATCAAGCCTTCGGTTGAGCGCACCCGTCCAGCTCTTTGAATATCCGTCTTATCAATCAGC
>JALZJL010000184.1 GCA_030859785.1 Acidobacteriota bacterium
AGTCGATGCTCATCGCCACCTTCATGGTGGCGGCGCTGCTCGCTGCTTTCGGGATGCTTGCCCCGCCCGGCACTGCACTCTCAGCGCGCGTTGAGAACTTGGCAGTTCCCGCCGCAGCTACGGCGCCCTCCGCTCCCGCTCAACAACTGTTGAGCTACTCGTCCCCAGCTTCGATCATCCTCACGTCGGCGAGCGTTCCGGTAATTGACACAACGCCTGTCGTGTCCTCGCCGAAGAACCATCCGAGGCGGAAATGGCGCGCCTTGCTGATGACGCCGCAACTTGCCGCGCAGATCGTCGCGGCGGCTCGCGCGCACGATCTTGACCCGCTCCTTGTTTTGGAAGTGATGCGGCAGGAAAGCGCCTTTAATCCGCGCGCGACTTCGTACAAAGACGGAAGACCCTGTGCGCGCGGGTTGATGCAGATGATTCAGGGGACGGCGGGACGCTTCGGCGTCACCGACCCTTACGATCCACAGCAGGCGATTACCGGCGGTTGCCGCTACCTCGTCTTCCTGATGCAAAGGTTCGGCGGCAGGCTCGACCTCGTGCTCGCTGGTTACAACGCCGGTGAAGGCGCCGTCGAACGGTACGGGCGCAGGATCCCACCCTACGCGGAGACGCAGAATTACGTGCGTTCGATCCTGCTTGCTTACCGGCGGGCCCGAGCGGTGGCAGAACAGGGGCGCGGGCAGCAGTCACAAGAGCGCGCCAAACGAACAACGTCGACGCGCGTTCTTCAACGCCGGCTCGCCGACTTGCAACAGACGCCGAAGATGGGTATGGAGCAATGAATCAATCACGTGTCAGCATCATCTTCGTTTTGACTTTATCTGTGTCCCTCATGCTCGCTTGCAGCCGTGTGCTCAACAGATCGCCCTCGAATGAAGTGATCGAGAGGGCGATCATGGAGAGAGGCGCGTCGAACCTTGTGATGGGACGCATCCCGCTTAAGTCGGTCGAGGTGCAGCAGGTCGGGAACTATCACGAAGCAGGAAAGTATTGGGCGGTGAAAGCCAGAGTGCAGACTAAATTTCAAACGGTCGTTCTGGATTACCAAATTTATAAGGATGATTTCGGCAACTGGGCGGCGAGACAAGCGCCCCGCCGTTAGGGTGACGGATGACGTTCAAGATGACGGAAGAGGAAGCGCGTCGCGTGCTGGATGCTGCGCGGAGCGCCGGTTTGAAGATTGATGACGCGGCGCGTGCGTTCGTCGCAGAAAGCAAATCAGCAGACTTTTACCTCGGCTTCCTGAGCGGCATCGCATGCGTCGTAACCACCTCCCGCTCATTCCTTCAAACTCTCGGCGAAGCCATTGGTTCTGAAACATGCCGCGACGCGGAAGCGGCGGCAAACCTTCATCTGGTCGGAGAAGCCGTGGAGATCCTCACGATGCGAACCGCACCCCCTTCCGCGGTCGCGGCTGAAAGACTCCTCGAAGTTTGAAGTAGCAACCGCTAGAGTTCATGAAGCCTTCACTATTCATCATAAATCACCCGCGCCCGCGAGATGTTCGCTTGGTTCGCGGAGACCCGCTCGGTTAAGCCTCCGGCCGGGACAAGTAATGACCTGCCGAGTTCGGTTAGATCGTATTCGACCGACGTCGGGTTCGTCGGATAGACCGTCCGGCTGATTAGCCAAATACTGAAATGAAAGGAAGATGTATGAAAGAATTTTGTGGAAAGATTTCACCCCACAGCACATAGTTAATACCGTCGGAGGTTTCCTCAAGCATCGTCAGATATTGTCAGTCAAGCGTGCGCAGCAACGGGTCGAGCGGACAAACTCTCCCGCTTCACCTCGCTTCCGCTTGTCGGCTCCGCTGGTAGTAAGCGGCGACCTTCATCCGGTTGCCGCACCCGCTCATTGAGCACCACCGGCGCGCATGGTTCTTCGTCGTGTCGTAGAAGTACAGAATGCACTGAGGGTTCTCGCAGCGCCTGACGAGCGATAGCTCGCCCTCACTGAGAAGATCAGTTGCCGACTCCGCCACCGGCACGAGCAGATGCTCCGGTTCATCGAAACCGCGGTGGAAGCGCTTCTCATAAGCACCCTTCACCCGCGCGAGGGCGACGTAGCCGGCGTGTTTACTTTGAGCTTCGTTGATCCGGTCAACAATTGATTGTGAAATGGCGCGACCCGACACGAGGCGCTCCGCCATCTCGCGCAACGAGGCTCTGAATTCCCGCGCCCGCTCGAACAGCTTATTGGCTTCCCGCTGGTTGCCCCAGCGCGTCAACATCTCTTTCGCCTGCGCTTGGTCAATCATCTGCGCCGCGACCGACCACGTGACGAGGTCATCGAACCCGCCGAACAAGTCAACGGGTTGATCCTTCTCGACAACCTCGGTGTTGACGAAATCCAGACACAGGTAGTTGCCGACGAAGTAGAAGTCGCCGCCCGTCTGCTTTTCAGCCATCGTATCTCTCATATTTAAAGAACTCATCTATTTTGTCACACCGTCAAATACCTATTTGACAAGTTAGCATAATTTATGTATAACCGTCAAAGTCGTGCTTTTGATAGTTATAAATTGAAAGGGGATGAAAAATGATCGATTTCCAAACGCGGGGTGTGAACTCTTCACTCACCGGCGTCGCCTCGCCTTCTAACAGACTCGCTCGCGCCAACCCACTCAGGATTGCACTGCCGTTTATCGCGGCAATAATGCTCAGCGTTCTTCCCGTCGCCACTTCCGGACAGTCGGTCGGCAATCACGCCGACCGTTCTGCGCCGAACATCAAACAAGAGGCACGAACGACATACAATACCGTCAAGGTTGACGGCCTTGACATCTTTTACCGCGAAGCCGGGCGGCGTACCGCACCGACAATCCTCCTGCTCCACGGCTTTCCCACTTCTTCGCAGATGTTCGGCGAGCTCATCCTGGCGCTCGCCGACGAGTTTCACCTCGTCGCTCCCGACTACCCCGGCTTCGGCAACTCTTCGATGCCGACCGTAAATGAGTTCGACTATACCTTCGACCGCCTCGCGGACGTAATGGACAAGTTCACTGTGCAGCTAGGATTGGACAGGTACAGCTTGTATGTGCAGGACTACGGCGCGCCCGTCGGCTTTCGCCTCGCGGTCCGTCACCCGGAGCGCGTGCAGGCTCTCGTAGTGCAGAACGGCAACGCCTACGAAGAAGGCTTACGTGACTTCTGGACTCCGCTCAGAGCCTACTGGCGTGAGCGCAACGAGGCGAACGCGACGGCGCTGCGCCGTTTTCTAACGCTCGAAGCGACGCGCTGGCAGTACACGCACGGGACGCGCAATGCCGGTCGCATTAACCCCGACAACTGGCTGATCGACCAATACCTGCTTGACCGCCCCGGCAATCAAGAGATTCAGCTCCGGTTGTTCTACGACTACTCATCTAACCTGTCGCACTACCCGCAGTGGCACGCTTACTTCCGCCGCCAGCAGCCGCCGACGCTCGTCGTCTGGGGCAAAAACGATCAAATCTTCCCAGCGGAAGGGGCACATCCGTACCGGCGCGACCTGCGCAACGTCGAAATCCACCTGCTCGACACCGGGCACTTCGCGCTTGAAGAGGACGGCGACTTGATCGCCGACCACATGAGGCGATTCCTGCGAAGGCACGTGGCGAACGGGAGGGCGGCACGGGCGAGGGACTGACCCACCGCCGAGGATCTAACCAACTGCAATCGAACGAGCACGACGCAAATACCGTCACGTCTTGCGTTCAGCAAAACAATTTGACCAAGGAGATAATCAAGATGTCTGTCAACGCACAAGATCACAGTCTGCAAACCGGGCACGTCGGTTTAAACGTGAGCGACCTCGAACGCTCCGAACGATTCTACCGGGAAGTGTTCGGGTTTCAGGTGATCGGCAAATCGCAAGAAACGGGGCGTGAGTTCGTCTTCCTCGCCGACAAGGAGAAACTCGTACTCACGCTCTGGCAGCAGAGCGAAGGGCGCTTCGACAAGCGTCAGCCGGGGCTGCATCACCTTTCGTTTCAGGTCGCCACGATTGAAGAGGTCAAGGAAGCTGAAGGACGCCTGCGCGTGATTGACGTTCCGCTGCTGTATGAGGGCATCGTGCCGCATGGAGAGGGGGCACAGTCCGGCGGTATCTTCTTTGAAGACCCGGACGGCATCCGGCTGGAAATTTACGCCCCGACGGGCGCGGGCGAACACCTGGCCCCGACGCCCGGCGCGCCGAGTTGCGGCTTCTTCTAAAGTTCATCAGTCGTGCGGCGAGACGGCTGCTTGGAATGTGCTTCAAAGGTTTCAGCAGCCGTCGGTCACGCCCGACTCTGATTCGTCGGTAAATGGAAAAAGGTGGTAGTGATGTGATCTTGCGTAGGTGGCGGACGTGAAAGGAGCGAAGGATGAAAGCGATTTACCACGCGGGTGAACTCGCGGTGCAGGAGCAGGCGGGCGTGAGCGAGATGGCGGCGCGTGTGGGGCGCAGCATCCGCCCGACGATCCCGCCCGCGGCGCAGGAGTTCTTGCATGATCAGCCGATGATCATCGTGGCAACGGCGGACGCGCGCGGGCGGGTGTGGGCGTCCGTATTGACAGGCGAACCCGGCTTCCTGCGCGCGGTGAACGAAAGAACGCTGTTGATTGACGCACAGCCAATCATTGACGATCCGCTTGACGATAATTTGAAGGCGAACGATCAAGTCGGCGCTCTCATTATCGAACCGGCAACGCGGCGGCGCATGAGGCTCAACGGTCAAGCTGAACGGCGTGCGGACGGCACGATCTGCGTGCGCGCCGAACAGGTCTATTCAAATTGCCCGAAGTACATTCAAGCGCGCGTGTGGCATAGAAGTGCGGACGCCGGAGTAGGTCAGACGAAGCAAACCGTTGGTCGCGCCGCTTTACTCGGTGACTGGCAGCGGCGCTGGATCGCACGGGTGGACACCTTTTTCATTGCCACCAGCTACCGGGAGGCGGGGGCGGATGCGTCGCACCGGGGCGGCAATCCCGGCTTTGTTCATGTCGAGGACGGCAACCATTTAGCGTGGGGCGACTTCTCCGGTAACCAGATGTTTCAGACGCTTGGCAACATCAGCACGAATCCTCGTGCCGGACTTCTCTTTATAGACTTCGAGCGCGGCAGCACGCTCCAACTGACGGGGGCGGCGCGGGTAGTTTGGGACGCAGGTCGCGCGGCGGAGTTCAATGGCGCCGAGCGCGTGGTGGAGTTTGAGGTCGAAGAGGTGGTGGAAATTGCGAACGCCTTAGATTTGCGCTGGCGATTCGTTGACTATTCGCCGTTCAACCCAGCATGAGGATACTAAATCAGAGCTTATGAGATTGGCACAGACAAGTTCAATCTGGTACATCGGTAAGAACCACCAAACTGATGTACTGAGGCGAACCGTCCGTGCCAGGAAAAACCATACTTGATATTGCAGAAGACG
>JALZJL010000194.1 GCA_030859785.1 Acidobacteriota bacterium
GATGAATCGGCGAGCCTTGAATCTCTTTCGACAACGGACGGGCGCGTCTTCAAAAATCACCGGACGTACCCGCTCGCCAACTTCCTCGATTTGCCATCGGGTGACGCGCAGCAGGAAGTGGACATCGAGGGTCTCGCTTATGACGGCGGCTATCTGTGGCTGATCGGCTCGCACAGTTTGAAGCGCAAAAAGCCGAAGGAAGAGGCTGGCCGCAATGTCGCTAAAGACATCGCGCGACTCGCGCGAGTCGAGGAGGAAGGCAACCGATACCTGCTCGCCCGCGTCCCGCTGGTGCAAAGTAACAGCGGTCTGTACGAGCCACGACGCACTTATCAAGCCGCTCAAGGCCGGCGGCAAACAACGAAGGCGGCGCGGCTCGATGGTGACGAGAATGGTAACGTGCTAATGGAGGCGCTCAAGCGCGACGAACATCTCGGTGCGTTTCTCAACATCCCCGGCAAAGATAATGGCTTCGACATCGAAGGCTTGGCCGTCGACGGCGAGAGGCTGTTTGTCGGACTGCGCGGCCCGGTCTTGCGCGGCTGGTCGATGATCCTCGAAATTAAAGTTGAGGAAAAAGGCGGGACGCTGCTGCGACTGCGCAAGATCGGCGTGGATCAGCGGCTTTACAAAAAACACTTCCTGCAACTTGGCGGCCTCGGCATCCGCGAGTTGTGCATCCAGGGCCGCGGCCTGCTGATCCTCGCCGGGCCGACGATGAATTTGGACGGGCCGGTCGCGGTCTACTGCTGGCGCGATGCGCTCGACGCGGCAGCGGAAAGTCTCATTGGCAAGCAGCGACTCGAAAAGGTGTTCGACGTGCCCTACGGTCAGGGTGCGGACGCGGGCAAAGATCATGCTGAAGGTATGACGATGTTCAGCAATGGCGGGAGCGACACACCGTCAGTGCTGCTTACCTACGACGCCCCGCCGACGCCCGCAAAGTGGGCGCGCGCAGTGTGCGGGCCGACGTGTTTGCGGTGTGAGGATTGAAAAATTTGCGATGTTTGATTTGAAATCAAGCGCTGCTCTTCTGCGCCGCCGACACCCACCGGCGCGTCATGCTTGGGATACTGAAAATGAAAGAGACCACAAACAATCAATCCACGACGACACACTCCGGCGCGCCGCTGATCGCGGAGTTAGAGATGTACAAAGAAGAGTTTGAGGCAAACCGGCGTGATATGCGGGAGTTGGTCGCCGGACTCGACGACAGGCGATTCAATTGGCGCGCGGCACCCGGACGCTGGTCAATCGCGGAGTGCCTCGCGCACTTGAACGTCACAGGCCAGGTGTATCTCTCCGCCATCGACCGCGGCATCAGACGGGCGCGCGCCGAGAACCCTTCCTTCAACGACGGCCCCTTCCGTCACGGACTCTTCGGCAGGCTATTCATCCGCGCCATCGAGCCGCCGGCGAAGCTCAAGGTCAAAGCGCCGAAACTGGTCGCCCCGTTGCCTGAGCACTTGCTCGCCGTCACCCTGCCGGCATTCATGTCACTGCACGACCAATTGATTCGGCGTCTGCATGAAGCGAATGGGCTTGATCTGGCGCGCGTTAAGGTCACATCTCCAGTCAGTAAACTTTTCAAATTCAGTCTCGGCCAAGCCTTCGCGATTACCGCCGCGCACGAGCGCCGTCATCTGTGGCAGGCGCGCGAGGTGAGGAACGATCCGAACTTTCCGCTGCCGTAACGTTTGTTAAGAAAAACGGCAGCGAGGAATGAATTAATCACACATCTTCTCGCCTGCCACTCTATCCATTGCTTCAGCAAGCCGCCGCATCGCTTGAGGTATTCCCGCCTCCAACTCCGGCCCGACTGTTCCCGCGTAGTGCTCAGCCTGCTCACCTTCGAGCCTGGACTGCTGTGTGATTTGCGTCCCTCCATTTGGAGCATCCTCAAACATCCAGGCACAGATCAGGGTCGCCCCCGGCGCGGGTATTTCGATGTGGGCGCGGCGAGGCGGTTCGACCTCAGTCAAGCGCCACTCAACCGTGTCGTGGTCGCGAGGTTTGGTCGTACCCTGTGTGCCTGCGACGAATGAACCGTTGAGCTTGACTGACTCCACCGAAGGATCAACCACCGGCCAGTTGTTAACGTTAGTCCAAAACTTCCAAGCAGAATCTCTATTAACCCGACATTCAACAGAGTGCTCAAACTTCCACATTGTTACTTCACCTCCATCATGGAATGAAGACAAAATACATTCACCGCTGAGGACGCCGAGCATACTCAGATGTTCAACTGATTAATGATGCTGTCTTTGATTTCTCTGCGCCCTCTCTCTTGCGGATCACACCGGCGACTGCTGTTAATCCGGTGTCGAGCAGAATTATGGTGGCGGGTTCCGGGACGGCTGCCGGACTCTGACGGAGCGTGAAACGGTTTACGCCGTTGGGATTGAAACTTTGCAGATTGTCGGGAACGTCGACGGCGAAACTGAAAACCACCTTAACACGCGAACGCGCACTGACCGGACACGATGATGTGGAACTTGGTAGTGGCCCGAAGGCCGGAGATGAGCTGCGGATGCACGCGGAGACACGCCGATTCCATCAGTTGTTTTTCTGATCCGCGTTCATCCGTGTCATCTGCGGCTTCCTTTTTGTCTCCCCCGATTGTGCCACTACCCGGAAGTTGTCTTAACGTGTGCCGCTGCCCCGGTCCGTTTCGCCGCCCGCCGCGACCGGGTTACCCTCGGCATCAACCACGACGAGCGTACCGCCGACTTGCTCAAGTTCGCGCAAGCCCGATTCGATCACGCGGCGGTCGCCGACGACGAGAATCGCCAGTCGCGACGGGTCGAGGTACTTGTTGGCGACGCGCGTCACGTCGTCGAGCTTCACGGCGCGCACCATCGCGATGTAGTTGTTGAAGTAGTCGTCCGGTAATCCATAAAGCACCACGTCCTCAAGGCGCGCGGCAATCTGCGCCGGCGTTTCAAAGGTGGTGGGGAAACTGCGGATGATGCTCTGCTTGGCATACTCAAGCTCCGTCGCCGTCACCGGCATCTCGCCGCGCACGCCGCGCAACTCCTTCATAAACTCGGCGACCGATTCCTTTGTCACTGCCGTCTGCACATCGGCGGACGCGGCGAACGGCCCCGCGCCGCGCCGATAATCGAACACGGTGCGCGCGCCGTAGGTGTAGCCCTTATTCTCGCGCAGATTCAAATTAACGCGCGATACGAACTGACCGCCGAGTAGCCGGTTCAAAGCGAGCAGTGAGAAATAATCGGGCGTCGCGCGCGCCACACCGACATGCCCGATGCTTAAGACAGACTGCGCCGCGCCGGGGCGGTCGACGAGATAGATCGTCGCTTGCTTGCGCTCAACCGGCGCGGCGGTCACGTCAACCGCCGGCACTTCGCCCTTCTTCCAATTGCTGAATGCGCGTTCAAGCTGCGGCACCAGCGTGTCCGGCTTCACGTCGCCGACGACGATCAGCGCCGCGTTATTCGGGCGATAGAAAGTCTCGTAGAATTTCCGCACGTCCGCGCCGTTGATGGCCTCGACCGACTTCTCGTCGCCGAACAGCGGGTGGCCGTATGGATGCGTGCGACCGTAGAGCAGCGCCGGATAGACGACGCTCGCAATGGCATTCGCGTTGTCGCGTCGCTGGCGTAGCGCCGTCAGACGCGACAGGCGCGCACGCTTGATTTCATCTTCGGGGAAGGCCGGGTTAATGATGACATCAGCGAAGATGTCGAGCGCGCGACTCAGATTCCGCGTCACCGTCTGAAGACTCGCCGCGCTCGAATCCCAACCGGAGTTGGTGAAGAGCGACGCGCCAATCGACGAAAGCTGATTCGAGATGTCGAGCGCCGAGCGCGTCTTCGTTCCTTCGTCGAGCAGACTGGCGGTGACGTTGGCGACGCCGGCGCGTTCCGCCTGGTCAGCCGCGCCGCCCGTCTTGACGACGAGGTTCATGTTGACAACCGGCAACTCGTGCTGCTCGACGATCAAGACTTCGAGGCCGTTGGAAAGCTGGCGACGCTGAATCGCGGGCAGAGTAAATTGCGGATCGGGTTTCGGCTTCGGCAACTTCGATGTGTCGACGCTTTTCTCTTTCGCTTCGCCTTGCGCGGGCGCGTTCGCGGCGGAAGGCGATGCGCCGGCGGGAGTCGTTGCAGAGGCTTCGGCTTTGGTCTGCGGCTGCGCGCCCGCCGGACGCTCGCCGGTTTGCGCCGCGCCTGTCTGACCGGTGCCGGCGGTGCGTTGCGCAGTTGATGGAGTAGCACCGGGCGCGACCGCCGTCTGTTGCGTCGGCGTAATCGCGGTCTTTGGGCCGGACGGAGCGGCATCGCTCGTCTGCTTATCTTGTCCGCGCGGCACGATGCTCAAGATCAGGCGTTTGTCGGTCAGATACTTGTCGGCGACGCGCTGCACGTCCGCCACCGATACTTTTTGGTAACGTGCGAGGTCGTCGCGGAAGTAGTCGGGCTGTTTGAAGTAAGTGTTGTATTGATTGATCTGGTCGGCCTTACCGAGCACGGTTTGCAGTCCGTAGATGAACGATGATTCACGCTCGTTATAAGCGCGCTCCAGCTCTTCGCGAGTCGGCGGCTGAGCTTTGATCTTCGCGAGTTCTTCGTTGACTGCCGCTTCCAACTCTTGAAGCGTCTTACCGGGCTTCGCGGTCGCAACGATCTGAAACGTCCCGGCGATTTCGCGCGAGCCGTGAAATGCCGACACGTCCTGCGCGATCTGCCGATCATAGACGAGCGTCTTGTAGAGCCGCGACCCTTTGCCATCGGCCAGCACGCTCGCCAGAGTATCGAGCGACGCATCATCCGGCGTCATCTGAGGTGCGCCGTGCCACGTCATGTACACGCGCGGCAGAGACACACGGTCTTCTTCCTGCATGCGAATCTCGCGGTCGAGTTTTGGCTGCGCCGGATTCGGGCGCGTGATGTCGGAGCCGCGCGCGATTGCGCCGAAGTATTTTTCAACCAGACGGCGCGCCTCCGCCGGGTCGAAGTCGCCGGCGATGGTCAGGCTCGCGTTGTTCGGCACGTAGTAGCGACGAAAGAATCCTTTGACATCATCCATCGAAGCGTTCGACAAATCTTCGAGCGAGCCAATCACCGTCCAATGATACGGATGCTCCGGCGGATACATCGTCGCGGCGATCTTTTCGAACGCGAGTCCGTAAGGTTGGTTGTCGACGCGCTGCCGCTTCTCGTTTTTCACCACGAGCCGCTGGTTGGCGAGCCGCTCTTCGGTCATCGCTTCGAGCAGACTGCCCATCCGGTCAGCCTCCATGAAGAGTGCGAGTTCGAGAAAATTCGACGGCACGACCTCAAAGTAGTTGGTGCGGTCGTTGTTAGTTGAACCGTTAATCTGCCCGCCGGCTTCCTGAAGCGGTTTGAAGAAATCGTCGTTGTAGTTCTTCGAGCCTTGAAACATCATGTGCTCGAAGAGGTGCGCGAAGCCGGTTCGGCCCGGCACTTCGTTCTTCGAGCCGACGTGATACCAAAGGTTGACGGCGACAATCGGCGTCGAGCGGTCGGGATGCAGAATCACGTCGAGTCCGTTCGGAAGCTCGAACCTGGTGTGGTTGATCGGCGGCAACGGCGTGCCCGCATCGCCGCGCATCGTCGCATTCTTTTGCGCGAAAGCGGCGGAAGGTGCGACCAGCAACGCGACGAGCGCGAGCGTCGCCAATTCCTTTAACTTCATGACAAAACTCCTTCCCGCACGTGAGCGGGATCTGTTAAGCGATAAATGATATTTCGCAACAGCCGGAAGGTGGCTTCGCTGTAGCGAGTTAATGATAATTTCAGACTGACTCTGTTGGGACGACAGGGTTGATTGCCACATTCTAGCTTTCTATCTGAATCGTACGCAAACGTTGCTCGCCCGCGAGACGGTTGTTAGAATCAGCAAAAGAACTCTGAAAACGAAACTTGTGGGACAGCAGGGTTGTGGGCGGCGGCAAGCGGTCGGCCATCACACAGACGTCTTCTGTTGACACGTTATGTTTACTGAAACCGACTTTATCGTTATCGGCAGCGGCGTCGCGGGCCTGCGCGCGGCGGTCGAGATTGCGCGGGCGGGAGCGCGTGTCACGGTGCTGACGAAGGAGCGCACCAGCGAATCGAACACCGAGTATGCGCAGGGCGGCGTCGCGGTCGCGCTCGCTGAAGACGATCAAGTCAGTCTGCACGTCGAGGACACGCTGAACGCCGGGGCGGGACTCTGCGACCAGCGAGCCGTCGAAATCCTGGTCAGGGAAGGTCGGCGTTACATCCGTGAATTGATCGAGTGGGGCACGGAGTTCGACCGCGAGGGCGGCGAGTTACTCTTCACGCAGGAGGCCGCGCACTCGCGCCGCCGCATCCTCCATGCGCAGGGCGATTCGACCGGTCACGAGATCGTGCGCGCGCTTATCGCGCGGGCGAAGGCCGAGCCGAACGTGACGTTCCTCGCACACGCGGCGACCGAATCGCTGCTGCTACAGGATGGCAGGTGTTGCGGCGTGCGCTATCTCGACCCGCGTGTGCGCGCGCCGCGTGAACTGCGCGCGCGCGCCGTGGTGCTCGCTTCGGGCGGCGCGGGACAACTCTTCCAGCACACCACCAACCCGGCGGTCGCCACTGGTGACGGGATGGCGATGGCTTATACGGTCGGCGCGGAGTTGGCCGACATGGAGTTTGTGCAGTTCCATCCGACCGCGCTTAATATCGAAGGCGCGCCGCGCTTTCTGCTCTCAGAAGCGTTGCGCGGCGAAGGCGGCGTGCTCCGCAACGCTTCCGGCAAGCGCTTTATGCCGCGCTATCACGAAGACGCCGAACTCGCGCCGCGCGACGTCGTCAGCCGCTCAATCGTCACCGAGATGGAACGCACCGCGACCCGCACGGTCTACATCGACATGACGGCGCTCGAACCACGCTACCTGCGCCAACGCTTTCCGAAAATCTACGACACGTGTCTGCGGTACGGATTTGATTTGGCGGATGAACCGGTGCCGGTCTCGCCCGCCGCACACTATTTCATGGGCGGCGTGCGCACTGACCTTGAAGGGCGCACCACCGTGCCCGGTCTGTTCGCGGCGGGCGAGGTCTCCTGCACCGGCGTGCATGGCGCGAACCGCCTCGCCTCTAACTCGCTGCTCGAAGGTCTCGTCTTTGGCGCACGTGCGGGAGGAGGAGCCGTCCGGGACTACGCGCACCGGAGCGTGCCGAAAGCCGACGCCGAAAATCCTTTAGGGGAAGGCGGCGAAGCCGGCGAGTCCTCTGATGAAGAAGAAGAGGCGCGGAGCGGAGATGTCGCGCTCGCCGTCAGGAAGCGCGTCCGGCGTCTGATGTGGGAGCGCGTCGGCATACTGCGCACGCGCCATTCGCTCGCTCGCGCTCTTCGCGAGTTCGAGCAGATCGCGCAGGCACCGCTACGCGCGGCGTCGCGCAACTTCCTGACTGTCGCGACACTCGTTGCGCGTGCCGCGCTGTGGCGTGAAGAGTCGCGCGGCGGTCACTTCCGCGTGGACTTTCCCGCGCGCGATGATGAACACTGGCGCATCCATTCGATCATCCGCAGAGACGCGGAAATCTCGTCGAGTGAGGAGGTGGAATTTGCGATTGCCGATTTGCGACTTTCAATTTGAAAAATCTGACGACCTGCTTCAAGGCGCAACTTAGCAATCGCAAATCGGCAATCGCAAATCACATAATGGCTCACTACGAACAACTCCACGATTGGAATCTGACTCCGCGCGAAGCCATCGAGCTTCAGAAGGAGTTGCGTGCGCGCGTGCGCGTGGTGCCGCTCGGAGCGCGCCGCGTCGAGACGGTGGCGGGCGCGGACATCAGCTTTAACAAATTCTCAGAAACCGTCTACGCCGGCATCGTGGTGCTCAGTCTGGCGTCGCTCGAAGTAATCGAAGAGGTCGGCGTGGTCAGCGAGACGCGCTTTCCATACGTGCCGGGGCTGTTGTCGTTCCGCGAGTCGCCGTCGGTGCTGGAGGCTTGGTCGAAGTTGAAGAGAGAGCCTGATGCGGTGATGTTCGACGGGCAGGGAATCGCGCACCCACGCCGCATCGGCATCGCGTCGCACGTCGGGCTGATGCTTGACCGTCCGACGGTCGGCTGCGCGAAGTCAGTGCTGGTTGGGAAGTACGACGAGCCGCCGACGGAGCGCAGGGCGTGGTCGCCGCTAATTGATAAAGGCGAAACAATCGGCGCGGCGTTGAGGACGAAGGCGCGCGTGCAGCCCATATTCGTCTCACCCGGCCACTTGATTGATTTGGAAGGCGCGATTGAATTGACGCTTCAGTGTGACGGCGGCTATCGCCAGCCGGAACCGACACGACGCGCGCATCTGCTCGTCAACGCGCTCCGTCGCGGCGAACGTCCTCCAACATAAGCCAAGCCGCCTTCGATCAGAAAAGTTTTGGAAGCTAGGAGCGGGCGCACTCATCTGTCAATCGCTGTAGTGAGGTGGATCAGCAAGTTCACCAGTAAAGATAGAGACACATGAGATAAAAACACAGAGGGCACAGAGAGAAAAGCAGGTCTTCTCTCTGTGCCCTCTTCTGTGGCCTCTGGGTTTGTAGTCTTACATCCTGACAATTGCCTCAGTATCCGACCGGTATTCGTTGAAAGCGTGATTTCCCGTCGGCGTCTTCCCATGAAATGTCGAGCACGTAAGCCCTGACTTGACCCGCTACCTCTTTCAGACGTTCCAGTTTATCGTGAACTGCGTCCGCCGGCTTACCGTCGATCCAGGTTCGGTGAGACACCACAATCTTCTCTTGCGGTTGCACGTGCTTGACGGCCTCGAATCTGATGTGCGCGCGTGAAGGGCCGCCCGGAGTATCTTCGTCTTTCAGAAAAACGGTTAGAATCTCGATGCAGTTGAGCGGCTGCGCGGTCGTGTTCACCAACTCCAACACAACCTTCGGTCCGGCATCAATGAACCTGGCGGTAAAAGTCTCGTTCGTTTTGGCACTGCTGGTCATAGCCGTTTCCTCTCAATCGCTTTTCAACCACCCGGCGGCGCGCTCTATTCCAGGTAGTGTTCGCCGAGTCTCAACTGTAACGCGGCTGGCATAGTGCTCCAACTCGCGACGCAGAGCGCCTTCAGCGTCCAATGCGACGCGGGCACACGCGAACAGCGCCACTGCCCATGCCCCTGCTCGTCGCACCAACGATAGTATGGGCCGTCAGCACGGCGGCTGTAGAACACAACGAGTCCGCAGCGCGCATCCGCAACTGCCGGGTTGACATAGACTCGTAGTCCGTTCATCACAACCATCTTAAAAGCTCGTTACCGTTTGCCCGGCTTCGAAGCGGCACCGTTGGTCGGTTGGACCTCGGTGTGGGCCGTGAAATTTACCAGGCCCTGTTTGACCTCTTCGATAGCGATGCTGGTGTTCCGACGCTTCCGCGGGTCGGCTTCGATTCGCGGGCGCGCGCCGCGCCGCAGTTGCTTTGCCCGCAGGGCCGCGACAATGATGAGTTGAAAGCTGGAGTTCGCCTCCGACTTCTGTTCATCGTCGACGACGGCGCTTTTGCCGTTGCTCTTGGTTTTATCAGTTATATTCATCAAGTGTGCTCCGACTGTCGCTTGCTAACACATAAGTAGTGCGGCAAAAGTAAACAGTTTTCAGTTTTGAGTTTTCAGTTTTGAGCTAAGAATCGCCGAACGCGGCCAGGCGCGAACCATGCTTATCCTTGAATGACGACGCGCATCCACCCCGTCCCGGAGCAGGCCAGGCAGAGGGCGGTTGCGCTACGTCGTCCGCTGCCCATGCATTGATGACACGCCCCGGCTGGTTGAGCGACCATGATGCTGCCCTTTCCGCCGCAGACCAGACAGGAAACGCCGTACCCGGCTGCGACGGCCAGTTTACCCGTCCCCTCGCACGACGCGCACTTTTCAGACGCTTGGCTGACCTGCTGCGGTCGGTTCATTTCACACCGCCTTTCGACAGAGAAGATGCAGACTGCTTAACCAACAACTCATCCTGCGGCAATTGAATCTCCGCCAGCATCTCGCGTGACTGCCCGCCGAGCGGCCGCCCCCGACGTCGTCCAGGGCACGCCTTCCAGAGGTGCTTCACATAGTTTGCGTAGACCGGGCTGTCTGGCAACCCGCAACCGTCATTATCTGATTTCGTCATCACATTGCTCCATCACTCGTCGCCCAGGCAAGCAGTTTCCGGCGCAGTTCTCGGTGCGGCCACTCGTCACTCTACGCCGGGTAAGCGATATGTGTCAAACATAAGATATATTTCATATACAACATATGTCGTATGTGGTAAATACTGGATGCTGGATGGAGGGAGCAAACATGACGGTTGAAATACGAGTCGATGAGTTGCTGGAAGAGCGCGGTCGGTCGTATTACTGGTTGTCCAAAGAAACGGGCATCAGTCACACGACGCTGTGGCGTTTGAAGAAGGGTAAGGCGCTGGGGATCAACTTCGTCACGCTGGAGAAAATCTGCGGGGCGCTCGGCTGTCAACCGGGCGACGTGCTGTGGATGGTGCAAGAGAAAAAGACGAGTAAGAAGCGGGGCGCGAAGGTAAGTTCTCAAAAGTGACAGGCGACAGATAACAAGATAATTGCGGATTGCGGATTGCAGATTAAAAGAAACACCACTTGTTCTTCAATCGGCAATCGGCAATCTCGTTCTGTCCCGTCACCTGTCACCATTTACCTGTCAATATGTTTTGTGTGCGATGTCGGGCAGCGCGTTGAAGAGTCTGTTGTCGACGAGGGCGATGCATTGAGTTATCGCTAAAAGTTTTCAGGCGGAACGCTTGTGCCATTTCGTGCAGAAGCGTTCCGCCTGAACTGTTCTCAGCCCGTCTCTTGCGGCGCCGGAGGTTATCGCTTGTCAACGACGCTGAACTTGGACGATGGCGACAGCGACTGGCCGGTCACGCGATCCTTGATGCGAATCGCGAGTTCGTAGTCGCCCGTCTTGAGTTCGTCGGTGCCGATCAGCCGCGCCAAAGTGAGACGCTGCCCGCTGTCGCTCAGGCCCCGCCAGTCCTCCGCCTGCTTGCCAAGTTCCTTGCCGTCCTTCATCAGAGCGTACTCGACATCGACCGACGGGCGCAGCGTCGTCTGGTCGATCCCGGCGTTGTAAACCTGAAGGTAGATACCGACTGATTCTCCGCGCCGGTAGATGCCGGAGACGTTCGGGATGACCTTGTTCTGCCCGATCACGAACATCCCGACCGCCGGCACGTCGCCGAGTGTCTGGAGCTTCGATGCGAGCACCATCGTCGAAGTTGAAAGCTGCTTCGGGTCGTACTTCGGCACGTTGACGGCGATGTGCTTGATGCCGGTCGCGCCGGAGTTTACGTCGCGCACAATCACGTCGAGCTTGTAGATCCCCGGTGATAACGGCATCGCCTTTTGGTAAGCCGACTTACGATCCTTCATCGTCGTCAGTTCTTCGGTCGTCGCGGAGGTGATGACCGGGTCTTCGAATATGCCGGCGCGACGACCGGCGACGGACGTGAGCCGCCCGTAGATGTTCATCCGCGCCGTCTGGATGCCGCCACTGTCGACGAACGAGAGCGCGCGATTTTCCGCCTGGATCGTGAAGGCGGTCATGATCTTTTCG
Organism: Acidobacteriota bacterium; assembly: GCA_030859785.1. Taxonomy (GTDB): domain Bacteria; phylum Acidobacteriota; class Blastocatellia; order Pyrinomonadales; family Pyrinomonadaceae; genus JACDEG01. The sequence continues at coordinate 11,581 of JALZJL010000194.1, forward strand.
TCGGATGCGCGAAAGTAGTCAACGCGCACATCGAAGTCGAGCGGGTTGTCTTCGATGACGCCAGTATTGACAGCGGTCTGAAGGTCGTTAAACTTAATCTGCGGTGGCTTCGATAAATCGGCCAACAGTTGCAGCCGTGTGAACGGGTTGTCGGCCTCGCGCATGTAGCCGTTCGGCCCGCTTGACCCGAACGAACCGAGTCCGGAAATGCGGTCGGCTTTGCTCGACAGACCGAGTTGTTCGGAAAGCGTCAGACCTGCGCCGGGTACGTAGAGCATCGCGTCTTTTTCGTCGGGCGAGCGGGCGATGCGGTACTCGCCGGAGCCGGTCGGGTCGACGAACTCGATCTCGACGCCGGAGCCGACGCCGGCGATGTGGCGGTAGAACCAGATTTCAAATGGATAGGTTGTTGTCGAACCACCGCCGTGATAGGACGGGCGGTCGTAGCTGCCGCCGGATGGGTGCGACTCCTTCTCGTGCGGCGGGCCGAACATGATGTAGATGCGCCCGCGGTCTGTCTTCCAACCGGGGATGCCAGAGGCGAAATGCTGGTTGGTGTAGGCAATCCGCTCGTAATATTCTTCGCGGTACTCATTCTCGTCAGTGTCCGGGTCGGGGTCGCGCTTGCGCCAGAACTGCTCGATGAACTGCTCGCGCTCGTCGTCGGTGACGAGCTTCTTGAAGGCCCGCTTTTCATCGTCGGTGATGATGTAGGCGACGTCCTGTTCAAGCCAGCGTTTGTAGACTTGTTTGACTTCAGGCTTGACGTTGCGCTCGCGCTCCGTCACTTCCTGATTTTTCTGATCCTTCTTATCCTTCTTCTGTGCCCACGCGGTCGGCGCCAAGGCGAGTGCCTGCGATAACGCCAGGACGAAAGCAAGGACGGGCATCAACTGGTGACGAGATATCACGTTCATACTCCTGTTTTTCATTTGAAAACTAAATGTTAACCGGTGAGATACCGCACGCCCGAAATGGTAGACGGCGCGGATAATTAACGATCAAAACGTATCAAGTCAAAGGCGCCGGTTGCGGCCTGCGAAAAGGGCACTGCCGGCGAAAACGATGACAGTTATCAATCCGCGCCCATTATACAGTGATCGAGTTCAAACCTGACACACAACCGCCTGAACTTTATCGAACAAAAATTCTAGAGCTTTGCCTGGGACACAGTCAAGATGCAGACACGGCGTCGTCCGGTTGCCTGAAGGAATAAGCTGATGAAAGGCGAAAGTGAACGCCGGTCCCGACGCTAACCGCTACGCTTCGGCCTCTTTCTCGCGTGGCTTACCGAAAATCCACGCGATGAAGATCGAGATGATGTAGAGCACGAACATCGGCGCGGCAAAGAGCATCATATTGAGCACGTCGCTGGTCGGTGACAGGATCGCCGCCGCAATCAGGATGACGATCAGCGCCGTTTTCCAGGCGCGCATTAACATGCCGGCGTTGACGATTCCGATGCGCGAGAGCACGTAGGTTATCGCCGGCATCTGGAAGACGGCACCCATCGCCAACATAATCAGAATGATGAAGTCGAAGTAGTCGGTGGCGTTTAAGAGCAGTTGGAAATCCTGCCCGATGCCGAGCAGATACGACACCGCCGGCGGGAACAGAATGTAATAAGCGAAGGCCGCGCCGATGACGAACGACACCGACGACAGCGCCACAAACGGCAGCGCGTAGCCGCGCTCGTGCGGATAGAGTCCCGGTGCGATGAACGCCCACACCTGCCACAGCAGGAACGGCACCGAGACGCAAAACGCGGCGTACAGCGCGACTTTCAGATAGAGCGAGAAAGGTTCAATCGCCGTCCGCACGACGAGCTTCGGGTCTTCACCGGCGAGCGCGCCGGGCTTCCCGTCGGCGTCGTGCGGCAGGCGCACACCCTTCGGGATAACCGTCGCGCCGGTGAACAATGGTTCATCGGTAAAGAGTCCCATCTGTCCCTTGCTGTCGCGCGCGTAGCGGGCCAGCACGGATGCGCCCGGTGGGATCAAACTGGCACCGAGTTTGGTCGCTTCGCCGAAGACGTAGCGCCCGGTGTCGCCGTCCTTCAGCGTGGTGATCGACTGGATAAGTTCGCCACCGGTTAAGCCACCGACTTCGACCTGGCGGCGTTGCGCGTCGGCGAGCGCGCGCTTCACCGGGACAGCGAGGAAGTTGTAGATGTAGCCGGAGACGAACCAGCACGCGACGAGCGCGATAGCGATAAAGGCGACCGAGCGAATCAGGCGGCGGCGCAGTTCATCGAGGTGTTCGAGAAACGACATCTGACCGCTGAGCCGGTTGTCGCGTTCATCTTCTAAGTCTGTTCCGATTATGCTTGATGACATCAGGGAAAATCAGTGTGGGTCGGGTCGTCGGGCGAGCGTCTTCTCACAGCCAGTCTTTTTTGCGCGACTTACCGGCGGCGGCATCGACCGTCGCGGTCTCGGCGGGCGTCTCTGCTTCGCCGTCGAAAGATGCACGCGCGATTGGCTGCCCATCAAGACTCTGCTCGGTACTCAGTTCGGTGTTGGCTGGGATCGCTTCGGCGACGTGGTACGGATTTGTCTCGCCGTACTCGCCCGTCGACGGCATCGTGCTGTAGCCTCCGTCCGACGATGCGTCCGTGATGGCGTGCGTCGTGCCGCCATCAATGCGCAGATCGCGCTCGACACGCTCGACCTCGACTTCACGCTCCCACGTCCGCTTAAAATCTTCGGACGCGCGCTTAAATTCGCCGATGCTCTTGCCGAGCGAGCGCCCCAACTCCGGCAGCTTCCGCGGCCCGAAAATAATCAGCGCGACGAACGCGATGACGAGTAGCTCAGTGGTTCCAATAAATTCGAGGAATAATAATGGCACAATTGAATTCCGTAGGATGATAAGTAACAAGGCAAAAGTGAACAGTTTTAAGTTTTGAGCTGAAAACCGAAAACTCAAAACTGTTTGATGTCACTTAATCACCGGTCACAGTCGTAGTGTACTCCGGCGGGTAGTAGATCACTTCAAGGGCGCGCCCGCCGACGCCTTTGGTGTAAAACGACACGGTGCGGTCGCGGTGCTCCTTGAGAGGGCGATTCTCGCGTCGCGCCGCCTCTTCCAGCGCCTCGCGCGTCTCGACGCGCAGGCCCATGTGCGGCGGATGCTTCGAGCCGGGCGCCAAGAGCGCAATGCCGAACCCGCGCGCGTCGCGCAGCATCGCCCAATCGTCGTACAGCGTTTCGAGACGGAAGCCGATCCGCTCGTATTCCGTCACGTCGCGTCGCAAATCCTCGGACTCGACCGCGATGTGATCGACGACCCCGGCAACTCTTACCTCACCCTGTTCCTGCATTGCTGATCAACTCCCAAAAACTATGATGACGAAAACTTAAACGCGGACTTTCACTCCGCAACTTATACACTGCCAAACTATCCGAACTCTGCCCCGAAGTTTTCTGCCGTGCCGTTCGCATCCGTCGATGACGGCTGATGTGCTGAAATTGAATTATTGCGCACGCATTGTAGCGCGTCGACGCGAAAGGGCAAAAGGCGGTCGGGCGACGAGGCCAGGTTATCATGCCGGTCGCACGTGACTGATTCTTGACAGACGTGACGCGCGCACGCCAACCTGTCAGGCGAAACTCCGTAGCAAACAGTGAGTATCAGTGCTTGGGAGTTTGAAGCCAAGTTTGAGTCGCTCAGCACACACCAATCCGAAACTGCCAATGAATGATGACGAATAAAATTATGACCACAGACAAACCGCGCATCATTTCGCTGCTGCCGTCGGTGACGGAGATCGTCTGCGCGCTCGGCCTCGAAGACGCACTTGTCGGCGTCACGCACGAGTGTGATTATCCGCCGTCGGTGATCGGCAAACCGGTGCTGACGGCGAGCCGCATCTCGCATCAGACGATGTCCAGTGCTCAGATCGACCACGCGGTGCGCACCAACCTCGACGGCCACGGCTCGATTTATGACCTCGACGAAGCCCAACTGCACGCGCTCAAACCCGACTTGATTCTGACGCAGGAGCTATGCGAAGTGTGCGCCGTCAGCTATCAGACGGTGAAGCAAGCGGCGCGCGTCTTTGAAACTGAGGTGCCCGTCGTCTCGCTCGAACCCAACACGATTGCAGACATCTTCGGCAACATCAACACGGTCGGCGAATTGACTGGCCGGGCGTCGGAGGCGAGGCGTGTGGTTGACGGGTTGGCGGCGCGACTCGACGCACTTGCCGCGCACCTCGCGACGGTCGAGCGCCGCCCGCGCACGCTGATGCTCGAATGGCTCGAACCGCCATTTGCACCGGGCCACTGGGTTCCCGAACAGGTCGCGCTCGCCGGCGGCGATTCCTCCTTCGGGCACGCCGGCGGCAAATCGGTGGTGACCACAGCCGAAGAGATACAGGACTACGCTCCGCAGGTGATCGTCCTCGTGCCGTGCGGCTATTACACCGCGGACATTCTGCACGCACTGCCCGCGGCACGCTTGCCCGCGGGCTGGCACGACTTGCCGGCAGTGCGCAGCGGAGAGGTGTGGGCGACGGACGCGACCTCTTACTTTAGCCGGCCCGGGCCGCGCGTGGTGGACGGCGCCGAAATCCTCGCGCGCATATTGCATCCGGAAATCTTCGGCGCGCCCGACGACAGCGAGGCGGTGCGCGTTAATGCGGAACTGATGAGAACTGCGTGAGGTGTTTAGGTGGATTACCGAAAGCGGTCTTGAGCAACTTACTGCCGGAGTCTGCTGGCGGCAAGTAAGCATTCTGATAAAGATGGAGCAAACAAAAACATCTGTGGCCGCCGACACGACCGCGACTTTGGACGTTCAGAGCGGCACGCTTGAACGTTTTGCGCAGGTTGCCGATAGGGTGGCGGCGACGACGAAAAAGTTGGAGAAAGCGGCGCTGCTCGGCGCGTACTTTCGCGAACTCGACGACTCTGACCTGGGGCGCGCGGCACGTTACTTCGCCGGACAGCAGTTCGCGATGCATGACGCGCGGACGACGAACGTCGGGACGGGCGTGTTGCGCGACGCGATCAGCGAAGTGACCGGCATCGGCGTCGAAGATTTGCGCCCGCGCTATGTGCGGCTCGGCGATTCGGGCGATGTCGCTTACGAGGCGTTCGCCGAAGCGGAGCGCGCGGGCGCGACACCGGCCATCATGCTCGCCGAAACTGAATCGCTGATCGGCTCGCTGAGCGCGACGCGCGGCACCAAAAACAAGAAGACGCTGTTGGTCGAGGTGCTGCGGCGGGCGACGCCGCTCGACGCCAAGTATCTTGTCAAAATACTAATCGGAGATTTACGCATCGGCCTGAAGGAAGGACTTGTCGAGGATGCGTTGGCGCGCGGCTTCGGGCGTTCTTTGGCGAGCGTCGCGCAGGTCAACATGCTGGTTGGTGATGTCGGCGAAACGGCGGTGCGTGCGCGCCGCGGCGAACTCGAAGGCGTGTCGATGCGACTATTTCACCCGATTAAGTTTATGCTCGCGACCGCCGCCGCTGACTTAACCGATGTCGCGCGCACGATGCCGGAAGAGTTTTATGTCGAAGATAAGTTCGACGGCATCCGCGCGCAGGCGCATTTCCAGACGGGCCGCGTCGCGCTCTTTTCGCGCACGCTGGACGAGATTACACATCGCTTTCCGGAACTTGTGGCACCACTTGAAGCGTTGCCGTCCGATGCGGTGATTGATGGCGAGATCGTGCCGGCGCGCGGCGAAACGATGCTACCGTTCGCCGTGTTACAGAAACGGCTCGGTCGCAAGACGGTCGGCGATGAATTGCTCGCCGAAACGCCCGTCGTTTTCGTCGCGTATGACCTGCTGTACGCGGGCGGGCGCGTGCTGATTGACGAGTCGCTGGCCTTGCGCCGCCGCGCCCTTGAACAACTGATAGCGGACGCCCCGGCGGCGGCGGTGCGCTTGTCGCGCGCGATACTTGCCGGCGATGTGTCGTCGCTCGACGAAGAGTTTAACGCGGCGCGTGCGCGCGGCAATGAAGGATTGATGATTAAAGACCCGCGCTCGTCCTACAAGCCGGGGAAGCGCGGGCGCGAGTGGCTGAAGATCAAGCGCGCGCTCGCAACGCTCGATGTCGTCGTGACGGCGGTTGAGGTCGGGCACGGCAAGCGCCGGCATCTTCTTTCGGATTACACATTCGCGGTGCGTCGCTCGGAGGAGGACGGCGAGCTATTGAATGTCGGCAAAGCCTATTCAGGCCTGACCGATGTCGAGTTGGCGGAACTGACCGAGTGGTTCCGCGCGCACACCATCCAGGAGTTCGCGCACGGGCGTGTTCGCACCGTCGAGCCGCAGATCATTCTCGAAGTCACGTTCGACCGCGTGCAAATCTCGAAGCGGCACAAAAGCGGTTACGCCCTGCGCTTTCCACGGATCCTGCGCCTGCGCCCCGACAAGACGGCGGACGAGATTGACACGCTCGACACGGTGCATAAATTGGTAGCCGAGGGCGAACGCGAAGCGGTCACCGAGACCGCGGATAAAATGACCGACACACCGGCTGCGTAGATACCTGCCGCTGGGAGCGCGGGCATCCTGCCCGCCATGAGCGCGACAGCGCAAAGAGTTTGACTCGCCTGCGGCTCGTTGGCGGGCAGGATGCCCGCGCTCCCAGCCATGAGCGGTCACACGCAAATGCAAGCCGCTATAAAGAAACGCGACGCCGTTCCTACGCGGTAGGTAGGGACGGCGTCGCAGCGATTTGGAAAGTCGGGTGCGCCGTTTACGCGCTCTGGGTAGCGGCGGTCGTCGAGTCCTCAGCGAGTAGACTGCGCAGCATCCACGCGGTCTTTTCGTGAATCTGTAAGCGTTCGGTGAGCAGGTCGGCGGTCGGCGTGTCATTGGCCTCCTCCGCCGTTTCAATTACCGAGCGGGCCGTCCGTGCCGTCGCTTCATGCCCGTCGACGAGTAGACGGATCATATTCGTTGCGGTCGGAACATCACTCTGCTCTTTGATCGAAGAGAGCCGCGAGAAGTCTTCGAAGGTTCCGGGCGCGACCACGCCGAGTGCGCGGATGCGTTCGGCGATCAAATCATTGGCCGTCCATAGTTCGTTGTATTGCGCTTCGAACATCGTGTGCAGCGTCTGGAACATCGGCCCGGTCACGTTCCAGTGAAAGTTATGCGTCTTCAGGTAGAGTGTGAAATTGTCGGCCAGCAGACGTGACAGCCCTTCGGCAATCTCGCGCCGGTCTTTCTCGTCAATGCCGATGTTGATCGGCACCGCCTTCGCTTCCTTACCAGTATTCTTTGCCATCTGTTCAATTCTCCTAATTAACTGACAATTCAAGTGCGTCAAGATTTCGCGACGACTCGCGTCATGCATCGACAGCGCGCATCATGTTTCGATAACCCTTAGACTAACCCTCAACCAGAACGTTTTCAAGCAGCCCGCGCTCCCATCTTTCGGCCCAACGATTAAAAGCCCGCTTGACCTCGCCCGTCGTTATGTTGTACAAAACCTCCGTTATCTTGACGGCCCGATCTAACGTGACGATTTCGGGTAATTAACACGGGAGATTAGAATGGCGCGATTTCAATTAAGTTAAATGAGGAACAGTTAACGATGAGTAATGTCGAATATGTGAGTGAGGACGCCGGCGAAGGCGCGGGTGAAGACGGCGCAGGCTTATTGATTGAGCCATACGGCGGCGAGTTGATTGATCTGTTGGTTGACGACGCGCGGCGCGAGGAACTCGTCAGCCATGCGGCGGGGCTGCCGCGCGTGCGTCTGACGGCGCGCAACGTGTGTGACCTTGAGTTGCTTGCGACCGGCGGGTTCTCGCCCGTCGCGCGGTTTCTCGGCGAAGCCGATTACCGGCGCGTATTGGAAGAGATGCGGCTCGCCGACGGGACGCTGTTTCCGCTGCCGGTGACGCTCGCCGTGTCACCGGAGGCGCTGCTTAAACTCGACGGCGACGTGGCGCTCACTGATCAACAGAACAACCTGCTGGCGGTGATGCGCGTCGAGGAAATTTACGAGTGGGATTTGGAGCGCGAGGCGCGCCTCGCGTACGGCACCATCGACCCGCGCCACCCGTTGGTCGCCGAGATGCACTCGTGGGGCAGACTCAACATCTCCGGCGAACTGCGTGTGCTGGCGTTGCCGCGCCACTACGACTTTCGTCACGTGCGTCTGACGCCGGCGGAGGTGCGCGATCAACTGACCGCGCTTGGACGCCGCAACGTCGTCGCCTTTCAGACGCGGAACCCCTTGCACCGCGCACACGAAGAATTAACAGTGCGGGCGGCGCGGCAGATCGACGGGACGCTGCTGCTGCATCCGGTCGTCGGTCTGACAAAGCCGGGCGACATCGACCATTACACACGCGTGCGTTCGTACAACGTGCTGGCCGAGCGTTACTACGAACGCCGCCGGATGGTACTCGCGTTGTTGCCGTTGGCGATGCGGATGGCCGGGCCGCGCGAAGCGGTGTGGCACGCGATCATCCGGCGTAACTTCGGCGCTAATCACTTGATTGTCGGGCGCGACCACGCCAGTCCGGGCCGCGACTCGAACGACCGCCCGTTCTATGGCCCGTACGACGCGCAGCAACTGCTGAGCGAGCACAGCGCCGAGATCGGTGTGACGCCGTTGCCGTTCTCTGAACTGCTGTATCTGCCGGAAGAAGATCGTTACGAAGAGGCGTCGCGCATTCCGGACGGCGCGCGGACGGCATCCATCTCCGGCACCGAGGTGAGAGAGCATTACCTGCACCGCGGGCGGTCGCTGCCGCAGTGGTTCACGCGGCCAGAGGTGGCGAACATTCTTGCGCAGGCGCACCCGCCGCGCGACCGGCAGGGCTTCTGCCTGTGGTTCACTGGTCTGAGCGGCGCGGGCAAATCGACGACCGCCGAAATCCTATTGGTTAAGCTGCTCGAACACGGGCGGCAGGTGACCGTGCTCGACGGCGACGTGGTGCGCACGCATTTATCTCAAGGCCTCGGCTTCAGCAAGGAAGACCGCGATACCAACATCCGGCGCATCGGTTACGTTGCGTCGGAAATCGTCCGGCACGGCGGCGGCGTCATCTGCGCGGCGGTCAGCCCGTATCGCGCGACACGCAACGAATGCCGCGCGATGGTCGGCGGTGGTGATGGCTTCATCGAAGTATTCGTTGATACGCCGCTTGCGGTCTGCGAGGGGCGCGACGTGAAGGGAATGTACGCTCTGGCGCGCGAAGGCAAAATCAAAAACTTTACCGGCATCGACGACCCTTACGAGCCGCCGTTGAACCCGGAGATCGTGATCGACACGGTGCGGCAGTCAGCGGAAGAGAATGCCGAGCGCATCCTGCGACACCTCATTGAGCAGGGCTTCGTCCAGCCATCATCGAACGGCGTTGACGATGCTCGACAGTCCGTTGCAAGCGACGACGACCGCCAGCCCACATCGGCAGTGTCGTCCGCCGCGGCATCCAACGGAGCAGCATAAGTTGGGAAGGCAAAAGTGAAAGCCGGTCGGAACAGATGTTGGATGCTGGATGTTAGTCAAGGCACGCCGGTGCTCTGGCTAACATCTGACATCTAATTTTATTTGTGCGAGATGACGACATGCTGCACTGTCGGCGGCAACGGGTGGATTTCGCTGCGTGCGAAGCCGGCGTTGTGGAACATCTCTTCAAACTCGGCGAAGGTGTAGGCATCGCCGTGTGGCGTCGTGGCGAGCATCACCAGACCGAACATCGCCGCGTGCGGTGGCGAGACGCGGTCTTCGTTCGGCACGAATTCGAGCGTCACCGCCCGACCGCCTTCTTTCAGGGACGCATGAACTTTTCGCAGTAACGCTTCGCACGTCGGCACGTCGAAGTGGTGGAGGAAATTAGTCAACAACACCAGATCGTAGTCCTCGCCGTAATCAACATCGAACGCGCTGCCGGGGATCGTGCGATAGCGTTCAGTGACACCCGCCCGCCGCGCGTTCTCCTGCGCCACCTCCAAAACATTCGGCCAGTCGAGCGCGACCACCTGCGCGCGTGGATTGTGCTTGGCGAATGCAATCCCGAACAGTCCGTGTCCGGCGGCGATGTCGAGCACTTTCAACTCCCGCTCGGTATCATCAACCACGAGTCGCGCCAGTGCCGGGGCCGGCATCGCGATCAGCGGCGCCATGCCACGCGCGAAATCAACCCACACGGGATGCTCCGGCGCGATGGTGCCCGACTCCGGCAGCACGGTGCCACCCTGTCGGACGGCGGCGGCCAATTCATTGAAACCGCCGGCCAGCATCGGCGAGAGCAAAAACTCGACCGCGCCGCCCATGTAGCCGGGTGAGCGCCGGTCGAGAAACACCGCCGCGTCGGGCGTCAGACGATAGTGCTCCGACTCCTTTTTCAGCAGGCCGGCGACTACCAGATAGTCGCACAGGATGCGTACCCCGCGCGCGTCCGCGCCGCACGTTTCGGCCAACTGTTGCGCCGTCGCGCCGCTCTCGCCGACCGCGGTGAAGAGATCAAGTTCAATCGCGGCTTTGAGGGCGGCGGTGCGCTGGTAAGCGTTGATCGTATCGAAGATGAGTACCGGTGAAAGCTCTGCTTGTGGAGTAGCCATGATGATTCTCCGTGATTAAAGAAGTGACTGGTTAATGGATACAAGCGAGGCGTGCGTTAACGTGACAACATGCAATATAGTCAGAGACGCGACTTCGCACAACCGCCGAGCCGGGGCTGTCCGTCCGGTGTGTAACCGTGCGCCGAGCCGCGCATCTCACAAGGGAATATCTATGATGGCGGAATGTGCGCTGCAACCGGCGTCAAATTGTTTCGCCGCTGATTGCTCACGTTGTGTCTAAACAAAATCCAGTCGTCGATCACGGCGGGCGGCACGGGCTGTTGACGAATGATCTTTCGATGCTGCTGGTCGTCGTCATCTGGGGCGCAAACTTCGGCATCGTCAAGTTGTCGCTGGCGCAGATTCCGCCGCTCGCGTTTACGGCGCTCAGGTTCACGGCGGCGACGGCGCTGTTGCTGTTAATCCTCCGGTTGCGCGAAGGTCATGTGAGTCTGCCGCCGCGCACCGTCTGGAAACTGATTTGGCTGGGTGTGATTGGTAACACGCTGTATCAGTTTCTCTTCATCCTCGGATTGTCACTGACGACGGCGGCGAACAGCGCTCTGTTCGTGGCGGCGACGCCGGTGATGGTCGCGCTCATCGGCGCGCTGCTGAAAATTGAGCGTCTGACGCGGCACGTCACAATCGGCATCGCGCTGGCATTCTTCGGCATCATGTTGGTCGTCGCGGCGCGCGGCCTCAGCGTTTCGCGCGCCACGCTCGCGGGCGACGCGCTGGTCTTAGTTGGCGCTGTCTGCTGGGCGAGTTACACGCTGGGAGTGCGTTCGCTGGCGTCTGACATCTCTTCGTTGCGCATCACCGCGATGACGCTTCTGACCGGCACGCCGGGGCTGATTCTGTTGGGCTTGCCTTCAATGCTAAAAATTGAATGGGGTGAACTCGACCGCCGCGCGTGGGGCGGATTAGCCTACGCTACGCTGTTCGCGCTGGTCGTCGCGTACCTATTGTGGAATGCGAGCGTGCGCAAAGTCGGCGGCAGCCGCACGGCGATTTACACATGTGTCACACCGCTGGTGGCGACGCTCGTCGCGTGGCCGTTGCTCGGCGAGCGGCCCGTGCCGCTGCAAGCGTTCGGCGCGGCGCTGATCGTCGGCGGGGTGCTGCTGACACGCCGCCGAGCAACGAACAAATCCGACGCGACGCCGTCGTTAATCGAAGAAGAGCGGAGCTTGCACGCGACCGGGTAAGACAACGAAGTACTGAGTGATGAGTACTGAGTGCTGAGCAAAAGCAGTCCCGCTTAAACTCATCACTCATCACTCATTATGGAGTTATGGAGAAACCAGACTACCCGGTGACGCCTGCGGTCCGACTGTTGCGCGAGAAGAAGGTTGACTTCGCGGCGCGCCTCTACGCATACGAAGATCACGGCGGCACCACCCGCGCCGCCGCCGAGTTGAGCGTCCCTGAACATGCCGTCATCAAAACGCTGGTGATGGAGACCGAGCAGAAGAAGCCGCTGATGGTGTTGATGCACGGCGACCGCGAAGTCTCGACCAAACAACTGGCGCGCGCGCTCGGAGTCAAGATCATCTCGCCGTGCGACGCGGCGACGGCGCAGCGACACACCGGCTACGTGGTCGGCGGCATCAGCCCGTTCGGCACCCGCGCGAAGTTGCCGGTCTACGTCGAGCGCACGATCCTTGCGCTCCCTGAAATCTACATCAACGGCGGCAAGCGCGGCTTCCTCATCGCCATCAACCCGCACGACCTGCGCTCGTTACTGGCCGTCACCGAAGTGGATGTGGCGATTGCGCGCGAGCTAAACTGAGGAATGATGAAAACCATGTTTTGTCCGGGGTGTGGTGCTGATAATCAGCGTGCCGAATCATACTGCAAGCGGTGCGGCGAGTGGCTGCCGGACATTGATGCGCTTGTCCATCGAAGGTTATTCAGAAAACTAACGCGCGACGAGAAGATTGAAAAGATACGAGTGTTAGAAGCTGTGAGCGCCGGGCTTTCTCTGACCGCTACCGCCATTATCATCTCCGTCCTGATGGGCGGCGGCGATACGCAGATGCTTTTCTTAGCTGCCTTCTGTTGCATCCTCGTTGCCGTCTATCAAACGATCAACTTTTATCTCGGTTACAAGCTACAACAAAACATAGATCGAACCCGCGTTGAAAGCACAGATCAGATTGAAGCCAACGCTGGACGGAGGGTAAAGGCATTGAGTGCTGCTGATGCGGCTCAGTTTGTTAACAGACACAGTGTCACGGAGAACACAACCGAACTTTTAGAACCCGTACCGCGCGTCACAAAAGAAAACCATGATTGAAACCACCAATCTTGAACTCGTCCCGTGTGAGTTGAAGCACTTTGAGGCGATCTTAAAAGACTCAGGGCAACTTGAGCCGATGCTGGGTGTGACGGTGTTCGATAATTGGTTTGATTTCCCCGGCGTAGCAGGGATTGAAGCCATCCGCTTTAGCTATGAATATCTGAAAGTTCACCCGAACGCGCTTGGCTGGTGGGCGTACCTTTTTATTCACGTCACAGATAGAGTGCTGATTGGTTACGGTGGATTCAAAGGCGAAGCAAATGAAATGGGTATGGTGGAAATCGGCTATGCGATTATTCCTGCCTACCGAGGTCGGGGGCTGGCACAGGAAGCAGCGCAGGGACTGATTGATTATGCATTCTCGCATTTACACATCAGAATGGTTGACGCACATACGCTGGCGAAGAAGAATGCCTCGGCGAGAGTGTTAGAGAAAGTGGGCATGAAGAATGTGGGAGCGGTACATGACCCGGACGACGGTGAAATATGGCATTGGAGCTTGAAGCGGGAAGATTACCGAAGCGAGCAACTGTGAAGTAGGGCACACACAACAATTTGATGAAACTGACTCGTATGAAGCGAAACTTCATGCTCGCACCCTATGCTCAGGCGTTGGGCAAATTCATATATCCGGGTTGCATAATCTTAAAGGCTAGAGAAGATTTATCTTTATGAAGATAGAGGCTCATGTAAACAATTGGTGCGTGATAAGCTTCGGGAATGATTTTCCCGATAACCGAGTTGTTAAGTGAAGAAGCGAGTACCTCTTGGGTCGAGAAACATTTTCACCCACGTGGCTTACAGTGCC
>JALZJL010000018.1 GCA_030859785.1 Acidobacteriota bacterium
GCATGGTCGCCGATTGTCGCGGCGAAATCATTCTGCAAGCACCGCCATTCGAAGAATTCATTGGTACGGTTGACCTCGACTGCCGGACGCGCGACGAGCGGTGCCTGCCCGGCGATGACATCGGAACAGTTCATCAAGCGCTCGTCCTCGGCATCCGTGATTATGCGGGCAAGAACCGTTTCACGAAGGCGGTGATCGGCCTTTCGGGTGGCATCGACTCGGCGGTCGTCGCGACGCTCGCGTGCGAGGCGCTCGGCTCCGCCAACGTGCTCGCGGTGATGATGCCGTCTCCATTCTCTTCGCGCGGCAGCGTCGATGATTCCGTCGCGCTCGGTCATAACCTCGGCATGCCGACAATTGAGCATCCGATTACTTCGGCGTTCGAGGCGCTAACGAAAGAGTTGAGCTTAACCAAGCCGACGCGCGGCGGTGAATCACTCGCGGCGGAAAATTTGCAATCGCGACTGCGCGGCAACATCCTGATGACCATCTCGAACGCCGAAAATCGATTGCTGCTTTCGACCGGCAACAAATCGGAATTGGCGCTCGGCTACTGCACGCTCTACGGCGACACGAACGGCGGCCTGGCGGTGCTCGGCGATTTGTTGAAGACGGAAGTGTACGCGCTCGCACGCCACTACAACCGGCAGCGCGAGATCATCCCGCACGCGATCATCGACAAGCGCCCCAGCGCCGAACTCGCGCCCGACCAGTTCGACGATCAGACGCTTCCACCGTATGACACGCTCGACCCGATTTTGCAACTCTACTTTGAGAAGAAGTCGACGCCCGAAGAGATCATCGCCGACGGACACGACCCGCGAATGGTCTACGACATCCTGAACCGCGTCGAATCGCCGGCCAACGAATTCAAGCGACGCCAGTTGCCGCCGACTTTAATCATCTCCAGAAACGCCATCGGCATCGGTCGTCGCCGCCCCGTGACGCACCGCTACCGGCGTCATCCGCCGAATCCTTTCGAGTCTCAATGATGGTTCGTGCCACCGCGTTCGGTTGATGAAGTCGCGGGAAGTGGACGAGAATACAATTCCAATTCAGCATAGTGAGGTGAGAGCTTATGGAACCTGAATCGAAGTTTCGCGGTGCGGGCGGAACGCCCGGCGGTCTGGGAGAGTTTTTCATCGGGCTGGTGATGGCTCTGATCGGAGCCTATATGTTGACCAACCGCGTGACGGTGACGAGCAGTTACTATTCGTGGTCAGGCTACAACACGTTTGGGCTGTCGCTGCTCCCGCTCATCTTCGGCATCGGCATCCTGTTCTTCAACAGCAAGTCGATAGCGGGTTGGGTGCTGTTGGCAATCGGCGTGGTCATCATCTTCGCGGGCATCCTTCTCAATCTACAAATCTACTTCGAGCCGACCACGCTCTTCAACACGATCATGATGCTGATCCTGCTCGTCGGCGGAATCGGCCTGGTGCTGCGCTCGCTCAAGTCGCATCTGACTCAGGAGTGACGACGAAGATGTCTTCTGACTCGGCACCTGAAGACACGCGCGGTCAATCAACGAGTTCATCAATCTGCAAGCCGATTGGATTTGCTCCCGCGCCCTTCACGCCGTCGATCACTTTCGCCACCTCGCCGTAATGAATGGTGCGCGGGGCTTTGACGAAGACCGTCTTTTCGATTCGTTCGTCGGCGGAAAGCTCGGGATGATCCTCCGCCCCTGTCTTCCAACTGCCGGTCAGTTTACGTTCCGTGAACTCCTGCGAGAGTCGCACCGCCACCGCGCCGCCGTCATCTATTGAACCTTCCGCGATGGTCTCGTTAGCTTTAATCAGTCTCACGCGAAAATCACGACCGACATCAACGATCAGCGTGCGCGGACTGACGTGAATTCGTTCGTCGTTCACCGGCGGTTCGGGAATCGTCGCCTTGAAGCGGCTCGGCTTGAGCGGTGAGATGACCATAAAAATAATCAACAGCACCAGCAGCACGTCGATCAGCGGCGTGACATTGATGTTTGGCTGAGTCGACTTCGGTTGATTTCGGCTCGGTGTTTCCACCTCGGTTGCCTCCTGATAACGCTTAAAGCGGCGGCGCTCTCTTCATCACATTCGATAGACACCTGCATAGACACCGCCCCACACGGAAAGTTCCGTGACCTGCGTTCGTCGGCGTGTGCTGTGAGACTTAAAGAAAAGGTATGAGCCACGAATTGCACGAATCACACGAATGGAATGTTTGTCCGAGAACGGATGCTGTTGACGCGTCTTCGCAAGAGGCCGCGGCCACCGACCTTTATGTGATTGAGACGAGGGCGGGACTCTCGGCGTCTGCGTCGGCGTGGCCGAGGGCGGCGTCGAGTTCGGCGGCGATGTCGCCGATGCCGGGCGCGAGGTTTTTGAAGTCGAAGAGTTGCGGGTCGAGCAGATGTGACGGGACACTGTTGCCGAGCGCCGTCAGCATCGACGCGCGGACTTGCGGCATCTCCCGTTCGAGTTCATTAATCAAGCGATTGACGCGCGCGCGTTTCAGATTCGGCTGCGAGCCGCACAGGTCGCACGGGATGATTGGAAAACTCTTCTCGGCGGCGTACTCGGCGATGTCCTGTTCGCGACAATAGGCGAGCGGGCGAATCACCGTGTTGCGTTTGTCTCTGGAACGTAAGACCGGCGGCATCGCTTTCAGCTTCCCGACGAAGAACAGGTTCAGCAGGAACGTCGTGATGATGTCGTCCGCATGGTGGCCGAGCGCGATCTTGGTACAGCCTTCTTCGACCGCGACATCGTAGAGGATGCCGCGCCGCAGACGCGAGCAGACCGCGCAGGACGTTTTGCCTTCCGGCACCAGACGCTTGACGATTGAGTATGTGTCGCGCTCGACGATGCGGTACGGCACGCCGACCGTTTGCAGGTACTGCGGCAGCACGTGCGCCGGAAAGTTCGGCTGCTTCTGGTCGAGGTTGACGGCGAGCAAGTCGAAGTTAACCGGCGCTCGCTGGCGCACATCGATCAATAGATCGAGCAGCGTGTAGCTGTCCTTGCCGCCCGACACGCAGACCATCACGCGGTCGCCGCCTTCGATCATCCCGAAGTCGTTCATCGCCTCGCCCATCCGGCGCAGCAGTTTCATTTTGATTTTACTGTTGATGAATGCCATCCCTATTCGCGTCTCCCGACCGCTTGTCGTAAGTGTTGTCGAAAGAAATCAACCGTGCGTCGCCAAGCATCGGCGGCGGCGGCTGAGTTATAAACTTCGGGGCGTGTGTCGTTAAAGAAGGCGTGGTCGGTGTCGGGGTAGATATGCATCTCCGCCGACTTGCCGAGCGACTGTAGCTTTGATTCCAATTCGCGTACCGCCGATGGCGGCACGGAGTCATCATTCTCCGCGTAGAGTCCGAGCACCGGCGCTTGCAGATTGGCGAGGTCGGGCTGCACCTTCGGGTGGATGCCGTAGAAGATGACGCACGCGCCGACCTGCGAGTTTTTAGTTGCGGCATAGAGCGACAGCACGCCGCCCATGCAGAAGCCGACGGTGCCAACTTTGCGGGACGTGACGGCCTTGTGTCCGAGCAGGTAATTGACCGCGCCGCGCAAGTCTTTCTCCGTTTGATCGATGTCGAGCGCCATCATCAGCTTACCCGCTTCGTCCGGCGACTTAGTTGACTCGCCGTGATACAGGTCGGGTGCGAGCGCAACAAAGCCTTCGGCGGCGAAGCGGTCGGCCACCTCCTTAATGTGCGGCACCAACCCCCACCATTCCGGTAGCACAATCACGCCCGGCCCCATGCCCGACTCCGGGATGGATATGTATCCTTCAGTCGTCCCGCCATTACTTTTGAACTCGATCATTTCGCCAGCCATCAGTAAAGCCTCCTTGTAGATGAAGAAAGTTTGAGTAGTCAGCAGTGATAAGTATCAAGGCAAAAGTAAAATGGTAAAAGGCAAAAGTGAAAGTGAATAAAGACGGTAGATTTGTTCAACTCTTACCCTGGAAAGCTTTTGCTCAGGTACTTAACTTAAATCAAAGTGCGTCCGGCGGGGAAGTCGCGCGGCGCGCAAATGATGATGCACGTCAACAGCGATGCCAACTTCTCTTAGAGCAGTGACAGGTAACACGTGACAGGACAATGCCGGGCGATGGCGGAATGCGGATAAGCAAACCAACTCGCGAATCTATGTGTGTGCTGCTTCCATTCCGCATTCCGCAATCTGAAATCCGCAATTATCTTGTCACCTGACGCTTTTGAGCACTCATGCCTTGTAACCCGCCGCTTTTCGGCATATCATCACTTGCGTTCTCGGCTGGACGTGAAGAGAACGCGCGATCCGTCGCCTCACCGGAGCGCATCCGCCGGCCAATCTTTACCCTTCAAATTTCTTTTTCCAATATTGCCGCTTGCCTAGTAACACCTCAATTCGATGCCGCAGATAGGCCTTCGTCTGTTCGCGGTTTAATGCACCCGACGAATGACACCGGTTTTATCAGGAAGGATTGCACAATGCTTAGAATGGGAAGAAACCAAAAAGGCGAGCCGACCGCCAACGACACCGCCGCCGCCGCCCACACTCCGCAACCAGGTACGGGCTATAACGGTGGCAGCAGTAGCCCGTCCGCCAGCGGTGAAAATGTCAGCAAAATTGCCGGCACCAATGTCAGTAATGGCGGTAGTAGCTCGTCGAATCACTATCAGCCGGTCGCCCAGACCTCGAACAACACAACGCGCGCCGTCACCGAGAGCGAGTCGCTGGCGCGCGACATCAAGGACGGAGTGCTGAGCGGCTTCGTCGGCAACGGCACAGTGCTGACCGGCGAGGCGACGTTCAAAGGAATGTTGCGCGTCGACGGCCATCTGTCAGGCCGCGTCAACTCTCAAGATGGCACCCTGATTGTCAGCACCAACGGGCAGGTCGACGCCAACGTCGAGGTCGCTGTCGCGCAGATTTACGGACTCGTTAACGGCGATATCGTCGCCACCACGCGCATCGAGATGGGGCGCGTCGCGCGCGTCACCGGTAACATCCAGACGCCCGCGCTGGTGATTGAAAACGGGGCCGTCTTCGAGGGCAGTTGCCGCATGGTGCAGCTCAAAGAAGACTTCGACAAGAAGCGCAAAGAACAAGAGCAGCGCCCACCAGTCTACACGAGCGCCGCTGTTTTGAATGATGCACCCGACACGTCAGAGATTGCCAACGCTTCAGAAGTCGCCAGTTAAATCTCGCGTTCGCGAGACTCTACATTTAACGACGCCCCGGACGATTGTTTATAACAGTCGTCCGGGGCGTCGCTTTGATCGGTGCCGCGCGTCGTTAGCTTTGAGGGAGCAAATGTTTCCCCGGCTCAACCGCCCACGCGTCATCTTTCGTTCTTCTCAACTCTGCTGAAATGTTGCAAACCCTTCGGGCCTCGCGGTCGGCGGGCGGCCCGACCAACGCGTCTGGCGATGGCGCAGGCGGCTGAAGACCAGCAGGTTGAAGAAGTGCATCCCGCCGAGTACCAGCAGCACCAGCCCGACTTTCCACGACAGCGCCTCAATGCCTTCGCGTGCCGACTGAAGATCGTAGCCGAGTTTCAGCGCGAGGCTGACGTAGCCGAAGTTAATCAAATAGAAGCCGACGACCAACAGATGATTGACCGAATCTGCCAAGCCTTCGTTACCCTGAAAGACATCGACGAGAAAGATGCGCCCGTTTTTGTGAAGTGTCCGCGCGACCCACACGGTCAGCGCGATGCTGATCGAAAGGTACGTGAGGTAGGTGATGACCGTGGTGTTCATGGTGTTCTCCTTATGGCCGGGCGGGAGAAGTGGTCAACGTGTGTTACTTCCGATGCCGCTGTTGTCGCCCGGCTTACGCTGATATCAACATCAAGAGATGTGCCGTTGACTCAGTTGACGCCCGCCGCGGGCTTTTGTCAGTGAATTAGCGTCAGAGATGATTGCAAGTTGCGGACGAGCGCAGAGTCGGTTGGCAATCTGCTAAAAGCGAAGGCCGAAGACGCTGTTGAAAAGAGACCGACAGGGCTTTATCTATCGACAGTGGTTTGGCGTGAGGACTGCACAACAGCTAACGTGACGGGCATTCACTTTTGCCTTTTACTTTTGCCTTGATACTTATGTAACGCAAGTCCTCGAAATCGATGGGCGACGCCGCCATTGCCGAAGGTTGCGCTGCTTGAAAGCGGCCTGCGCGCCTGTGCTACAATGACGTCCGTCAACGCCGCACCGAAGCCGAAGATTCACGCACACAAATGGAACTTCGCACCATGTCGACCGAACAAATTGTTACGGTATATAGAAGCGAGCCAGAGAACCGCTCCCTCCTTCATTAGAACTAAAAAGTTCAAGAGGACATAACACCTTATGAGCACTGTTATCGATTCGCCGCCGGTTGAGCACGTCGAGAAATCTCACGAAGAGATTGAAACCGTCACGATCCGCTTCGCCGGTGATTCCGGTGACGGCATGCAGTTGACCGGCACGCAGTTCACCAACACCTCGGCTGTCATGGGCAACGACATTTCGACGCTGCCCGACTTTCCCGCCGAGATTCGCGCGCCCGCCGGAAGTCTTCCCGGCGTCTCCGGTTTCCAATTGAACTTTTCGAGCCAAGACATCCGCACGCCCGGCGATCAGCCGAACGTCCTTGTCGCAATGAACCCGGCGGCGCTCAAAGTAAATCTCGCCGATTTGGAAGAGGGCGGCACGATCATCATCAACACCGACGAGTTCAATAAAGAGAATCTGAAGAAGGCGGCTTACGACGCGAACCCGCTCGAAGACGACAGCTTGAGCGGCTACCGCGTCCACAAGCTTCCGATCACGACGCTCAATATGCGTGCGCTGCAAGACGCGGGCGTAAAGCTGTCGCGCAAAGAAATGGATCGCTGCAAAAACTTCTTCGCGCTCGGCGTGCTCTACTGGCTCTACGACCGCCCGA
>JALZJL010000228.1 GCA_030859785.1 Acidobacteriota bacterium
GTCCTTCGTCAGATGAATTCGTGATGTACGACCACGTGCCGCGCGCAGTTGGCGTCCAACGCACCTTGAATGTTTTGCCGCCATCCCAAAAGCCCTTCACGACTTGTTGGTTTTTATCAGGACCAGTGAATGTGGCTGTCATTGCAACCTGTGTGTACGGATTGCTGTACTGCCCGCTTGTCGTGAATGTGAGATCGTGCACTGACCATAGCGGCACATTCTCCACCTTTGCTGTCGTCGCATCAGTGGTGCGTATGCCGATGGCGAGGATGACGGTAAACATCAGAAGTTGAACGATTTTCTTCATATGCCCTTCCAATTTGCTCAATGGTGACAAAAGATGGGGAGCCACGAAATAGAAGCCAGGAAGTTGAACCAAGTCAACTTACCTTATTCTGCCTCCTGTATTCTTATACCTGTCTTTTTCTTTGCTACATTCAGGTCTGCTAACTCTGTCACTACATGCTGAAGCTGTTCTCTATGTGTGAACCGAACGAGATTAGCAAAGGCTGCATGCATTTTGGTGGTTAGCGCGTCGCGCGTGCCGGCGGAGATGTGCGGCGTGATCAGCACATTCTCCATGTGCAGCAGTGGATTTGCGGGATCGGGTGGTTCCTGTCCAAGTACATCAAGCGCCGCCGCGTAAATGTATTCTGAGCTAAGCGCTTCGGCGAGTGCTGCTTCGTCAACCAATCCTCCGCGCGATGTGTTGATGAGCACGGCTCCCGGCTTCATCAATCGCAGAGTGCTACTATTGATCAGGTGGCGATTCTCGGCCGTCAGCGGCACATGCAGACTAATGATATCTGCCGCTCTGAGGAAGGACTCTAAACTTTCCACCCGGGCCACGTTTAGATCAGCAGGTTGAGAAATTTGTGGGTCATAGTAAGTAACACGCGCGCCAAACGCGAGCGCGCGATGTGCGACTTCACGTCCGATGCGTCCCATTCCAATCAGCCCCAGGTTCTTGCCATAGAGCTCAAACGAATCGCTGCGCAGTTCCCACTGCATCCAGCGTCCTTGACTTACGCCGGTCGATGCGCGCACGAGATGCTTGAACACTGCAAGAATGAGCAGCAAGGTGTGCTCGGCAACGCCGATGGATGTACCTTCAGGAGTTAAACAAACTGGAATCCCGCGCGCGCGGCAAGCTTCCAAGTTGATGCGCTCATAGCCGACGCCCTGATGCTGGATCATCTGCAAACGAGGAGCAGCGGCGATGTGTTCAGCGGTGATAGCGCGGTCGGCGACAATGATAAAGTCGCAGGAAGCCAATCCATCAACGTAATCACCGTCAACTGTCGGAGTGGTCAAACGCCAGCCTTTAGGCAGTTGTTCACGAATAATGCTGTAAACCTCTTCCGTCGCTGGGTTCATGTAGAAAACTGTGTAGGTCAAATCTCCCCGTCCTTATTTTATCGACTCAGGTTAGCGTGGTGGTGGCTCTATTGTGTTCTTCATTGTCAGAACTTAAAACTCACACCCAAGCACCTCACACTCAGACCTTGCGATTGCGCGATCCTCATAAATCTTCTTTGACACGCTCAGTGCTCGCACCCATCCGCTTGATATTCACTACCCAGTCTCCCGCTTCAGCCGGTGAACTCAGTCCCTGACCTTGAGAGATCGTTCCACCCGGACGACGATCCTTCGTGTTACGCGCGTTGATCCAAGTCACCTCGTACTTACTTTTGCCTTCCAACCGGACATCAACACTCCCGCCTGTAGGTAAATAAATGAGGTATTGCTCACCGGGTTGTGCCAAACAGAATCCGGCCGTGACCAAGTCCTGCTGCGGACTCATCCTGTAGAAGGGCACGCTTTCCATAAAATCCCAGATCATCTTTGGAATTGATGCGCGCACGTTTTAACATACGGGCTGAAGCGGTTGCGCGAGCGGGCTAACTTCATAATCGCATCTTGCTCTTCATGAGTAAGTCTTTAATCACAACTGCTGCCATTGGCATCCCTCCTGAGAGATGTTAGGGATGCTATAACGAACTTACCGGATGCTCCAATCAGGACAATCAATTTAAGTTGTAGCGGCCCCAAAATGAGACAAACATAGAGGGAGATGGTCTTTGACAAACTGACTCCTCGAACTCAACTGGCGGTATGTAACCAAGAGCCGAGGGCAACCGCTTACAGTTGCATACGCTTTCAAGGAAATACTTGATCGATGCTTCAGCTTCCGCTAATGTCTCGTATTCAGTCAAGTAAACTTTCTCGTACATTAGTGTCTGCATGAACTGCTGGGCAGCGATCACGGCACCCCAATCACCTATCAGGGCTGGAGAAGTAAGCGACAATACGTCGTGATCGCCGCCGGGGGCGGTGGATACCTCAGCCGATACTCGGCGGACGTGTTGGCGGCCTTCGCCCTAACGGACTGAGCGGATGATGAAGGTAAATAACTTCGCATTAATATCTTGAATTAAACTTCAGAGGTGATTGATGAAACAAAGAAACGGAAAACTCATCACGATGATTTCGTTCGGGTTCGCTTTTGTCAGTTTGCTCGGCGGGAACGGTCTCGGACGCCAGCGACCTTCGGCGTCGAATGGCACCGGCAAAATAGTTTTCGACGTTGACTTGACCAAAGGTAACGCAGGCCCGGGCCAAGTCTTTGGCGGTTTGTGGGAGAAAGGTTGGCGGGTCACCGGGGCGGACAACGAACGTATCGTGTTCGACGCCGGCTACCCCGTTGAAAGCGGTTATCTAGAGGTTAGCTTCACCGCCAAACAGCTTCCTGTCTCCGAAGTGGGCCGGAAGATTAACTACTTCGGCCTCCATGAGGATGCCAGCCTCTCACAAAATTCACACGAAGGTGACATCCTTTACGCCCGCACCGGGAACAAGAACTACAAGTTTTCCAAGATCAAAGCTGCCGGTAAAAAGTTTGATCAAAACGAGTGGGAGCAATCCGTCGGCGAGCTAAGCGATTGGATCACTGATGATAAGACGGTTCACACGATCAGGCTCGAATGGGGTGGCGGTCTTGCGACGTTTCACGACACGAAGGGGACTAAGTACAGTTGTACTCAGGATACAACGTGTGGTGGGTCACACCCCATCGATAAACTGCGTTATGTGTTCCTTGGTTCAGACAAGTACAACGGCTTCACCCCGAAGGGTGTGCGGTTTCTGAGAGCCAAGCTAGTGGACAACAGCGCGAAGGGTTGACATACAAATTTGACTCATAACTGAGCGTCCGCTGGCGGCCACCACGTGGATAAACATCAGTGTCCAGTCTGTTAGAACAAAGATGAAATCAAATCACCGCGCCTCTTTCCAACCGGCCCGGCCCTCGATGCGGCGCCGGCATTTTCTCAAGTCTGCGTCCATCGCCGCCGCGGCATGCCTTCCGCCGCTAGGTCAGATTCGGACGGAAAACGCCGCTCAGGCGCAGGGCCAAGTGGGCGGATTTCGCGGCCCGCTCTGCTTTTTCTCGAAGCACCTCGCGGGCGTAAAACCCCGACTGATGGCTGAATCGCTTCGTCAGGCCGGCTTCACGGGCATTGATTTAACGGTGCGCGCTGGCGGGCACGTCGCCCCCGAGCGCGCCGCAGAGCAACTCCCCAAAGTATTCGCCGCGATCCGCGAAGCTTCTCTTGAAGTTCCGATGATCACAACCGGGTTGACCTCTGCCGCGCATCAGACGGCGCGACCGATCCTCTCCGCCGCCGGAAAGCTCTCCATCCCATTCTTCAAACCGGGTTACTACAGATATAAGTTTGACGACGTGCGCGCCGAACTGCGTATGGCCGGTGCCGAGATGCGAGGTTTAGCGGAGTTGGGCAAGCAGTTCGGCGTGCGGCTCGGCTATCACAATCACTCATCGTATCTTGGCGCGCACGTCTGGGACGTTGCCACCGTTATAGACCAGCTTGACCCTAAGTGGTCCGGTTACTACTTCGACATCCGGCACGCTACCGTCGAAGGCGGTGAAGGCGGTTGGAAGATCGCCACTCATTTAGTCGCGCCGCGCCTGTTGATGATCGCCGTCAAGGACTTTTATTGGGAAAAGACATCCACAGGGTGGATGGTGAAAGATTGCCCGCTCGGCGAAGGGATGGTCAATTGGAAAACTTATTTCGAGATTCTCGCCAAGAGCAACTTTCAGGGACCGATCTCCTTTCATTTCGAGTATGAAGTCGGCGGCCACACTGCCCCCGCCAAAGATGACAACATGCTCGTCGCCGCCAAGCGCGACCTTGATTTCCTGAAGGCGCGATTGAAAGAGGCTTACGGAGCCCCGGCTTAACTCGTAGACTCTTCGCGGAGAAGTTTTTATGAAAAAGATATCGCGCCGCGCTCTACTGCGCACAATCGCCGCCACACCGTTCGCGCGCATGTTTGAGCCGAAAGTTTCAGGTACGGCCTCAACGCTTGCAACCAAACCCACAGACATACGCGTCGAGGAAGTTCGGGTAAGTTACGAGGATCATCTGTACCGGGCTCCATACAAGTTCGGCGGCAGAACGGTGGATCGCGTGACGATCCTTAACGTCAACTGCGTGGTCAGCACCGCGAAGGGTCGGACGGCGAAGGGCTTCGGCTCAATGACGATGGGCAACATGTGGTCGTTCCCGTCGCGCGTCATGTCATACGACGTCACGCTCGGCGCGATGAAAGCGCTGGCTGAAAAGGTGGCGAAGATCACGTCTGCATACAAACAGCATGGTCACCCCGTTGATATCAATTGGGCGCTGGAACCCGCTTACCTCGAAGCCGCCCAAGAGGTTTCGCGTGAACTGAAGCTGGCCGAGCCAATCCCGAAGCTTTGCACTCTGGTCACGGCGAGCGCGTTCGACGCGGCGATCCACGACGCCTTCGGTAAGGCGCACGACCTCAACTGCTATCACACCTATGGACGCGACTTCATGTCGCATGACCTTTCGCGCTATCTCGGCGCTGATTTTAAGGGGCATCACTTAGATCAGTACGTGCTCAAAGAAACCAGGCCGCGAATATGGCTTTACCACTCGGTGGGAGGCGGCGATCCCGTCACGGAAACAGATATCACCGAGCGAATCGGCGACGGCCTGCCCGAAACGCTCGGCGAATGGATAACGCACAACGGCATCACGCATCTTAAGATTAAACTCAATGGTGGTGATCTACGGTGGGACGTCGAACGGGTTGTGCAAATAGACAGAACCGCCGCTCAGACAATGGCCCGGCGTAATGTTGCGAGATGGTACTACTGTCTCGACTTCAACGAGAATTGCCCGAACGTTGACTATTTGATGGATTTCTTGCGGCAGATTAAAATGAAGGTGCCCGCCGGATTCGGGCGTATCCAGTATATCGAACAACCCACCGCGCGCGACCTCAAGAACAATCGGGATAATGTGATGCACGAAGCGGCCAAACAACGCCCGATAGTGATTGACGAATCATTAACGGACCTCGAAAGTCTGCTGTTGGCACGGGAGATGGGCTATACGGGCGTGGCGCTCAAAGCTTGCAAGGGTCAGAGCCAGGCGTTGCTGATGTCCGCGGCGGCACAGCGATATCGGATGTTTCTCTGCGTGCAGGACCTCACCTGCCCAGGCGCGTCGCTCGTCCACTCGGCGGGGCTTGCCGCTCACACGCCCGGCGTCAAGACCATCGAGGCCAATGCTCGTCAATACGTCCCAGCGGCCAACAAGCGGTGGGAGAAACAATTTCCCGGCCTCTTCCGCATCAGCGATGGTGCGATGAAAACTGGATCATTGAACAAACAGGGACTGAGCGCCGTTCCGGCCTAGATTTTAAATTCTCGAAAAGCTTTTCTGCATTGCGCTTTAAGAATGCCTCCTCCTGTTCGGCGCCCACATGCGTGCTGATGTTCAGAACGCCCAACAGAAAGTGGCAGAGCGGTCTTCTTAGCATGAAGCGCATCCTTCGACAGATCAGAAATCGAACCTCACGACGAGTTGGATGGTTCGCGCGGCTTGCGCGCCTGTTATCAACCCGAAGTTCGGCGAGTTGAAGTAGGGGTTACCTGCCGAGTCGATGGCGGTGCCGAGTCCGGTGTTCGGTGCGTTGAAGTTCGTGTGGTTGAGGATATTGAATGCCTCGCCGCGCAACTGCACCGCTAACCTTTCGCCCAACGCGATGCGGCGGCTAACTGAGAGATCGAAGTTGAACTCGCCCGGCAGACGCACCGTGTTGCGCCCGAGCGTGCCGATTCCGACGGGTAGCACAAGACGGCGACTCGCCCCCGTGCCGGTGAAAAAGGGGCCGACCGGCGCGTATGGGAAGTCGGGATTAGCCGTGGTCGTGCCACTGGTGTTGACGATGATCGGCGAGATCAGGTAGCGGATGCCGGTGCCTTCCGGCGTCAGCGTCCCGGCGTAGATGCTGTTGCTATTCACGACGGTCGGGCGTTGCTGCGTTGCGAGTGGGTTCGCGTTATTCTGCGTGATCGTGTCTGGCAGTCCGGTGCGCGCGGTAATGAGGGGGTTGAATTGGAAGCCGCCCAGGGCGCGCCCCAAAAGGTTTGGGAGAAAATCGTAGCGCTCCGTAGTGTACTGCACCGCGATGCTGTAGATGTGTGTTCGGTCGAAGGCACTCGGCGCGCGGTCAAGGAACCGGAACAAACTCGGAAATTGTCCGGCGTCAACACCGTTCGGCTGCGAACTGCCGAATAGTCCGCTACCGTCATCGATTGACTTCGAGAAGGTATAGGAGGTCAGGAACGAAAGGCTACGGGTGAACTGCCGCGATCCTTTCAATTGCAGTGAGTGGTATTCAGACGTTCCGGCATTAAAGGTCGGACTGAAGCCGGCGACGGTTGGGTATGGGCGCAGCCCTTGCGTGAACGCGCCCTGGTTCCGATCTGCGATCTCCAGCGCGCGCTCGAACGACGGTTGATTGACTGGCAAGTTTAACGGCAGATGCAGACCGCGCGAGCCGACATACGAAGCGTCAACGACGATATCACCGGGAAGTTGCCGCTGAACGCCGACATTCCATAGCATCGTGTAGGGCAGTGGGTCAGTCTCGGCGAATTGTGCGCTCGCGCTGAGCGGACTGTTCACGCTCGCCGAGCGCGTCACGGCGAGCGGATCGGCGAGGTTCGGCGTGATGTCAACTGGAATCCCTTCGCTCAGTGTGAAGAGCTGCGCGAGGCCGGTGCCCCGCCCTTGATAGTTCCGGGTCACGCTAAAGCCGGGGAAGGTGACGTTGCCGCCGAGGTTCGAGAAGATTTGACTGTAGAAAATGCCGAAAGCGGCGCGCAGCACTGTTTGATCATTGAGGCTGTAAGCTAAGCCGACGCGCGGAGCGAAGTTGTTGCGATCCGTCTTCAGGTCGAGCGTGCTCGACGAGTTAACGCCCGCGACGAGCAACTGCCCGGTTCTGTCGTCAATGCGCGCGTTGATGTCGTTGACAACCGAGATCGGCGTTTCGTATTCGTAGCGCAAGCCCAGATTCAAGGTCAGGCGTGGCGTGACCTTCCAATCGTCCTGGACAAAGAAGCCGAGGTTGTAGTTGCGGCGACCGGTCAGCGGTTGCGGAATACTGTAGGTCGCCGTCGAAATCTGCCCGAGCAAAAAGTCGGCGAAGGAATAAACCGCGCCAGGGCCGCCGCCGGAAGTCGGCGCGGTAATGCCGCCGTTGAAGTTGTAAACACCGGCGTAGTTGCCGCCCGCGTTGAAGACATTGAATTGATTCTTGCGGAGTTGAAAGCCGAACTTCAAGTTGTTGTTGCCGCGCACGTATGACGCAGACGCCTGCGGCTGAAAGGTATTGGTGATTTCGGTGCTGGTCGCGTTCGCGCCGACGCCGAGTTCGCGGAAGTTTGAGATGTTGATGCGCGGCACGACCGCGGCGACTTGGGTGTTGATCGGGCGGCCTATGCCGAGCACGCTCGTGATGTCGATGCCCTGATTGAGTGGGATGCGCTGTTGGTTGGCGCGCAGGAAGCCGAACGTGCCTTCGATGATGAGGCTCGGGCTGATGGTCTGTGTAACTCCGAGCGCGGCTTGATAGCCGGTGATGTATGTCGGCGATTCGCCGGAAGCGACGGGGTCGAGGATGCCCGGAATCGCGACGACGTTCGTCGAGAAGTCGTCGATCTTATAACGGGTAAGCCGCCCGAAGATGCGCGTGTTGCCGCCAAAAGCGTTGTGGTCAATACGCGTCGTGATCTCGTTGCGATCCTGCGGGGTGGACTGCGGGTTGACGAAGTTGTTCGTCTGACGGCCATTAACCGTGTCGGCGTTGCCGGGCGTGTTCGGTAGCGGCAACAAAGGAATGATCCGACGCGCCGCCGGGTCGAAGCGGCTTTCGGGAATGCGGTTGCCTGGGAAGCAGCCGGTTCTCACAGCGACACCGCCGACGATGCCGCATGGAGCGTTGATCCGAGGGTCGCGCAAAAATCCATCGGTGCGCGTTCCGTTAGGCAAGGTCACTGAGTTGGCTAAGATTGGCGAGAAGTCACCGCTGCGGTAACGCGCGTCCGGCACCGTCGAGACGGGCGTTCCGGGTAGCTGGCGGCGCAGGCCTTCGTAAACGAAAAAGAAGAAAGTGCGGTCGCGGTCCTGCGTCAAGGCGGGACCGCCTTCGCCGAAGCGCGGCAGGACGACGGGGCCGCCGAGGCGAAAACCGAATTGGTTGTAGCGATCAATCGGCCGCGGCTGTTTCGTCAACCCTTGCGAGGCCTGTTCGGCGGTGAGCGGGCGGGCGTTGTTAAAAAAGTTGTTGGCGTTCAACTTTTCGTTGCGGAAGTATTCATAGATGCCCCCGTGGAAATCGCGCGTGCCCGAAGCGACGATAGCGTTGATGTATCCGCCACTCGTTCGGCCGTACTCGGCGGAGTATCCGGAAGTCAGCACCTTGAATTCACGCAGGGCTTCGGTTGATGGAAGTGTCGTCACTTCGCCGGTCGTGCCGTTCAAGACAGAGACGCCGTCAACGGTCACTTCGGTGTTCAATGTGCGGCTACCGTTGATCGATATCTGGCGCGTGTTGAGTCCCGGGTTGGTGCCGGTGCCCGTCAGGCCGCCGGTCGAGACGCCGGCAACGAGCGTCAGCAGGTTGAGCACGTTGCGCGAGGGTAAGGGCAGGTCTTGCACCTGGCGTGTGTTGATGACTTCGTCCTGCGATGATGAATCTCGCTCGAGTTGCCCGAACGCTTCACCAGAGACTGTAATGGTTTCGGTGATTTCGCCCGCCGGAAGTTCCGCGTCGACGCGGGAGCGCTGATCGACCTGCAGGACGACGCTGCTAACTTCGACCTTCTTAAAGTTGGCGGCCTCGAACGTCAAGTTGTACGTACCAACGGGCAGGGACGGAGCCAGGTATGCTCCGTTATCGTCAGTCGTGCCGGTGAAGACGGTGGCTTGGGTGGCGGCGTTGGTGATACTGACCGTCGCACCTGGCACAGCCGCTCCGTTCTGGTCGGTGACGTTACCGGAGAGCACGCCCGTTAAGTTTTGCGCAAAGGCGGGCGCTGCAAGACAAATCACGAGGCCGCAATAAATCAAACGCAATACACGAGACATCATAAATTTCATGGCTCAATTCGGGAATCAGGGAGCTAAGTGAGAAGTAGCGCAATGAGCGAATCTAACAAAGCTTTGCCCCGTCTTCTGACATTATGGACGAACTCAAAGAAACCAAGATACAACGGCAAGTTCTCTTGTGAGATGCCGCGATGCGGACGCAACCATGAACGGAGCAACGACCAGAAGCCTTCCATTGTGTTGACGTGGACTTCGCAGAAGCCGTCGCCATCCTCATCGCGGGCATATTCACCTCTGCTGTGGCAGACCGTTTTATGTTCGTAGCCCCAAGCGGACAGCTTGGCATAGATGTCGTACTCATCTGTAAAGACTCGGCTCCCAGCGGCAATTGTTCTTTGAATGAGCGGCTCAATGGTCTTCTGTTTGACATCACTGAGCATCTGGATGACGACTTGGCCGCCACGCTGGATCATGCCGAAGATGGGCGGTTTCTCCGTCTTGAGTGTGCCGCGCCCACGCGCCCCCTTCAGCCGTCGGCGTCGCCCCAATCGCCCTTTTTTTTGACCGCTTCGGGATGTCCTTTGTGTCCAGCGACAAGGTAAACTTCGTCGCATTCGACTTCGCCCGCCAAGGACGGAGTCGGCTGGTGCGCGACAATGCCTGCACGCAACTGAGAGGTCATCTCGTGGGCGTCGCTCGCAGAGAGGTCAAGCTCTTGTGCGATCTGTTGATTGGACAAGTTCAGTCCCATCAAGTAGAGGCACAGTATCCAGACGCGCAACGGTTGGTGATGATTGGCGAAGACCGTGCCGGTCAGGTCATCGAAGTCGCGGCGGCAAGTCTTGCAATGGTAGCGTTGGCGTGCGTGCTGAGTGTCATCGCGCCCGCGCTTGATGACTTGGGCTGATTGGCAATGGGCGCACTTGACACCATCGGACCAACGCATTTGCCGCACAGTTTCATAGCACTTGGCGTCGTCAATCAAGTGATGAATCTTGACCATTAGTACAGTTTGTCATCTGCCGTTTGTCTTTCAAAGAGCATTCAGGCGAGGAAAAGGCTCACCTCCCTGATTCCCGAATTGAGCCAATTTCATTAACATTTCCTTCGCTGGATTATTGACTAATAGAGAATGTTGAGTGTTGACGCTTTCCACCGTTGAGCGTGACTGGGCTTTGTTATATGAAAGAGATTCTGTGAATCAATCGCCCCGTGTCAAGATTTTTCTGCGCGGCCTTGTAATCGGTCAGTTACGTGAGCAGATTCAGTTTTTCAAGAACTGTCTATGTCGAAAAGTAGTTGAGTCGCTGTCAGCTTTGGATTTTCGCTTATTCTGTCCAACATCTGTTTGAATTTCTGACGCGGACTCGCTTCGCGCTTTTTCAGCGTCTGCATCAGACTCAGCAAGACTCCTCTGGTTTTTGCACCTTCTTCGGCTTGCGAACCGAAACTGACTTTTCGTGCAAT
>JALZJL010000024.1 GCA_030859785.1 Acidobacteriota bacterium
GGGCACAGCGGGCAAAAGTCAGCGGGCGGTAAAAACGTCCGCTGCTGCCGATGCGTCGCGGTCGCGACCCATTCGCCTAAGAGTGGATTCCAGCGAAGCTCAGACACGACGCTCCTCCTCGGCCACCAGTTTTGCTTTAGGCTGCGGCGGCGGTGCCGACTCGCCTGTGTTAAGCGACGGGTTTGCCCCGTCGAACGTATAGAAGATCATGTATCGCCCGTCGTCGAGCGTGATGCGGCGGCGGTGCATCGCAGTGCCGTCATGGTGCGCTTGCTTTAAATCGTGCTTCGTCATTCGCTGGTCCTATGAATTCTTTTGACGAGCATTGGGTAGTTTTCAGTTTTGAGTTTTCAGTGTTCAGCTCAAAACTGAAAACTATTCTCAACGTTGATTGAAAATTCGCGCGAACTCCGCCGGGTCTGCCTTCGGCTTCCGGTCATACGTCATCACGCCGTTGATTTCCTGTTCGACATCCGTGAGTTGTGTGTAGCAGTAACCGGCGATGGCCTTATTCGCGCGCAATGCTTTGAGGAGTCCGTCGAGGCGCGCGAGGAAAGCCTCTTTTGTCGGCTCGATATTTCCGTAACCAAATTCGTTTGACGCTTGCGGCGCGCCGAGACGGTAGGCGATACCGCCGAACTCGGTCATCACAATCGGGGTGCCGTTATACTTATAGCCGTGCGCCAATGCTTCCCGGCCATTGCGCGGGACGCTCGCGGGGTCGGTCTCAAGGATTTTGTACTTCGCTGCCATCTCCTCACCGGTGCGCGCATAGTCATGGATGCCGAAGATGTCGGTCGCATCGGTGTGTTCCCAACCGTCGTTGTCCTGCACGAGTCGCGTCGCATCGAGCGAGCGCGTCAGGTAGTACATCGTCTTCGCGTGCGCCTGCTGTTGTGCGTCGGTCAGGATGCGGGTGATGCCCCAACTCTCGTTGATCGGCGTCCACGCGATGATCGAAGGGTGGTTGTAATCGCGCTGCACGGCCTGCTGCCACTCGTCCGTGAAGCGGCGCACATAATCATCTGTGTAGATGTCGAAGGCGTTCGCCATCTCGCCCCACACCGCGAGTCCGAGTTTGTCGCACCAATAGAGCCAGCGCGGGTCTTCGACTTTCTGGTGCTTGCGCGCCCCATTGAAGCCGAACGCTTTGGTCATCTTGATGTCGTACTGAATTGCCTCGTCGGTCGGCGGCGTTAGAATGCCGTCGGGCCAGTAGCCCTGATCCAAAACCAGCTTCAAATAATACGGTGAGTTATTGAGGTAGATTTTCCCGTCATGCACGCTCACTTTGCGCTGCCCGAAGTAGCTTGTGGCTTTATCGAGCACTTGACCGTTCGCGCCGATTAACTCAACGTCCAGATCGTAGAGCGTCGGGCGTTCCGGACTCCACGTTTCCTGACGGTCGAGTTTCAGCGTCGTCGCGGGATGTGCGCCACCGGTCGCAATCGCCGCGAACTCGGAGCGCGCCTGCACCTCACCGCGCAGACTTGCGCTAAGGCGTAGGCGCGTGTCCGGCGGCGCGGGCTTGTTCAGAATGGTTTCGATTCGCACTTGCGAACTATCAATGTCGGACGTGATGCGCAGACGCGCGACATGAACGGGCGCGACCGCTTCAAGCCACACGGACTGCCAGATGCCGGTGGTGCGCGTGTACCAGATGGCTTCCGATTTCGGCTTCCAATACTGTTTGCCGCGCGGGATCGACCGGTCCGTCGAAGGATCGAAGGCGCGCACCACGATCTGGTTATCACCTGTCTTGAGCAGGTCGGTGATGTCGAGGCCGAAACCGATGTGCCCGCCCTGATGGTCGCCGGCGCGCTCGCCGTTGACCCAGACAATCGTCTCGTAATCGACCGCGCCGAAGTTGAGCATCACGCGTCGCGCATCGCGCCGAAAGTTTTCAGGGATTCGCACTGCCCGCCGATACCACACCACATCATGAAACGCAGTGTCGCCGATGCCGCTCAACTTGCTCTGAAAAGCGTATGGCACCTGAATCCTCTTGCTGAAACTCTTACCGCTCGTCGCGTACCAACGCTCAGCGAGGCCGCGATCCGCGTCGTCAAACTCAAACTCCCACGCACCGTTCAGCGTCTGCCAATCGGCGCGGACGAAATCGGGCCGCGGGTGTTCGGGACGCGGGACGTTTGCCCCTTGCGCCCAAGTGTCAGCAGCAGTAAATAACAGAATGGCGAATAGAAGCAGCAGGCTGTAGAAAGTTCTCTTTGATGTTGGCATAAATGTTTTTGGCATTCGTCTTATGTCAAGTTGTAGAGCATCATCCACAATTCATCCTTCACGTAACATTCAACCACCACTCGCCATGTTTGGCTCAGCATGACATCACGGCTTCACGCCGTCTTGCGCCGCGCGGTTGTTCGAGTCCCCGTCCAGCAGACGCAGCACGACTCGCTTGGCCTGCTTTTGCTCGCGCTCCAGCTTCGTCGCCAACTCGGTCTCGCGCACCGCGGCTTCTTTGTCACCGAGCCGTGCATAGGTCAGACCGAGATGGTAGTGCGCCTTTGCGAAATCCGGTTGCAGCGCTACGACTCGTTCGAGAGATTGGCGAGCCTGTTCGTACTGCTTACGCTGTGCGTGAATCATTCCCATGCCGAGCAACGCCCCGACGTGATCGGCAAAGCGGGTCAGAACTTTCTCGAAGCGTGTGGCCGCCTCTTCCAGATTTCCATCAGCCTGCGCGATTAGTCCCAACTGATATTGCGACTCGGTTTGTTCGGGCTGCAACTCCAGCGACCGCGCGAATGATTTTGCCGCTTCAGGGTTTTGCTTCAGACGCGACAGAATCAGTCCGAGTCCGTAGTGGCCCGCCGCGTCCTGTGGTCGCAAAGAAACGTAGCGCCTGAATAAACCCTCCGCCTCCGGCAACTTGCCTGTCTCCATTCGGGCACGCGCCAATGCGTAAACAAACTTCGGTTCGTCGGGTTTTTTTTCAAGCGCAGTGATGAGCGCCCGTTCGGCATCTTCATAAAGCGACAGCCGCATCGAGACCATCGCAAACTCAAAGAGCACGTCCGGATGATGAGGGGCAATTGCTTTAGCGCGCAGCAGGTGTGCTAAAGATTTCTCCGTTTCGCCGGACGCAAGTGACGTTGCAGCGACGCGCCGGAGCGCTGTGACAAGGTAGCTCCGAATATTGCTGCTACGAGACTCCGACCGCAGGGCTTTTTCAAATTGCGTCGAGGCCTCCTCAACACGCTCCGTCGACATGTACAGCAAACCGAGATTGACGTGCGCTTCCGTCATGCGGGGCGCGGCGGTCAGAGCGCGCTTAAACAACTCCTCAGCTTCAGCGGTGCGGTGTTGCTCGGCTCGAACAACGCCGAGCAGATTGAGTGCGCCCGGCTCTCGCGGAGTAGCTTTAAGGATTAATTCCAGTTCGATTTCGGCCAAAGCTAATTCATTCTTTGCGACCAAGGCTGTCGCTCGCCGTAACTTCGTAGACACTTCCTGCCTGCTGCCGTTAACGCGTGCCTTTGTTTGACGCGCACTTGCGGGCGGAACAACCAGCCATAGAGACCAGGCCAGCGTCACTACGGTTACGAACATGCGTCGATGCATTTGCAGGCTTCCCCAAGTGGTGGGGTGAGAGTTTGCAGAAGGGTCGGTGCGTTGTCGTGCGCCGACCCTTCCGGGTTGTGTTGCCAACAGTCTCAGCTATCTATTCGTGCGAATCAGAACAATAGCTTGATGGCGAACTGGATGATTCGCGGGTTGTTCGATTGTCCGTAGACTCGCCCGAATTCAGGGCTTGCGATATCGAAGGTGTTCGGGCGGCGGAAGATCGTGCGATTGAAGACATTGATAAACTCGGTTCTAAACTCCACCGTCAGGTCTTCGCTGACCGGAGTTCGTTTGAGGATGTTGATGTCCTCGTTAAAGAACGCCTGTGAGCGCACGTCGCTGAGCGTGCGTGCGAGATTACCGAAGCGGAAAGGTTCGGTCGGCAGACGGCACCCAAATAATGCTGTCCGGTTAAAGGTTCCGTCGGCATTTTGCGGGCACTCACGATTTTGATCGAAGAAGGCAACTTCGTTGAAATATTCACCCTGCGCCCCCGAAGCACGCGGGTCGAATGTACCGTTGCGCACCGCTTCGCTGAGGATGTCGTCAGTGGTCACACCGGGTCTGATGCTGTACCGGAGTCGCCCGTAGGTTGGAATGCCTCTGCCGCCACCAAAGGACAGCGGTTGCCCGCTCTGGTAGCGATGGACGGCACCGACCTGGAATCCGCCGACGAGTTTGTCAACGATGCGGCTGCCGGAGTCAAAGCGGCGGCCTTCGCCGAAGGGTAACTCATAGATGTAGCTGAGAACCACAGAGTGCGGAATGTCTTGATTGCTGACCGCCTTTTCTTGTTTGAGATCATACGGATTCTGCACCTCGCCGCCGCCAGAGAATGTGCCGAAGATCGGCAACGCACTGTCGGCGTCGGTCAGCGTCTTCGAGAAGGTGTAGGAGGCCAGCAGGTTAAATCCTTGACTGAATCGGCGCTCGATCTTCACGTAGCCGGCGTTGAAAGTGCTGTTGCCCGCATTCTCCAACTGTCGGTCAGTGATGATTGAGCGGTACTGCGGGTAAGGCCGCAGTGAGTCGGCGACATTGCCAGAGAAGCCGGCGAAAGGCGAGGCGAGTTGTAAGCCGGGTACTAATTGCGCCGACCGCGTCCGGTCGGCGGCAGTTACGTCATTGATGTTAGTTTCGAGCAAGTTACCGAGCACAAGGAACCGCGGCTCGATGTTGTTGAAACGCTTCAGGTTCGACCGGAGGTGATGTCCTTGAGACCCGATGTACCCGACATTAAGAATCAAATCATTCGCCAGTTCGCGCTGTACTTCAAAACTGTAGTTCGTAATCATCCCCGGACGCCCGTGCTCGCGCGAGATGAAATCAACATCCTGAAGGTTGTTGAATGTCGGGTCGATAAAAGGCGGAATTCTGTTTGCTTGAATCGCGGGCAGACCGGCATCGAGGTTGAACGCGGGATTGAAGCCCTGCAAACCTATCTGTCCGGGATCGAAGCTTGTGGTCGAATTGAAGCCGTCCGAGGCTTGCTCGCCGAAGTCGGCGTACTGCAACGCCTGGTAGTAGATGCCAAAGCCGCCGCGGAAGACTGTCTTACCGGCGCCGCCGAGCAGCGTGCCGAGAAATCCGTCGGCGCGATCAGGCGAGTAAGCGAAGCCGACGCGCGGTCCGAAGTTCTTGTAGTAGGTCTCGGCGAAGCGGGTCGCGTCGCCGAAACCTCCAGTTCGACCGGCGAAGGCGAGCGCTCCGAGACGTCCGCCCGCTCCGGGGTTGGGCAAAGTCGGATCGAAGCTTGTGTAGCGGTTGGACAACTCGCGGCGCGGCACATCGATTTCGTAGCGCAATCCGAGATTCAGGGTGAGATTCTGTCGCACCTTCCAATCATCCTGCACGAAAGCGGCGTAATACTGCTGGCGGAACTGCACGACGTTAGGCGTGATATTGATGTTGGCGTTTGCGACGTTGCCGAGCAGGAAACTGGCGAAGCCGAAGCCTGAATTACCCACCGTCGAACTACCCAAGAGCGCTCCCGTCTGACCGTTCCCGAAGTTGAAAGTACCCGAAGTGTTGTTCTGGTTCAGCGGCGTGTATTGCTGATACCGAAAATCGCCGCCGATTCTGAAACTGTGGTTGCCGGTGACAACGCTCACGAAGTCGTTGACGCGGAGTCCGTTGTCGATGTTGCGGGCGGAGATGCCAAAACCGATATCGGAGACAGTTCCGCCGAAGTTGATTTCCGGGAAGGTCGTCCCTGCGACGCCTCTGATTCCGAGTTGACTGGCGAGATTCTGCCCGCGCACCGGCGACCCGTTGTCGCTATCCGTGCGGTTATACCCGAGATTGAAATGGTTGAGGACGTTGGGCGAAAACGTTTGATCGTGAACGACGCGGAGGTAGCGAGTGGTGAAGACTTGATCCTGATTGCCTCGATTAATTACATCCGGCAAGTTGCGAACGTCCACGACGCGGTCATTCTCGCGGAATGAGTAACTGCCTGACAACCTGCTGTTCTGCGTGATTTGGTGATCAAGCTTGAAGGCGTATGTTTGTACGTTGAGAGGGCTGGCAGCACCACCGAGAAGGAAGTTCTGAGACGGAAGCGTCCCATTGATTAATCCCGGTAAATTTGGTGTGGGAATGAAACCGAGAACGTTCTGAGCGACACGGCTAATCCGGGTCGGGTCGATTCTGTTGCCGGGAAACTGATCACGCACGAACCCGGTCGTAGTGGCACGTAGCCCGCTCACCGGATCGATTTGACCTGCGGTCACGGCGCGTGTGGTCGCCGGATCAAAAATTTGACCGAAGAAAACATTACGCCCCAGTGAGTCCGTGCCAACCAACCGATTGGCATTAACTATCGACGAAAAGTCGCCGTTGCGAAATGCCACGGTCGGCAGCGTCACGGGCGATGAACCGCTGAAGTTCTGCCGGGAGTTTTCATAAATGAAGAAAAAGAAACTGCGGTCGCGGCCATTGTAGAGTCTCGGTCCGCCTTCGCCAAAACGCGGCAGAAAGATCGGCCCGCCAATCGTTCCGCCAAAGTTATTGAAGTTACTGAACGGTCGCGGCGCGACTTCTCTGCCCGACGCATCTCTGCCAAGCGCATTCCTGAAGAAGCGGTTGGCGTTCAGAGCGCGATTGCGGAAGAAGTCGTAGGCGCTGCCGTTAAAGTCGTTCGTGCCTGACCGGAAGGCGAAACTCGTGACGCCACCGCCGGTCCGCCCGTATTCGGCCGGGAGGGTTGACGCGAATACTTTGAATTCCTGGAAGGCTTCGATTGACGGGGCGGTCTCGTCGAACGACGAACCGTTCTCGGTGCGGAAAGTGCTTGCGCCTTCGAGCAGCACCTCGTTCGAGAAGTTCTGGCTGCCGGCGAACTTGGACTGGAAGGTGCCGCCGTTCTGGCTGCCGTCGTTATTCTGACCATTGTCGGTCGCCGTGCCCGGCCCGAGGACGCCCGGCGTCAGGAACGCGAACGCTTCAGGTGAGCGGATACCGAAATTGCCGGTACTACCGGCGGCCAATGGCAGTTCGAGCACTTGGCGTGGCTTGACGACCGTGCCGACGTCCGAAGTGTCCGACTGAATCGTCAGTGCGCCTTCGGACGAAACCGTCACCGTCTCAGACACGGCGCCGGTTTCAAGCCCGATGTCACGCGACGTGGTGTTATTAACTTCAACCACGATGCCAGTGATCTCCGCTGTTTTGAAGCCTTGCGCAGTTGCCGTCAATGTATAGATACCGGCGGGTAATTGCTGAAGGCGGTACGAGCCTTCGTCGGTTGCCTCCGCTTCAGCAGTGATGCCAGTCTCGGCATTGCGCGCGGTAATTTTGACGCCGAGGACCACTGCACCCGTCGGGTCAAGTACCGTACCGGTGATTGAGCCACGATTGGTCTGCGCCGATGCGAACTGAGTCAGTCCAGTTACTAACAGCGCGGCGAGCGCCAACTGAGAGAGCATTGATATTGTTTTCATGGACAACCTTCCTGTGGTTTAACTTGCCTGTGGTGCTTGTTCGTGTTTGGTTGAGCAAGGTTCGATTGACCGCGAAGGAAACATCAGCAAACTTGAATCCTTTGATTGCCGTTCTTCGATTAAGCTGACATTCATTTTCAATCAATCTTCAAGGGCGCGGGGCATCATCCGATACCTGGTTCCTCATGTCGTCTATCTTGTTGGTGCTTTGTTGTTCGCGCTCTTCCTTTAACCTTTGGAACGACGCGAGTGCTGCTTGAGCTTCCGCCATGCGGCCGACTTTTCGGTAGATTCGTGAAAGCTGATAGTAAGCCGACTCTGCGAGCGGGCTTGATGAATTACCCTCAATCAGTTTTCTCAAATTTATAATTGCTGGCTCGTGTTGTCCTAATTGGCCCTGCGCTTTGCCGAGGTAGTAATGAGCATCGAGGTTACCGGGGTTTTGCCGTACTGCGTCTTCCAGAAGCGGCATACCTTGTTCCGGCTTGCCCCGCTCGACGCGGATGCTGCCCAGTTTGTACATCGCAAGCGTGCTGCGAGGGTCGATCTTTAGCTCCTGCGTGTAGGCTGCTTCCGCTTCATCCATCCGCCTGGTCTTCCAGTAAAGACTGCCGAGCGCTTCATGAATGCCGGGCATGTCCGGCGCGAGGCGGGCCGTCATTTCATATTCAGCAATTGCTTCCGTGTCCCGACCTGACTCTTCGTATGACTGTCCGAGGACCTGATGCACCCGCGCCGATTTCGGATCAACCTTAAACATCCGCTGGTAGCTTTCCTGCGACAGCTTCAGGTGCGCGCGCCCGCGGTGATACAAAATGTCAACGTCGTCCGGCGCAAGCACCGACGCCGCGTCCAAGTGCTTCGCAGCATCCACGGCACGGCCTGCCGCCATCAGCGACACGCCCAACCACATCAACGCGCGCACATCGTTCGGCGCGACTCTCACTGCTTCCTCGAATGACTTGATGGCCGGTTCGGGCCGGTTCAGAGAGTAGTGCGCGAGGCCGAGAAACATGTGCGCGCCGCCGAGCGTCGGCTTTAACTTGAGAGACTTTTCGAGCAACTCGACGGCGGCGTCAAAACGTTTCTGCTGGTAACGCACGATGCCGAAATTGACGTAAGCCTCTGCAATGTTCGGCTGAATCTTCAACACCTCGGCATACGCCGATGCCGCCTGTTCTAAATTTCCCGCGCGCTGCGCGGCGGTTGCCTCCCTGAACTTTGCCGCCAGACGTGCGTCCCCTGTCTGCGCGGGCGCTCGTCCGGCCAGCGCCAACATCAAAGCCAGCACCGCCGTGGTCGCCATCGCACCTCGTTTGATTATTTCGGTCTTCATCATCATGCCGAGTCTTGGATGAACCAGATTGACATCCGTCACGGCAGTCACGTGAGACGCCGCGCTCGTCGACTGCGTGGAAGTCAGTTAGTCTTCACTCGCAAACGCTCGCTGACACTCAGCACTTGCCGCGCGAGTTCTCTTTTTCCCTGACGGTGATAGAGCCGCCCCAGTTGGTAATGGGCGGCGACATCGCGCGGGTCGATCTTCGTCGCTTGTAGAAACTCCCGCTCGGCATCCGTCAGGCGTCCGAGTCGGAGGTAGACTATGCCGAGATGAAATCGAACCTTCGCCGATGAAGGATTTGCCATCGACGCGCGCGTCAGCAGTGACAGCGCATCTTCGATCTCGTTCTTCTCCAGCAGCAGCGTCCCCAGATTCAACAGCGGCAACTCGCTCGGCTTCAGAGAAGCGGCGTCAAGTTCTATCGCGCGGCGGTACGCAGCTATCGCTCCGTCAACGTCATTGCGCGCTTCGAGCACCTGCCCCAGATTGTTCTGCGCCCTGACGTGACGTGGGTCACGCCTGAGAACTTCGTTAAAAGCGTCGAACGCTTCCGCGAACAGGTTCTGCGTAAAGCGCGCGCGCCCGAAATAGTAGAGAGCTTCGGTGTTGGCTGGGTTAGCGGCGAGAGATTGCTTCAGGTAGGTCGCTGAGCGTTCATAGTCACCGAGCAATGCGTAGTTGAGTCCAATGATTTTGAGATCGTCGGAGTCCAGGGCGTTGAGCGAAGCGGCGTGTTCGTAAGTCTTCAATGACTCCGCCGCGCGACCTTGCCGGAAGAGCGTGTAGGCGAGCAGGTAATGCCCGTCCTGGGATGCGGGCGCGGCCTGCGTATAGCGCCGAAGTGTCGCCTCCGCCTCGACGTAACGTTCGATGTTGATTAAAGACTTGGCGAGGTAGAGTTGCGCCTCGGTTCGAGCCGGATCGTTGGCGACCACCACCGCAAACGCTTTCGCCGCTTCGGAAAACTGGCGACGATTGAAGAGACTCAGCGCGTGCTCAAACGTATCCGACTGTTGGGCAAAGGACGCGACACAGCCGGAGAGCATCACACACAGCAACGCAGCGACGCGACACGTCCGGCGGAACCGATTATCTTTGGCAGGATTAAGCATCAACCCCGGTTTCAACTTTGCAGAATCAAGGACAGTCGTGGCCTACGTTTTTATGGAAGAGACGCGCGGGAGAGTTTCAAAGTCCACCGCCCTGCAATCACTCGCCATCCCGAGACACGAGGCTTAAACGATTACGTAACCGATTAACTGAAGTGTCGTCGCTTATAACAGCACTGCTCAACCGGTGTCAAGATTTTTAATTTTCGCCCCCACACGGTAAGCAAAACGAGGTTCGGTTTGAAATCGTGGACAGCAAGTTTACTTTGAGAATCGAGCGGCTGGAGGTGGGGTGTCCGGCACCGGTATTTGCACCGCGAATCCGCCGCGCTCGGCGCCGCCCGGTTCGGCGTAACGCAAATCGGCGAACTGAACGACGATTTGTTCAGTGCAGCTACGCACCACACGCGCGACGGGAAAGCGCGCGAAGCCGAGGAACACTTCCGCGCGCTGATCTTTCGCGGCCCGCGCGACCGTCTCCGCCGCCTCGCCACGCGGCTTTTCAAACCATACATGGTTACGCACGGAGTCGTCTGCGTCGTCACCACCGCCGCCGCTGGCTGAAATATCAAACCGGTGCACCCCGCGGTCGGTCTCCGCGAGACACCGCCAGGTCAGCGGGTCGGCGAGCGTCGGCGTCGCCGCGACGCGCACCACATTCTCGCCACGCCCCTGTGCCAAGCGTTCGGCGACGATTTCGGCACGCCTCAGCGCGACGCGATGCACACCCGCGAGCACGCCCCAGTAAGCCACGACGAGCGCCAGCGCAACGGCGGCGAGTGAAGCGTCCCACCGCGTCGCAATCCTGAATCGATGAAGTGTTGCCAGACCGGCGAGACCGGCGACCCACAGCACGCGCGACGCGAGCGGATATTCGATGCCCGCCCGTTGCGGCAGCAGCCATACCCCCGCCGTCAGCAGCAGCGCCAGCGCCGTCCACACCGCAGTCCGCCAACCGGTCTTCGCCGTCAGCAGAAAGGCCGCGCCGCCGACGCTCAGCCACAGCCACGGGTCGAGGATGAACACCAAGTCGCCGTAGAACCATTGCGCGTTCCACGGCAGCAGTGGCCGCACGCCGTAGCTATTCGTCCAATCAAGCAACGGATGCGAAACGCTCAGGATCAGCGATGAGATCAGCAGGCCGCGAAATTTGGCGCGCGGAGGACGACGGCGCCAACGCGCCCATGCCCACTCGGCGACGTAAAAGATCACGGGTAGCAGGAGCGCGATGGCGAACGTGCCGATGATCGAATGCGTGATGCCGCGGTGGTGTTCGAGGTACTCCCACGGCCCCGCGAGCCTCACTACGATGTCAGCGTCGGGCGCGTTCGCAGCGACGACGCACAACGCGGTGGCGTACGGCGAAGTGCGCTCAAGCCCCGCCTTCGCGGCGGCCAACCCGACCAGAGAATGCGTGAGGTTGTCCATTGAGGAATTTCAGATTTGCGATTGCCGATT
Organism: Acidobacteriota bacterium; assembly: GCA_030859785.1. Classification (GTDB taxonomy): domain Bacteria; phylum Acidobacteriota; class Blastocatellia; order Pyrinomonadales; family Pyrinomonadaceae; genus JACDEG01. The sequence continues at coordinate 11,436 of JALZJL010000024.1, forward strand.
TTCGATTGTGAAGAGCAACCGCCCGACGCGACCTTACTGATGGTCAATCGTAAATCGGCAATCGCAGATCGCAAATCTTTAGAAGGGCAGATCGCTTGAGCGGGGTTCGGGCGGTAGTTGGGCGTAGCGCGTCGGGTTAAGCGATTCCAGCTTATCGGCGGCCTCGCGGGCGGCGGCGGATTGGGGAGCGGGCTTGCCGTCCTTACCCAGAGTTTTGCGGGCAGCATCGACCATCCGAAATAAAATGTCAGCGGCCTCGTCTCGCTTGCCCTGCTTTTCGTAAACCGACGCGAGGCGTAGATTGATGGTATTGGGGGCGACCATCGAATCCTTATCCTTGATGAGTTCGTTGTAGAGCGAGGCTGCCGCGTCGTACTGGCCGCCGGCCTCTCTGGCCTGCGCGAGCGCGAACTTGGCGCGTGCCGCTACTTCGTCGTTGCCGCTCTTGCTCAATGCTTCGAGTTCGCTGACGCTCCGCGCCGGGTCGACATCGTAGAGGTTGGCGGCGGCGAAGAAGCGTGCCAATTCACGATACGGGTCGCCGTACTTGGCGGCCACCGACTGAAATTCTTTGACGGCTTTTTCGGCGCGCTCGCGTTCGGTCGGGAAGCTGAGCGTGGCCGCATTCGGAAGCGGCGACGGAGAGACCGGGGCTTCGGCAATATCAATCGCTTTGCCGAGCGCGAGGCGTGCTTCGTCGGCACGGCGACCACTCCACCACGAGTAGATGCCGGCGAGTATCGCGATGGCGAGCAGCGCGCCGATGCCGTACAGAATGGTACGCCCCTGGCCCTCCAGACGATTGCTCACATTCTCGAAGGCATGCATCGTCGCCTTCTTAAACTTATCGTCCTGTTTCAATTCGCGAGCGCGTTTTTTGCTGATTTGAGCCACGATAATTCCTTCTCTTCGCAAGACCCCACAGTGACGTGCGTTCACTTTCGTGTGGGTTAAGATAAACGCCACACTCTAGCGAGCGCCGAAGAAAATTGTCAAGCAAGCCCCGCGCGCGGATCCGGTCACACGTGGACATCAGTCGGACGCTCTTGCTAATCTAAACGCATCATCGCTTAGACGTCTACGATGACGACTGACTGCACCGATGCACTTCTTCAGACGGGGCCACGCGGCAGGCCGCCTTCAACGTTTAAGCAAAAAAGTTCCTCTCGTCCCAACAGCATTGATGAAGCAGCGCATCGCGTGCATCGCGTTAATTCTTTCGGGCCGGTCTCAGTTGGTGGTTGATATCAGTATGAATTTTTTCCTGGAACAAAAAAAAGAAGCCTGGTGTCTAAAGGTGCAGTTTGAGGGGAAGCAGGTGCTCGGCCAACCCCTTAGTGCCGCCGGAGGACGTCTGTGAGCTTCGGAGAGCCAATCGCCCTCCGCGCGCAAGCGGAGTTGGAGCAGGCTGCGACGACGGCGGCCCCGGTCGATGTGCGGCCATATGCCGAGACACAGTTCATTGAAAGACTTCGAGCAGGCGACGCGGCGGCGTTTGACACGCTGGTCAACGAGCGCTCCGGCGACATCTACGCGCTGCTATATCGTCTGACGGAAGACGCGGAGGAGGCGCGCGACCTGACGCAGGAGACTTTCCTGCAAGCGTTTCGTCATGTCGCTCGTTTCCGTGGCGATGCCGATTTGCGTACCTGGCTGTACCGCATTGCCATCAACCAGGCGCGCAATCGCCGTCGCTGGTGGCGTCGCCGCCGCCGTGAATCGACGCTCTCGCTTGACTCAAGCGAAGGCGCGGATGAGAGGCCGCTCGGCGAGAGACTCGCGGATCAGAGAGCGAGCGACCCGGAGCAGTTAACGCTGGCCGGTGAACGCGAGCGAGTCCTTATGGCGGCGCTCCGCACACTTGATCGCACGTACCGCGAAGTCGTTGTGCTGCGCGACATCGAAGGCCTGAGTTACGAAGAAGTCGCCGCCGCCGCCGGGATCAGCATCGGCACCGTCAAGTCGAGATTATCCAGGGGTCGCGCGGAACTTCGTAAAAAGCTTGAACGATCTTTGTAATTAACCGTCAGAATCGGCGATCAACTCGGAGCAGCTTTGTTCGAGTCGATGAACTGCTATCGGATAGTCGCGATGGATAGTAACCATCGATAGCCGCCGATTCTTTACAGTGGGCGAATGGCTGCCCTGCCCCGGCTTCACCAACTTAGCCCGGTGCCAGGTGGGTCAGGAAGCGATTAACGACGGTCTCGGTCGTGGCCGATGTGCTCAAGCAGTCATTGGGCGTCGAGTGGATTTGAAAACGTGGCCAGCAACACCCGTTTCTCTTGCACCTCTCAATGCTCTCTGACACTTGGTTCGGCAGTCACGGTCGCAGGCTAGTGTGACGTTGCTTCCTTCAAGAGGGAGCAGCCGGGGTTGGCCAGCCATTCGCCCGAAACGCAGGCGCGGGGCCGGAGGCCGGTGAAGGATTTTTTCTTCCGGCTTTCGACCCCACCGCCTCCGGTTTTTGAATCATGACGTGTGAAGAGACACAAAGTTTTTTCTCGCCCTACATGGACGATGAACTGCCCGCCGGCGGTCGCTCAGCGGTCAACGTTCACCTGCGTGTGTGCCCTGTCTGCCGCCTCTGCTTAAACGAGATGCGCGCGACGGTGCGAGAACTTTCTCTGATCCAACGACCGGCGCCACCCGCCGGGCTGGCCGCTTCGATCAGCGATGCGCTGATGATCGAGCGCGCGGCCCGCCACGCCCAGAAGCCGCGTCCCCTTGCGACGGTTGTGGTTGAGTGGGTGCGTCCGCGCTTGATGCCGTATACGGTCGGGGCCTTCGCGTCGCTGCTACTGTTCGTTGCGATCATGAGCGCGTTGCGCCCGCAACTGTCAGCGTTGCGTGATCTGGCGGACGCATCGCGCGCGCACCCGGTCATCATCTGGGCACCCGACGAGTATGGTTACGACGTGACACGCCCGATCTCGCCCGCCGGTTTCGCAGCAACACGCACTCCGTTCGCAGCCGAATCGCCGAGCATCGACCCGCGCGGCGCGCTCGCGGCGCTGGCCTGGACGCCGCCGAGCGGACAGCCAGAAGATGACGATATGGTGGTCGTGGCCGATGTCTACAGTAACGGCAGCGCCTCGCTCGCAGCCGTGATGGAGCCACCGCGTAACCCGCGCATGCTTGATGACCTGCAAGATGCGCTGCGCAAGAGTCCCGCCTTCGTCCCCGCTTCGCTTGATCATCGCCCGCAAACCATGCGCGTCGTGTTCGTGCTCCAGAAGATGAAGGTTGAGGAACAGATGTTCTGAACCGCGTCGGAACCGTCGAGCCGTCACATCAAAAAAACCGTCGAGCCGTGAGCAACAGATAGCTGATGTTCACGGCTCGATTATTTTTCCCGCCGGCAGTTGATGCCTTACACACTGTGTCTCATTGCGACATCAGCAGTACTCGTCACTGACGCGAACGCTTAATTTCTCGTACCCTCACGATGCAAGGTCAACTCCCGAGCAGCCCTGAAAACCTGCACCTATCGCAAAATGGTCCTGTAATGCTCCCACCGCTGCCTCAGCTTCGCCAGGAAAGTTACGAAGCGGGCATCTTGTCGAAGGTTATCCAAATTTGTATCCCTCTCGAACAACGGGTAGCAGGGGAACCCATCCTCAGCCGCCTCCTCCAACCACTTGATTGCCTGTTCGGGTTTACTCATGAGCGCATAGGCACAAGCGATGTGATAAGCAGTATGGTGGAAGTGACCAAACCCCTTCCCCTTTTCTACCGCCGACTTTATCTTGTCCTCCGCCACGCGTTCTTGCCCGGCTGAAGCTGCCAGCACCGCCTGCACGCTGGTAAGTAGGCCGCGATTGTCCTCCGGGTAATCTTTCAAGAATTGGTCAAGCGTGGCGGACGCTTCCTCTCTCCTCCCGAGATTGAAGAGAGCCCACACAATCTGGTGCCCGACCAACGCCGGATTTGCTTCGCTGGGAACGCTGCGCAAAGAGGTCAGGGCCTGTTCATATTTGCCCTGGAAGAGGAATGTTTCTCCGATACGAAATTGCGCGAGGCTATTGTTCGGGTTGGTCGCCACTGCCCGTTCCAATTCTTGGAGCGCTTCATCAAACGCCCCAATGTGATTGTAGACGAGCGCGAGCTGATTTCGCGCTTCATCCAAATTCGGGTTCAAAGTCAGTGCGCGGCGATATTCGCGGATTGCCTTGTCGTGAGGGAAACGGTTGGCGGGCGTCCAGAGAAGGCGGCCACGGGCCAGATAGGCCACGGCTAAATTCTGGTCTAACGCGAGCGCTTTCTCCGCTGCCACAAAAGCCTTCTCTGCCAACAGCTCCTCGGCCGGGGCGAATAAAAAGAGCTTCCAGACGTATCCTTGGGCCAGTTCGGCGTGGGCTGCGGCAAAGGCCGGGTCTGAGGCCACGGCGCGCTCCAGCGCCGCGACCGCAGCCTCATTATCATCTTTGGTTTGGCGGTGCAGATAAAACTTACCGCGAAGATAGTGATCGTAAGCTTCCGGGTTGACCGGGGCAGCGCTCCCGAATCGCATCTCCTCCTGTGGCGTAAGCTTGATCCTGATTTCGCCGACGATGTCCCTCGTTACCTCTCTCTGTAACGCCAGCACGTCACGCAGGTTCCGCTCGTAGCTGTCGGTCCAAAGATTTTGGTCTCTGGCTGCGTCGATCAGTTGCACGGAGATACGTACCCGCTCCCCGGACTTGATCATCGAACCTGTTAGCACCGCATCCACGTTCAACTCGCGACCGATCTCCGGCAGGGCCCGGCGACTGCCCTTGTACTGCATCACCGAGGAACGCGATATCACACGCAGCGCGCCGATCTTGGCCAAGTCGGTGATGAGTGCCTCGGTCATCCCGTCGGCGAAGTAGTCCTGTGACGTGTCGCCGGAGAGGTTCTCCAGCGGCAGCACCGCCAGCGACTGAATGCGAACCGGACTGCCTTTGCCCAGTAGTCGCTCACGTAATCCGCCGGCATTCAACCCCAGTAGCAAGGCTGAGAGCGACAGCAACCCGACCAAAACAAGCGGCCAGCGGCGAACAGGTACGCGCGGGCGGGTGACGGCCGCCTGTGGCGTGGATGACGTCTGGCGCTCGCCATCCGCAGCGGGCCTGCCGTCATCGTCTTCTTCACTTAATTCACGGGTCGGGAACTCCGTGCCCTCATCCCAGCGTTCTTTCACGCTTGCCACAAAGCGATAACCACGGCGGGGCACTGTTTCTACGTATTGATGTTCATTCGGCCCTTCGCCCAGAACGCGCCTCAACGCAGACATCTTCACCGACAGGTTAGCTTCCTCGACGAAGCTATCCGGCCAGATTCGTTTCATCAACTCATCTTTTTCGAGCAGGTGGCCGCTGTTTTCTACGAGCACAACCAGCAGGTCGAAGGACTTAGGAGTGAGCGACACAGGTTGGTCGTCGCGCAGAAGCTGCCGCTCTTCGGGAATGAGTCGAAAGGAACCGAATTCGTAGATGTGCCTGGCTTGCCTGACCATACGGCCCCTTCCAGGGGGTTGCTGGAGTTTCGTTGGAAATCTTTTGGAGAAGTATTGGAGCTTTGTAAGGACTTCCAAACCCTCTCTGAGTAACGTCTCGGCGTCAGTCGCTTCATCCGATCTGAGGTACTGCACGTTATAGGACAGAACCTCTGGCTGGCAAGTAGTGCTAAGGACTTAAATCTTAGCAGCCCAAGCATCCGTCTCGTACATCTGCGAACTCCGTCCGCAAAACCAACACTTCGCCAGCGAAGTAAAAGGAGATCAAACATGAAAGTCAAAAAATCGAGCAAAGGACTCGTGATCGCAATCGGCCTTGTTAATGACTGACCAAACACCGATTTAACCCAACCACCAATCCATTAAAGAAAGGAACAATCATGAAACCGAAACTTCAGACTTGGCGAGGCATCGCCATCCTCGCCATCTTGCTTGCAACCTCCGCCAGCGTCCGCGCCGATGCTGTGACCGACTGGAACGCCATCGCCGTGCAAGCGACCATCACGGGCGGACGTCCGACCCCGACCGGCGTCATCGACATTGCGATAGTTCATGCCGCCGTTTACGATGCCGTCCAAGCCATCGAGAGACGGTACGAACCGTACTACGTAGAGGTCCCGGGAGCCTCCGGCTCGCCGGTGGCGGCTGCCGCCAAAGCCGCGCATGATGTGCTCGTCAACCGCTTTCCCGCACAGGCCGCGTCCCTCGACGAGACTTACAAACAGTATCTGTTAAACCACGGCCTGGCAGAGACCGATCCCGGGGTCGCGGTCGGGGCAACCGCCGCTGCCGGCATCATCGCCCTGCGGGCCTGTGACGGGAGTTTTCCGTCCCCCGCACCGACGCCCTTCATCGGCGGCACCGGTCTCGGCGTCTGGCGCCCGACGCCCCCGGGCCTCGCGCCGATGGTCGCGCCGTGGTTGGGCAACGTCGCTCCCTTCACCCTGACCAGACCTTCACAATTCCGCGCCGACCCGCCGCCGGCTTTGATCAGCCGCCGGTACGCCAGGGACTATCATGAGGTGAAAGCAGTGGGGGCACTTACCAACAGCTCACGCACCGCCGAGCAAACCGACTTGGCTCACTTCTATGCCGGTAACACCCTTGTGATCTGGAACCGAGCACTGAGGGACATCGCCGTCGCGCATGTCGATGACATTGCCGAGAGTGCCCGGCTCTTTGCCCTGGCGGACATGGCGATTGCGGATGCGTTAATCACCGCGTGGAACGATAAGAACCGCTACGTCTTCTGGCGGCCGAGCACGGCCATCCAGGAGGGGGACAACGACGGCAACCCGCGGACGGCCGGCGACTCAACCTGGCAGTCGCTTATCGTCAACCCGCCCTATCCCGACCATACTTCGGGCGCGAACGCTTTTGCCAGTGCCGCGGTTAATTCACTCGCGCTCTTCTTCGGGACGGACCACATGACCTTCTCGGTGACGACCACCAACACGGTCCCGACCGTCGTGGACACGCGCACGTATCACCGCTTCTCGGACGCGGCGCAGGATGTGGTCGACGCCCGTGTCTATTCGGGCATCCACTTCCGCTTCACGGACGAGGCGGCGCGGAAGCAGGGCAGACAAGTGGCCCGCTGGGCCTTCAGGAACTTCCTGCAGCCTCTCAACACTACACCGACGCCCGGCGGGTGGGCGAGGTGCGCCGATGAGGGCGGGTTCTGCGACTTCGACGGGACGCGGCGCGTCAGGTACGGGGCCAGCGGGGTATATGCCTACGCCACGTTCACGGACGGCGTGCAGTGCTCGAACGCGGTCTTCGGCGACCCCCTCTCCGGCGTCGTGAAGGCCTGCGACTTCGAGCAGTAAACGGCGGCGCCGACTCCGACACCCTAACGATAAAACAATGACGGCGATGGTGGTAACGATGACAATGATCATGATGGTCATTGGCGCTCGTTGGTGAGTGAGCGGACGTATCTGTAGTTGGGGCAGGTTTCAATCACAAGCCTGCCCTCTTACATCCTGTTCGGAGAGAGCCAGCGCGAGGTCCTCTGCCATTCGTCGGCAGCAAAGGAATGTTGGCTTACGCCACGCCAAGGCGAAGGAACAGTGATCTACGCCAAGCAAGCCATCGTTCATCATTCATTGCCCAATGACCGGATGGTAATTCAACTCAAAGTCGAATAGATCGAAAATGAACGGGGCATAAAGTTATGAACATCAATGACAACTTCCAACAACCTTCCAGATGTTTACGGCGATGCTTGTCAGTCATTTGTTTATTGACGTTTCCGTTCGTCGGACTGTCCGGCGCGAACGCGCAAACAGCAATTCGCGTAACATCTACAAACACAAACTCGCTTGCGCTTCCGATGAACGGCAAGATTGCGTTCACCAGCGACCGGGATGGCAACCGCGAAATTTATGTGATGAACAATGACGGCACAAACCAAGTCCGGCTCACGAACAATGCCGGTGCGGATGACTTTCCCGCTTGGTCGCCCAACGGCAGCAGGCTCGCATTCTTGAGCCAAAACGCTTCCGGCGGTTATGTATGTCATCTGTCACCTGTCACTTTTGAGTAATAAGTGGAAGAAGTTTCTCAGCCAGTTCGGGTCGTAGCGCCTTAAGTTTTTGATACTGCTCCGACGCCTTCTTCTTTTCATTGTTCATGCGATAGGCGATGGCGAGGTTGAAGTAGGCCCCGGCATAATCAGGCTTCAGTCGAATCGCCTCCCGATGGGCTTCGATGGCCTCTTTCCAGCGGCCCGCATTGCCGTAGGCAAAGCCGAGGTTGTTGTGTGCTTCTGCCCAGTCACTTTTGAGTCGCAGGGCCTGCCGGAAGGATTCTGCGGCTTCGGCGAATTTGTTCTTCTGTCGACTGTAGGCAATGCCGAGGTTGAAGTGGGCGGCGGGGATTTTTGCATCGAGATTGATGACCTGTCTGAGAATCTCGACCGAAGACGGGAACTGCCCCGCGTTGTTGTAAGCCCAACCGAGGTTGACGTAAGCCTCCGTATAATCCGGCTTCAAACGAATCGCCTGCTTAAACGGTTCGACGGCTTCGATCCAGCGGTGCTGCCGTCCGAGGACGTAGCCGAGGTTGTGCTGCACGTCGGCGGCGTCGGCTTTCAGACGCAGCGATTTGCGGTAAGCTTCGGTCGCATCCGCGAATTGCTCCGCCCGCCGGTACGCATCGCCGAGGCTCGTCTGCGCCTCCACATCAACCGGCTTGAGGAGTGCGGCCTGCTTGTACGCGGCGGCGGCCTCGGCGAACTTGCCGTCGTTATAAAGAATGTCGCCGAGTTCGTAATAAGCTTCCGCAAAGCCCCGCTTGTAACGCACCGCCTGACGATACGCCTCCGCCGCGGCGTTGTGATCGCCGGCATTTTCGAGCGCGTGAGCGAGCGCGAACTGCATCTCGGCGTCGTCGGGTTTGAGTCGCAACGCTTGCCGGTATGCTTCAGCCGCCTCGCCATACTGCTTCAGTTTGCCGCGCGCCGAGCCGAGGTAGACAAAGGCATCGACATCTCGCGGATTGAGAACAGTCGCCTGCTTCAGTGCTTCGACGGCCTCTAGATAACGCTCTAATTCGTGGAAGGCGAAGCCCAGGTTGTAATGCGCTTCGGCGAACTGCGGGCGAAGTCGAATCGCCTGCTGCAATAGATTGACGGCTTCGTCGTAATGCCGGGCATCGTTCGCTATCACGCCCTGGTCGTTGTATTTCTCAGCCGTCACGGCGGGAGTTGTGGCCGACGTTGCGGACGGCGTGGTGGCGGGCGCGCTTCCACCTTTCGGAGTCGTTGCCGTTGTCGATGCTATCGAAGGTGACGAAGATACCGATGTCGGTTTGGCGGAAGCTAATTGAGTGGTGGTCGCGTTGATCGCTGCGGTGCCTGAAGCGGTGCTGTTCAGGGCGGAAGTTTGAGTTGACGAGCGCGTGCGGCGGGGCGTCGTGCGGGGCGGCGGCGGGGCGGTCTTCTCGCGCCGCACCTTGGGGCGATTACTGCTCGGCGGATCGATGAACACGCCGGCGTTACTGACGATGTCACCCTGCGCCCGCCCGCCCCGCGCGTGGCCGAGTATTAGTCCCAACACCAACCCGGCGGCGAACGTCGCGCGCCACTTCGCGTGATGCATACTGATCTTCATCGGCCTCCTCTTTATCAATCACCTTTTAAGACGACCCATCCGGCTCAGACGTGATGTTATACCACCCTGAATCGCACCGCCAAACTCGTCCCGTAGACCTCGCTTGACGCCTTCTGACGCGCCATGTTAGCTTGCCGATTCGTTCATCCATCAAATCGCAAACCGTAATTTCAGTGCTATTAACTTTCCGTCTCCTCAAACTCCGCGAAGCACATAGGAGAGAGATGTGACCGCCTCCCCTGCTCATCTGAAACAGACTCCGCTTAACTCCGCGCACCGCCGGATGGGAGGGCGGATGGTGGATTTCGGCGGCTGGGACATGCCTGTGCAGTACCCGCTCGGCACCGTCGAAGAGCACCTGCGCACACGCACACGTAGCGGCTTGTTTGACGTTTCGCACATGGGCGAGATCGACGTGCGCGGTGCTGATGCGATTCCATTTATCAACCGTCTCTGCTCCAATGACGTGACCAATCTTGTCGACGGGCAGGCGCATTACTCGGCACTGACGACGCCCGCCGGAACGGTGGTCGATGACCTGTTGATCTATCGCTTCGGCCCGGAACACTTGATGCTGGTCGTCAACGCTTCGACGACGCAGAAGGATTGGGAATGGATCAACGAGTATCTCGCGGGCGAAGCGGTCGAACTTAAAAACGTCAGCGCCGATTACTGTCAGATCGCGCTTCAGGGGCCGGACGCGCTCGGCATTCTTCAACAACTAACCGCCACGCCGCTCGCCGAAATCAAGTACTACCATTTTCGGAACGGCGAAGTAGATAACGTGCCGTCAATCATCTCGCGCACCGGCTACACCGGCGAGGACGGGTTCGAGATTTACGCCGCGGCGGATCAAGCGGAGCGACTCTGGAATCGGATTCTCGACGCGGGCCGATACGACACCCCCGAAGGCGTCGCGCCGTGCGGCCTCGCGGCCCGCAACACGTTGCGACTGGAATCGGCGATGGCCCTCTACGGCCACGAGATTGATGAGACTACGACGCTCTTCGAAGCCAATCTCGGCTGGATTTGCAAACTGAACAAGGGCGACTTTACGGGCCGCGAAGCGTTGGCACGACAGAAAGCAGAAGGCGTCAAGCGAAGGCTCGTCGGCTTTGAAGTCACCGAGCGCGGCATCGCCCGTGACGAGCAGGAAGTGCTGATTGATGGCGCGCGGGTCGGTCGCGTCACGTCGGGCAGCCCCGCCCCGTACCTGAAAAAGAACATCGGCCTCGCCTATGTGCCCTCCGAGTACGCACATGAAGGGCAGCGGTTTGAGATTGACGTGCGCGGGCGATTGGTCGAGGCGCGCGTTGTTGCGACCCCTTTTTACAAACGTGAACGCGGCGCAACTAAGCCGTGACAGGGATGTCGGACTTTACACACGCGCTTCCGACTCTGAATCTCGGCGCGGCGGCTCGGTGGAACATAATGGGTACTTTCGTTTGACGCTGTAGATGACACTTTGAAATTCCAAACTCCGACCCGCGAATCTGAAACTGGAGATGACTCATGGCAAACGTTCCTGAAAATTTGCAGTACAGCAAGGATCACGAGTGGATTCGAGTCGAGGGCGACACGGGCACCATCGGCATCACGGATCACGCGCAGAATTCCCTCGGCGATGTCGTCTACGTCGAACTGCCGAAGGTCGGCGAGAGGTTCACGGCACACGAATCATTTGGCTCAGTCGAGTCGGTGAAGGCCGTTTCTGAACTGTTCGTGCCGGTCTCCGGCGAAGTCCTCGAAATCAATGAGTCGCTTCAGGACGAGCCGGAGAAAGTGAACACCGACCCGTATGGCGGAGCGTGGATGATTCGCCTCCGCGTCGGGGCCAAAGGCGAGCTTGACAGCTTGCTGTCGGCAGCCGAGTACGAAGACTATCTCAGCACCGAAACGGAGTAACTTAAGCATTGCGTTATATCCCCAACTCGCCGGACGAACGGTCGGAGATGTTGCACAGCGTCGGCCTCACGTCGATGGAACAACTTTTTGACTCGATCCCGGCAGACGTTCTTCTTCGCCGCCCGCTCGACACGCCCGCTGCTCTTTCCGAGATCGAAATACTCGCGCGCTTCGGGTCGCTCGCGGCGCGTAACACGGCGGCCTCGCGCCCCAGTTTTCTCGGCGCGGGCGCTTATTCGCACTATGCGCCGACGATTATCGACCACTTGTTATCGCGCTCGGAATTCTTTACCGCTTACACGCCTTACCAGCCGGAGATTTCGCAGGGCACGCTGCAAGCCATCTTCGAATTTCAGACGTTGGTCTGCCAACTGACCGAGATGGACGTGGCGAACGCTTCGATGTATGACGGTTCGACCTCGCTTGCCGAAGCCGTCCTAATGGCCGAGCGCGTCACACGCCGCAACCGCGTCATTGTTTCCGAAGCCGTTCACCCGGAGTATCTACAGGTCGTCGAGACATACGTCCGGCACGCCGGCATCGAGTTGCAGCACGCACGGTTCGACAACTCAAGCGGCCGCACCGAGATTGCCGAAGCGGGCGCGCCCAACGAAACGGTCGCCGCGGTCGTCGTTCAGTCGCCGAACTTCTTCGGCTGCGTCGAGGACTTGCGTGTGCTCGCCGATCAGGTTCACGCAGTTGGCGCGCTACTCATCGTCGCAATTACCGAGAGCATGTCGCTCGCACTGTTGCAAACGCCGGGTGCGTGCGGCGCGGACATCGTGCTCGCCGAAGGCCAGTCGTTCGGCGTGCCTCTATCGTTCGGCGGCCCGTACCTCGGCATGTTCGCGACCCGCGAAAAGTATGCGCGGCAGTTGCCCGGACGACTCGTCGGCATCGCGGCTGACAAACAGGGACGGCGCGGTTTTGTGCTCACTCTCGCGACGCGCGAGCAGCACATCCGCCGCGAAAAGGCCACGTCGAACATCTGCACCAACGAGGGCTTGATCGCGCTCGCCGCGACCATATACATGGAGACGATGGGCAAACGCGGGATGCAGGAAGCGGCGACGCAGTGCGCGCAAAAGGCTGCCTACGCGGCGCGTCGCATCGCTGCCCTCGAAGGCTTCTCGCTTCCCTTCTCCGCGCCGCGCTTTAACGAGTTTGTGGTGCGCGCGCCCATTGCGGCGGACGGAATGTTGAAGCGTCTCGCCCGCGAGCGCAACATCACCGGCGGCCTCGCGTTGTCACGCTACTTCGCCAACCGCCCGAACGATTTTCTGGTCTGCGTCACCGAGACGAATCCCCGCGAACAGATCGACGCACTTATCGATGGACTGAAAGAAGTCGGGAGTCGGGAGTCGGGAGTCTAAAGTCAAGCGCCTTAAAGCAGCTTCTGATTATTAGACTCCCGACTTTAGACTTTAGAATTTAGACTTGTATATGAAGAAAGCCACTACGCACGTCTCACAGAACGAAGCTTTGATTTTCGAGCGTTCGCAGCCCGGAAGAATCGGCTATCGCCTGCCCGCGCTCGACGTTGAGGAGACGCCGCTTGATGAAATCCTGCCGGCGGAGTTACGCCGCGACGACGACCTCGAAGGCTTCCCGGAAGTGAGCGAGCCGGATG
>JALZJL010000236.1 GCA_030859785.1 Acidobacteriota bacterium
GCAACGGATGCCGAGTGGCGGATGCACATCAGTAGAAAGGCAAAGGTAAACAGTTTTGAGTTTTGAGCTGAAAACCGAAAACTCAAAACTGTTTGAATGGGTTGAAATGGTTAGTGACGAACTTCGGTTATCTAATCACCGCTCCCGACGCCGACCTCAACCCGCTCATCCTTCACCTCGACCGGCTTCTTTTCAAATGGCGGCGGGGCAATAACATCATCATCGGTTCCGGGCGCGCGGCGACGGCGGGCGAAAACGGAGCGCGCGGTGGCTGTCAATCCTCTCGGTACGGACTTGGCGCGGTCGGCGAACGCACGCCAGTGGGAGGTGCTGCCAAGGTCGTCGAAGAGTGAATACGCGACCGGCGTCGCAATCAATGTCAGCAACAGCGACAGCGACTGGCCGCCGATGACGACGATGGCGATGGAGCGACGCTCTTCCGAGCCGGGGCCGGTGCCGAGCGCGAGCGGCAACATGCCGGCGACGAGCGCGAGCGTCGTCATCAGAATGGGCCGCAGACGGTCGCGGTTCGCCTGCATAATCGCCTCACCGCGCTCCATTCCAATGGCGCGTAGATTATTCATGTGGTCGATCTGCAAAATCGAATTCTTCTTTACCACGCCGAACAACACCAGAATGCCAAGCGCCGAATACAGATTCAGCGTGTCATTCATCGCCCACAATGAAAGGAGCGCGAACGGCACCGCGAGCGGCAGACTTAAGAGAATCGTGATCGGGTGAATCGTGCTCTCGAACTGCGACGCGAGAATCATGTACATGAATGCGATGGAGAGCATAAACGCCCAGATGAATTCGTAGAAGGTGCGCTCAAGCTCACGCCCCTTACCCGAAACGGTCGTTGAGTACGCGGAAGGCAAATTCATTTGCGCGACCTCGTCGCGCAGGGCTTCGAGACGATCCGCGAGCGCGAAACCGGGCGCCGCCGAACCGCGCACCGAAACGACGCGCTGCCGGTCGAGACGATCAATGCGCGACGGACTGATCTCTTCTTTGATCGTCACCAGATTGTTCAGGCTGATGAGGCCGCCGCGTGACGACGGAACATACAGGCGCGAGACGGTCGCCGCGTCGCCGCGGTCACGACCCGTCAGACGCAATTGAACATCGTAGTCTTCGTTCATCGAAGCATCGCGAAAGCGCGACACTTCGTCGTCGCCGCCGACCATCAACCGCAGCGAGGTCGCGATGTCGGACGTATCCACGCCGAGGTCTGCCGCGCGCTGCCGGTCAATCTCGACGCGCAGTTCCGGCTTGTCCAGTTTCAGCGTCGTGTCGAGGCCGCGGAAGCCGCCGATCCTTGTCGCACGTTGGCGCAGTTCTTCCGCATAGCGTGACAGCGCCTGCAAGTCCGGCCCGCGAATCACGTAATCAATCTCGTAGTTACCGCCGCCGATATTGAATGACGGCGCGTTACGTGCGGTGATGCGGAGCGGCGAATACTTCCGCATCCGCTCGTTGATGGATTCCATCACGTCGCGCTGCGTGTAGTTACCGCGAAACGCATCGAGCGGCTTTCCTTCTTTAAGCTTATTCCACACGCGCGTGAACGACAGCGTACGCTCTTCGTGCGGCGCGATGCGGACGTAAAACTCACCCTGATTGACGCCGCCGACAAACGACCCGCCGACCCGCGACAACACCAACCTGACGCCGGGGGTGCGCTGCAACTCGTCCTCAATCGCATTCATCGCCTCACTCATCACCGCGAGGCTGGTGCCTTCCGGCGCATTCACGTTGACATCGAACTCCGCCTCGTCGACGTTGGTCGGGATGTACTCCTGTCTGACCCATTGGTAGAGTGGGATGCTCGACAGCATGACGGCGATAGCGATTGCCGAGACCGCGAGACGGTGGCGCATCGCAAACGCCAGCAGCCGCGCGTACCCGCGGTCAATCCGCGCGTAAAAGCCGCGCCGCGAAGATGCCTCGTCCCCATCCGCACCGTGCCCCCCGCCGCCCTTTTCGGCGTCTTCAGTGCGCAGAAGCCGCGCGCTCATCATCGGCGTTAATGTGAACGAGACGAGCAAGCTGACCATGATCGCGACCGCCGCGGTGATACCAAACTGATACAGAAAGCGCCCGGAGATGGACGACATGAATGAGACCGGCAGGAAGATGACAACGAGCGAGAAGGTCGTCGCCAGCACCGCGAGGCCGATGTCGGCGGTCGCCTCTCTCGCCGCCTGCATCGCGCCCATCTTCTTTTCTTCGACGAAACGGAAAATGTTTTCTAAAACCACAATCGCGTCGTCGATCACGACGCCGACCATCAGCACCAGCGCGAGCATCGTCACGCTGTTCAGGGTGAAGTCGAGCGCGCGCATCATCCCGAATGTCGCAATCACCGACACCGGAATCGCGACCCCCGCGATGATCGTCGAACGCCACGAGCGCATAAAGGCGAGCACCACGAGACAGGCGAGGATGCTGCCGAGCACGAGGTGTAATTGAATCTCGTGCAGGGCCGCTTCGATGTAACGCGACTGATCGCGAATCACTTCGAGTTTGATATCTGTGGGCAGTTGTGGCGCGACGCGGGCCAGTTCGCGCTTGACGTTGTTGATGACATCGATGGTATTGGCACCGGTCTGTCGGCGGATTTCGATAGTCACCGTTGGGACGCCGTTTAAGCGCGTCGCCGAACGCTGTTCCTTGGTGCCGTCTTCGACGCGCCCGATGTCGCGCACACGCACCGGCGCGCCGCCGATGTTAGCAATCACGAGGTCGTTGAAGTCCCGCGGGTCGGCGTAGCGACCGAGCGTGCGAAGCGTCAGTTCCCTTTTTCCGGCGTCGACGTTACCGCCCGGCACATCCGTATTCTGCCGCTGCAACGCCTGCCGCACCAGTGTAATCGGAATGCGGTACGCGACCAGACGTTCGGCATCGACCCAGACATTGATCGCGCGTTCGAGTCCGCCCGCCACGCGCGCCTCGCCGACGCCGCCCGCGCGCTCGACCTGGACGCGCACGATCTTGTCGGCGAACTCGGTCAACTCGCGCAGGCTGCGGTCGCCTGAAAGCGCAATGGTCAGGACGGGCGCGCTATCGTTATCAAACTTCTGGATGATCGGTGGCGTCACGTCCTCCGGCAAATCGCGTATCACCGACGCGACGCGGTCACGCACATCCTGCGCGGCGGATTCGATATCGCGGTCGAGACTGAAAGTGGCAATGATGATCGACGTCCCCTGACCCGAAATGGAGCGCAGTTGATCGATGCCTTCGACGGTGTTGACGACTTCTTCGATGCGACGCGAGACTTCCGACTCGACTTCCTCCGGCGACGCGCCCGGCAGGTTGGTGCGCACCGCGACGGTCGGTAAATCGACGGACGGAAAGCGGTCGACGCCGAGGTTAAAGTAGCTCGACGCGCCGACCACCACCAGCGACAGAATAATCATCGCCGCGAAGATCGGTCGCCGGATACAAATTTCAGCTAACTTCTGCATGGTTTATAATTTTGGATTTGCGATTTTGGATTTGCGATTGCAGACAATAAGGCAGAAGCGAATGGGATTGTGGCAATCATGGCAGCCTCTCGTAAATCAGCATCGAAACATTAAATTGCGATCATGAGAGGTAAAACAACCATCAATCTTCTTCAAATCGCAAATCGGCAATCGCAAATCTAAAATCATCAATCGCAAATCATTCTACAGCGTTGACCGCTTGCCCCGACTGAAGGTTGCCGGGATTGACGACCACCGATTCGCCGACGTTGACGCCGGCCAGCACTTCCGTCCACTCACCCATCCGACGCCCCGTGGTGATCGGCTTCTCTCGCGCCTTGCCACCCTCGATTGTAATTACTTTATCAAGTCCGGCGAAGGTGACGACAGCGCTTGTCGGGACGGTCGCCGCCATCCCGACATCGTTGGTCACGATCTCGGCGCTGGCAAAGCTGCCGGGCCGCAGGTTGCCGCTGTTGATGATCTCCGCTTCAACAATCAGCACGCGGTTCTGCTCGCTGATGGTCGGACTCAGACGCACGATGCGCCCGGTATGAATGCTTTGGTCGCCCTCGACCGTGACGCGTACAGACTGCCCGGCGCGTACGGTCGCGGCGTCACGTTCAGGTATCTCGGCACGGAATCTGAGCGGGTTGACGCGGACGATGGTGGCGACCGGCGCGCCCGCCGCAAGGAACTCGCCGATGCTCGCCTGCTTCTGCTGCACGATACCGTCGAACGGCGCGACGACGTTTGTACCGATCAACTGCTGCCGCGCCAGCGCGAGTTCCGAACTGCGCTGCGCGAGTAGTGCTTGACGATTGCGAATCTCTTCGATGGCGTCCTGGTAGCGGCTGTACGCCACTTTGTACGTCGCGTCAGTTGCGTCGTATTCGGCGCGCGCAATGACGCCCTGTTCGACCAGAGTCACGGCACGCTGGCGGTTGAGTCGAGCCTCTTCCATGACAGCGCGCGCCTGCCGGACGACGCCGGTCTGTTCGGGGTCGACGCGCTCGTTCGTGCCTTCGAGCGCCAGTCCGAGGCGCGCGCGAGTCTGTTGGAGTGCCGCTTCAGCCTGCTGAATGCGCAGTTGATAATCCTGCGGCTCAACCTGCGCGATGATCTGACCGCGCCTCACCGGGCTGCCGAGGTCGACCGTGATGGTGCGTAGACGACCCGGCACCTTAA
This sequence comes from Acidobacteriota bacterium, assembly GCA_030859785.1. Taxonomy (GTDB): domain Bacteria; phylum Acidobacteriota; class Blastocatellia; order Pyrinomonadales; family Pyrinomonadaceae; genus JACDEG01. The sequence continues at coordinate 4,659 of JALZJL010000236.1, forward strand.
CGCTGAGCGTCGCTTCATCCTGCGCAGCGAGCGCGCCGGTGACGGACACGCTCCGGCCGATTGCCATCTCGACGACCTTCGCCGTCTTCACCTGACGCGGCGCGCCCCGCTCTTCGCCGGGTCGATTCTGCTGTGCCGAAGCAGGATAGTCACTCTTACATGCAGCAGCCGACAGCGCGCACACCGCAATAAGCAAGCCCGCGATTCGATGACATGTGAGAGCGCCACGCCCTTTTGAGAAGTCGAGATAGTTCGGAGACTGGAGCATAAGCATTAGGCAACGTGGATGATTTCGTTTGT
>JALZJL010000251.1 GCA_030859785.1 Acidobacteriota bacterium
GGCTTTGAAGGCGCACTGCGCGGCGATTAATTTAGCCAGCCCCCGTTCGATCTCAATCAACTGCTCGTCGGCGTCTTTCTTTGCTTCATGATGTGCGCTCGAAAATGTTTTCCAAGTGGCAAGCAAGCGACACGTCTGATCGTACAGTTTAAGGCCCCCGACCGCGCCCTGCTTAATCGCCTCGCACCACCCGGCGGTCATCTCCCGCGCGGGTAATGTCCGCAACGTCCTGACATCAACTAACACCGTGCGCGGTTGATGAAAAGCGCCGATCATATTCTTACCCGCGGGCGTGTTGACTGCCGTCTTGCCGCCGACAGACGAATCAATCTGCGCCAGCAATGTCGTGGGGACTTGAATGAACGCGACCCCGCGCAGGTATACCGCCGCCACGAACCCGGCGAGGTCACCGACCACGCCGCCCCCCAAAGCCATCACCGCGTCGCTTCTCTCCAATTCTGTTTCGGCGACAAAGCCGAGCGAGCGCCCCGCCGTGAGCAGCGATTTGTGGCGCTCGCCGTCGCCCATCAGCCAATGCGCAACGTTGAAACCCTCGGAGCGTAACGCCCGCACCGCACCCGCGCCGTAGAGGTCGAACACGCGGCGATTCGAAATGATGACGATGCGCCGAGCGTGCGGCGACAGCGCGCCCCGCGAAACTTCGCCAAGTCGTTCAAGCGCGCCCGCGCCGATCTCGATGTCATAGCTCCGGGATGAGTCGAGACGGACCCGCACGCGTGGCACCGTTTTGTCTGTCATTTCGTATCGCCTGCAAGGGCCGGAACGGGCAAGATCAGATTGGGAAAAACTTTCGGGATTGTATCATCTGATGAACGACAGATGGATTTATGAGAAAGGGCTTAGGCAATCGTTGTCGTTAAAAAGAGAACAGGCACAGCAAACTTGGGGAATGCTGTGCCCGTTCCAATTTGTGGTTACTGTCCTCACCCCAGCAACCACTGAGACGGAGGATCCACCAACCGTCTCTCTTGCCCCGCAATATACATCGCAACGTTCATGCCATGCAAGGCGGAAGTTCAACTTTTTTAATTTGTGCCCGTTCACAAGGCTATTTCGCGTTTCAGAGAGTGAAGCGTACGGAAGTCATCGCCGCTTAGCTCACCAATGAGACCTCTCGATGTAATAGTTACACACCAGCGCCGCGTAAAAAACTCCCACGTGACTATCCTCGGTGAGTACCAAGAGCGTGTTTGATCGTCTCAGCCAGGGAGGTCGCGAGGCGCTCAATTTCGTCCTGGCGTAGTCCCTCAATCATCACCCGCGCCAGCGACTCGGTGCCGGAGTAGCGCAACAGCAGTCGACCGTTCTCTCCAAGCGCCCGCTCTGTTTTAAGCACACCCTCGGTGATTTCCGGCACTTCCATCAAGGGCCGCTTTTCGCGCACGCGCACATTAAGTAGCACCTGCGGGTATCGCACAAAACCTTCGGTCAAGTCATGCAGCGTGCGCCCTGATTCATTCACGGCGCGCAGCATTTTGATCGTCGTCATCAGCCCGTCGCCAGCTAAGCTGATGCGCGGAAAAATAATGTGCCCGGATTGCTCGCCGCCGATGCTGGCACCGGTGCGCAGCAACTCTTCGAGCACATGCTTGTCACCGACATCCGTCCGCAGCAGCTTGATACCGCGCGCGCGGAGCGCCAGTTCGAGACCGAGGTTGGTCATCACCGTCGCGACGACGCAATCGCCCGCGAGGCGACCGCGCTCCGCCATGTATCCGGCCATCACCCACAACGTCGCGTCGCCGTCGACCAGTTGTCCCGCCGCATCAACGAAGAGCGCGCGGTCGGCATCACCATCATAAGCAACGCCGAATGCGGCACCTTCTGTGACGACCGTTCGGCACAATCCTTCGACATGCAGCGACCCGCATTCGCGATTGATGTTGCGGCCGTCCGGCATGTTATTGATCGCACGCACGCGCGCGCCCAGTCGCGCGAGGAGGGCGGGGCCAAGTTCCGAGGCCGCGCCGTTGGCGCAATCAACCACGATTGGTAAACCGTCGAGTCGCAAACCGGCGGCGACCTCCGTCGCAAGATAATCCAAGTAACGCGCTTTTAACTCGGCACCGCTCGCTTCGCTGCTCGTAAAATTTTCTGCCTCCGTCGAACCGACGATCTGCGAGGCACGTTGCTCATCAGACGCCTCCGGCGCGACGCTCTCGCGCAGTAGACTACCCGGAGTTGATCCGTCAGTTCCGCGCGCCGCGTGAATGTCCGCTTCAATGAGGCGTTCCGTTGTGTCGTCAAGCTTACGTCCCGTCGGCGCGAAAATCTTGACCCCGTTGTCCTGGTAAGGATTGTGCGAAGCGCTGATCACAACGCCGGCGTCCGCGGGTAATGTGCGAGCGAGAAAGGCCACGCCGGGTGTCGTCATCACGCCGGCGGAGTCGCACGTCGCCCCCGCCTCGCACGCGCCTCTGATCAACTCATGCTCGATCCACGCGCCGGACTGCCGCGTGTCATGGCCAAGGACGATGCGCGGCGCGCGCCCGAGTTGTTCAGATAAGCGGCGCGCCAGCGAGTGACCGACGATGCGCATGGTCTCCGCGTCAACCGGGAAACGTCCGGCTTCGCCCCGCATTCCGTCGGTTCCGAAAAGTCTTGTTGTCATAAGCATCATCAGCATCCCGCACATGAACCTCACGACGGGATTTAGAGACACGCACGCTTCCGACGCGAGCCTCTCAAGCATTTGAACAAAAGTTTGGCAGGATCAGGGTCAAATGAACCAGATGTCAGGTGTCTGTTGCTGGACTGAACACTTGCCGTGGTTCCGGACTAACATCCAGCACCTCACATTTAACATCCTGTTCTTTGGTGGCTGTCACTTTTGCCTTTGACCTTTTTACTTTTGCCTTGCTACCTAGGTCCCCTTCCTGTTGAGTGTGAATCTGGCGGGTTCCGTTGACACTAACTCGGCGCGGCCTTCGAGTCCCGACGGTAGCAGGAGACGCGGCCTCACGCCTTGGTCCGCTGTTTCTTCAACGATGATTTCTAACTCTTCAGCCTTCAACGCTTCGAGCGCGGAACGACTGCCGCGCAACACAACGGCGACGCGCGCCGGTAGCACGCTTTGCACATCCTCACCGACGGCTCGCACCGCGACGCCCGCGAAACGCCGCTCGATGCGCTGCTCGACGACCTCAACGCGCACGGCGACGATAGAGTCGAGCGGAGTGACTTTCGTATCGAGGATATCGATAGCGATTTGTGGCGCGGTGAAATTCTCGGTCTGCCCTTCGAGGGGGATCGATTCGGTGTGAGCTTTTTGGAGGGCTTCGACGTGGCTCTGTGGGCCACGCACCCTGACCGCGGACGGCGTGATCTGAACGTTGCGCAACTCGTAACCTTCAGGCACCTGGCCTTCGAATCGTGCCTCGACATCGAGAACTCGCTCGACGCTGCGTTCGAGTCGCACCGGCACGGTATTGGGTTCTAGCTTTTCGATCTGGATACCATCGGGTAACTCCATCGCCACGCTCTGCGGGGTCAGTCGCGCCACCCGCTCACCTGCCTTGAGGCCGGTAATATCAACCCGCGCGACCAGATTACGCGCCGCGACTTGTTCGAGCGCCTGCCGGTCGCCGCGCAACGTCACTTCAATCTCTTCGCGCGGCTCGTTACTGATTTCCAAACCCTCTGCCAGCAGAAAATCAAGCTGCACGCCGCGCATGCGAGACGTGGCGGGCGAGCGCTGGCTGGTCACGCCGTACCAGAGACCGAAGGCGATGACTAGGGCCAGCAATTTCAGCAGCCAGTCTTCCAAAAAGAACGCGCGCAGCCACTGCTCGGCGACGCGACGGGCGTTGACTATATTTTTGTCTTCTTCGCGAAAAGGCATTCCCCAACACTTCTGTCAATGCATCCGCTTCAGGTCGTGACCGCCTCTTTGGCTTCTGCATCAGGATCGACGAGTTTGCTGTCCCGCACGCGCGTGCGCGTTGAAGCTTCGAGCGCGCCGAGGATCGCGACGCGCAGTTTCGGTGCGTCGAGGCCGCGCTTAATCTGGCCGGCCTGCACGAATGAAATCAGCCCTGTCTCTTCGGAGACGACGACCGCGACGGCGTCCGAGTCTTCGGTGATGCCAATTGCGGCACGGTGGCGCGTTCCGAGGTCTTTCGAGAGCAGCGGGTTGAGCGTGAGTGGGAGGAAGCAAGCGGCGGCGGCGACGCGGTGATGGCTCACGACGACCGCGCCGTCGTGCAGGGGTGTAGCCGGGTTGAAGATGGTGACGAGCAGATCGTAGCTGAGGTTGGCGTCGAGTTGTACGCCGCCGTCGGTAACGTTCTTTAAACCGACGGTGCGCTCAATCACGATCAGCGCGCCGGTTTTGGTTGAGGCCAGCGTGGTCGCGGCCAGCACGATCTCGTCGTAGACGCCTTCACCGAACTGCCCGCGGTGGCGGAGCAGGAACGGCATGCGGACGCGATTCCCAAAAGAGATGAGCGCTTGTCTGATTTCGGATTGAAAAAGAACGATGATCGCGACGCCGACGTAGAGGAGTGCGCCGCGCAGGATAAATTCAAGAGTCGCCAGTTCCTGCTTGACGGCCAGCCAGTACAGCATCGCGACGGCCGCGATGCCCGCCGCCATCGGCACGGCGCGTGTGCCGCGCACCAACTTCAACACCGCGTACACAATCACGAAGACCAGCGCGACGTCCGCGATGTTGCGCGGCTCGCCGAGTCGTTCGAGAATATTGCTGTACGGCAGTTGTGAAAGCACGGCTCACCTGGGCGAATGCCCGGCGCGAAATGTGCGCCGAACGACGAATGTTTGATGACTCATCCCCCACCGCGACCCCTTCGAAATTCGCTTTTAACTGTGTCATTTAACGACTCACGCGAGGCACCGCAGGCGACCGAACGTAGCGCGCTAGAGCGTTTGGCTTCGCCACGCATCCCATCATTCTCGACGCGCGGTGCGACGGTAGCATCTGGCGGGGTAAGCTCACACGCCTTCGCGCCGATTATGCTGCAAGATGCGGCTTAAAGCAATCGGCATGCTCAAAGCGTCTCCAACCGGCCCATGTTCGCAAGTTGACGATCAGCAACGCTCTCCGCAAATGTTCTCAGCAGTGGCCGAGCAGAATTACTTTTCGACTCGGCGTCGAACCCGCCCGCGCTGCATAAACCCAATCAGGTCGCCTGCGCTGTCGATGACGGCCAATGCACCGGCACCGTTCTCCGTCATCATCTTCTCGGCCTGCGCCAGCGGCGTCGAAGGGGCCACGAACAGTGACGGGCCGACCGGACGCATCACGTCTGCGACGCGCGTTCGCGGCCAACGCTCGCGCGGCAATGACTTCAAATCGGCAAGCGTCAGGATGCCGTGCAATCGCCGCGCGTGCGCGACCGGCATCGCGACCAGGCGGTGCAGCGGCAACACCTGGTCGATGAAGTGGCTGACTAAAGTCTCCGGCTCGATAGCAACCGGCGCGCTCATCGCGTCTGCCACCGTCGCCTCCTGGCCGCCGCCCGACCGGTAGACGGCGCGCGCCGCGTCCCACAAAAAGAGGCCGATCAGCACCGACCATAATCCCACCAGCGGCGCCCGCCACACGAAAGCCATGCAGACGCCGATCACGATCAATGACCATGAGATGAGTTGCCCGCCGAGTGCCGCGGTGCGCGTTGCTTCATCGAGTCGGCCACTCCTGTGCCACAAGAAGGCGCGCAGCACGCGACCGCCGTCGAGCGGATAGCCGGGCAGCAGGTTGAAGACCGCCAACAGCAGATTTCCGGTGCCGACCATCAGAAAAACCGTCGCGGCCATCCGGTAGCCGCCCGTCTCAACCAGAATCGCCGCGCCGAGCAGCAGCAACGCGAAGATGAAGCTGGCGGCCGGCCCGGCCACGGCAATGCGGAACTCGGCGCGCGGGTTATCCGGCTCGTGCCGGAGACGTGCGAGGCCGCCGAACGGATGGAGCACGATCTCTTCGATCTCGATCCCTTCGGCGCGTGCGACGAGCGCGTGGGCCAGTTCGTGGCCGAAGATTGAAAGAAAGAAGATGGCCGTGGAGATGACGCCGACCGTCCACGCCGTGACCGCGCTGATCTCGCTGACGTTCGCCGCCTCCCACCCTTCTCTCATGCTGGCCGCGATGACCCACACGCTCACCGCGAAGACGACGAACCAGCGATAGTCGATTCGCACCGGGATGTCGTACACGCGCGCGACCTGAATTTGCTGTTTATAAAACTCGGTGAACTTCATAAAAAGAGTGTCGGATGAGCGGCGATGGCGGAGATGTTTGTCGAGCTGAGAGGGGCGCGAAACATCATTCGCTGACCCGCTGTCGAAACTGATCGCCTGTCGTTCACCGTCCGTCGTTTGCCGCGTCGCTCACGGTTAGCTGCCAAAGGCGTTCGGCTCGGCTTCGAGCAGCAGGGACGGTTCGTTGCGCGTGACGCGGCGCAGCAGCAGTGGCTCGTCGAACAATTGCGCCAGGCCGTTGACGATGGAGTAGCGCGGCTCGTCGGCCAGCCGCGTGGAGAGTTTTGTTTCGCGCTGCAAGTACTCGACCATGCCTTCGAGCAACGCGCCGCCGCCGGTCAGGATGATGCCGCGGTCGTAAATGTCGGCGGCGACTTCCGGTTGCAACTCGGCGAGCGCCATGCGGACCTCGTCGGCAATTTTGCGCACCACGTTCTGCGTCACGGTGAAAACTTCTCCGGGCGTCACTTCGACCGCGCCGGGGCTTCCGGTCTGCACATCGCGCCCTTTGACGGTCATCCTCCGCGTCGGCTCGGCAGGTTCTGTGGCCGAGCCCAACCCGATCTTCAAACGCTCGGCGGTGGGCGCGCCGATAATCAAGCCGTGGTGCCGGCGCAGGCGGTCGATAATTGCCGCGTCGATGTCGGAACTGCCGAGCCGCTCGGCGTGCGCGAAGATGATTAAGCCGCGCGCGACGACGGCGACGTTGGTCGTTCCGCCGCCGATGTCGACGACCGCCGAGGCGTGTCGATCATCAACCGAGACGCCGGCACCGATGGCCGCCGCGAGTCCCTCTTCGACCATGTAGACGCGGCCGATGTGCGCGTGCTCGGCGGCACTCAGCAGCGCGCGTTGCTCGACGTGCGTGACACCGGAGAGCACGCTCATCACGGCGCGGCGGCTGAAGTGTGAAAAGCCGCTACGCGCCTTAAGCACGAAGTGGTCGAGCATCATCTGTGTCCGCTCGAAGTCAGCGACGACGCCGTCGATCAATGGTGAGATCAGAGCGACGTCGCGCGCCTCACGCCCCTGCATCGCGGCGGCTTCCTTGCCGATGGCGACTATTTCGCCGCTCACTTTACTGACCGCGACAATTGACGGCTCATCCACAACGATTCCGCGCCCGCGGACGGCGATGATCGTGCTCGCCGACCCCATGTCAATCGACATCGAGTCAGACACCAGATCGCGCAGCCCGTTAAGACTCATGAATGAGCGTGTTTTCCGCATGAATGACCTTGATGCCATAAATTTGAGTCCGCCTGATTCGATCAAAAATTTCGGGCGCAAACGAGATGGTCTCTTTCGGATGAAGACTTTACCGCCCGACTATCGTCGTCCGCCGACGGCCCCTGCCTGGTACGGAAGTGTTTTCAAATAAACTCAAGCACCGTCAATCTGTCGCCACTCCGCTTCAAAAATCGGCACCGGTTGCGCGCGGTTTTTGACCCTCACGGGGGGGCGCGGGCTGAACGGGCAGAGGCTGGTTTCGGCGGCCCGCACCGTCGCTTCACTCAACAGAATCTGTCCCGACTCGGCGCTCGCTTCGAGCCTCGCCGCGAGGTTAACCGTGTCACCAATCGCGGTGTACTCTGAGCGCCGCTCAGAGCCGATGTACCCGACCGTGGCGACGCCGGTGTGCAGCCCGATGCCGATGCTAATCGCGTTCAGATTTGCCTTCAATAACTCTTCATTGATGAACCGCATCCGGCGCTGCATCTCGACCGCCGCAGTGACAGCGTGGCAGGCATCCTCCGGCGTCGCGGTCGGCGCGCCGAACAATGCCATCAGCCCGTCGCCAATGTACTTATCAAGCGTTCCGCCATGCGCGAAGATGATGTCCGACATCGCCGAAAAGTAACGGTTGAGCAACTGCACGACCTTCTCCGGCGGCGTGTGTTCGGAGATTCGTGTGAAGCCGCGGATGTCGGCGAACAGCACGGTGACCACTTGGTTCGCCCCGCCGAGCCGGAACGACTCCGGGTTCTCCAGGATTTGTCGCACGACGTACTCCGGCAGGAACCGCCCGTAGTTGGCGCGGGCCACTTCTTCGCGCGCCAGACGCTCGTGCGCCCGTGCATTCTCGACCGCGACCGCCGTCTGCGCCGCGACCGCGCTGACCAATTCCAAGTCATCGCGCGTGAATGTCGTGAAGGCGTCGAGGCGGTCGGCGTAGAACACACCATGCACTTTTGTTTCGGTCAGTAGCGGCGCGCAGATCGTCGAGCGCACGCCTTGCGAAACGATGGACTGAACGTTAGCGAACTCGCGGTCGGCGATGGCGTCCTGCGACAGCAACGCAGCGCGCTCGCGCATTACTTTGCGGGTGATGGTGCGACCGATGGTCTGCTGCTTCGCCTGAGCCTCGCGCTTCTCGTCGCGCACGCGCATCGACACCACGCGCAGGTCGTCGTCTTCCTCGCTGCCAACTGCCGCTGTCGCGCCCTCGTCGGCGAGTAGCGCGACGACCCGATCCGCCGGCGTGGCGCGAAAGATGATCTCCGTCGCCTTGTCGAAAATCGCGTCGAGGCTGAAGACCGAACTCAGTGTCTGGCTCATTTCGTAGAGGAGTCCGAGAATTTTCGCTTTGCTTCGCAACGCTTCAAGTTCCCGCGTCGGGGCCTGTGGTGGCGTCGTGGTCGGGGCCGCGAGCGGGGCCGAGTGGATCACGTCACTGGCCGACACGAGCAGTTGTGTGCCGCCGAGTGGCTTGTCGTCATATCTTACGTTTGGCGGATGTGACGGCGGCGGCTCGGCGATGCGATTAAAGCATAACTCGCTGGCCCCAATGGTGATGCAATCGCCATCCTTCAGATGATACTCGTAGCGCTGTTCGCCGCCGACAAAGACGTGATTGGCACTGCGCGGGCCGCCGGGCTTGCCGTCGATGATGAGGAACGCGCCGCCCTCAGCTTTGATGTAGGCATGATAGCGAGACGCGCGCGGGTCGTTAAGTACCACGCAATTGTCCGGCGCACGGCCAATGGTGCAGAGTGTTTGCGGAGGTAACTGGTACTGCCATTCGCGACCGCTGGCGTCCGTGATGTGCAGTAGAGTCATAACCTATTCCTGACCAAATGTCAGCGACATCGAGACGCTTTATCCTGGTTAGTGATGAGCAGCCGGAGTATGACGGCAAGACGTTAATTCTACATGCAAAGTTGACCATTGCCAAAGGCAAGGAGAATTTGGAAACTTCGCCACTGGCGCGCTGCCAACCGCCACCCTTGCCTCGTCACGCCGCCGTCTGTTACTGTCCCTGCTCGACACGATATCCAGAAGCAGATTTGACCGGAGACTCACACGTGAGTCTCCGACCGGCCCGGACGGAGGCGAACTTCGGGCGACCGGCATTTTGCTTTTTGTAACATGCTGTTAACTTCGCGCGTTTAGGATTGGCGTTTTCAAAAACATCAGTCCATCCTGTACCACGGTCTTTCCGAAGGAGTTGCTTCGTCAAATGTCTATTGCCAACGAACTTAGTTGCGACGTAGCGGCGGCCGTTCTCACGCACCGGGAAAATCACAATCAAGTTAAGGATCAATCTTTGACGGAGATTGTGCTTGAATTTCACTCGACCTTGCGGCGTCTGACGGGGCAGGAGCGCCAGCGACGCCGTTCGCAGTTTGTATTACTAGCTCCCCCGCCGCCTAACACTAACGCGGCGTCCGGTAATTAGCGGAACTACCGGATTCAAGCCCCGCCCGCGGTCAGCTTATGCGGCAGTTCATGCAGAGGCCAGCGCGTGGCATTCAGGATGTTCCCCCTACCTTTTGTTGTGTAAACCCCACTGATTTTTTTTGCGATCACTGCGGTTGCTTTTGTAGCGAGATGCTCGGATCAAGCAGAATGTTCGAGGGTTATCAAGCGGGTTATGAAAGTATCAACAAATAAACCTCAGACCATTATTCTCTGTGGTGGGGCAATCAACCACAGCAGCCTGCCAATCCGCACCAACCAGTCCAACGCGATGATCCCGATTAACGGCAAGCCGGTGATTGGCTGGATTCTGGACGAGCTGCTACTTAAGGGCATTCGGCACGTTACCGTTGTGCTGCGCGAGCAGGATTCAAGGCTTCAAGCGTTCCTGCAACGTGCTTATGCCGGCCGCATGGAGGTGGCGACGGCGCCATTGCGCGAAGAGGGCACTATTGTTCAATCAATCGGCGCCGGCATCTGTCGGACTCCTACTGATGGTCTGGTGCGTATTATTCTGGGTGACACGCTCATTCGTGATTCGTTTGAGGGAGACCACGATTTCGTTTATACAGGTGAGGTGGAAGATTCTCGGCGCTGGTGCGTTGTTGTCACCGCTCATCTCGGCCAAGTCGTAGACTTTATAGATAAGCAGGAATTGTTCAATCCTCCCTACAAGGCGCTGGCCGGTTACTACCATCTGTGCCATGGCGACCATCTGCGCACTTGCGTTGAGCGGAGCGTCGCTAATGGTGAGAGCGAGCTTAGTGATGTATTGCGCCGATACCAAATTTCTCATCCAATTCAAGCACAGCCAGTTAAAGACTGGTTTGACCTCGGCCATATCGATAATTTGGTGGACGCGCGCCGACGTCTGCTTCAGCCGCGCTACTTTAATTCACTAACCATCAACCCGGTGCTCAACACCATCACAAAGGTCAGTCAGCACAGTCAGAAATTGCAGGACGAGCTTGCTTGGTATCAAAATATCCCTGATGAATTGAAAATACTAGCCCCGCGTATCCTTGTTAATAAGGAGATTGATGGGAAGGTACAAATTAGTCAGGAATATTATGGCTATCCTACTCTGGCCGAGCTTTACACTTATGGTGAGCTGCACACCGACATTTGGTTGTCAATACTGCGTCATGTGCTGCGTATCCACCAGGAGTTTCGCCGCTACTCGGGTCAACTTGAACCAGAATTAGTGCGAGCCATGTACGCGAACAAAACATGGGAGCGGCTCACGGCTCTGCGCGAGCAAGATGCGCACTGGCAGTCGTTATTGACACAGGACGTCGTCGTTTTCAATGGACGCGAGTTACGCAACATTTATGCTTTAGAAGAAGCTATCAATACCCGCGCGCAAGCCCTGGCCGATTCAGCGCCGATCAGCGTTATACATGGCGATTTTTGCTTCTCGAATATTTTGTTTGATATTAACAACCAGATCATTCGTTTGATTGACCCGCGTGGGAGCTTTGGGCGGAGCGGCATCTACGGCGACTCGCGCTATGATATGGCTAAGCTGCGTCATAGCGTGAGCGGTTTGTATGATTATATTATGGCCGACATGTTTGAGTTGAAGGAAACCTCAGGTGACTATAGTGGACAGATATATATTGATGGAAGGCCGCAAATTGTCGCTGCGGAATTTGACCGTATGCTGTCTGCCATCGGCTATAACCTGGATGAAATCCGCTTTATCGAAGGGTTGCTCTTTGTTTCCATGGTGCCGCTTCACAAAGGCAATCGCCAGCGGCAGCAATTGTTATACTTGACCGGTCTTTCTCTTTTGAATGAGGTGCTGTAGATGCGGATTGTCGTAGATTTGGATGGAACCATCTGCCCGATTAAACAACCCGAACATTCATATGCTGATTTGGAGCCTTTGCCCGGCGCTGTCGGGCGTATTCGCGAATTACGCGCTGCCGGCCACTACGTAATTATCGTGACGGCCCGCAATATGGCGACTTGCCAAAGTAACGTGGGGGCAGTGATGAAGAACGTCGGCAAAATCACTTTGGATTGGCTTGCTAAATACGGCATTGAGTATGACGAGATACACTTTGGGAAGCCGAACGCGCAGGTGTACATAGATGATCGTGGGATTCGCTTTTCATCTTGGAGCGAGATCACTGATGAATTGTTAGAACGGGAGGCGAGGTCACGATAACTATTTTGGTTTCGATGACGGGCCGAGGATCGGCCTCGCGGAAGGTCTGGTTCTTGACAGACGCGCATTATGTTGTGAGTCGTCAATTTCAAGTTCAGTAATATTGTCTAGAAAACAATTATGGAGAAAGGTTCTCAAACCCTCGTCACTTTTTTTCTCCCTCTGCTAAGGCGAATCGTCCCGACGCTGTTTGACGTGTGGTTAAAACGCTTTGAGAGAGCTATAAAGCATGGCTAAATCCGTCAAGCTGGTGGTCGTGATTCCAGTCGGACCGACCTGTGTACTAGATTACATTGTAGACTCGATTCATAGTATCGCTCATTACACGACGCTCGACCGGCAGATCATTATTGTTGATGACTCTGGAAAAGACACGGGGCGTGTTCTGCAAACTTTTTTCCCAGACTTAGATGTGGTAAAGACTCCTGAAAACTACGGCAAGATGGGGGGACTCTACCTTTCCTTGTCGATGGGCTATTTGCACGCCCACCAACTCTATGATTTCGAGGCGCTGCTCAGATTCGACACCGATGCCTTAATAATCGGTGATCGGCCGGAAGAAGATGCGGCACAGTTTTTTCGACAACATCCCAACGTTGGATTGCTCGGCCACTACCATCGTCATGTGGCTGAAGATTATCGATCAAGAGTGCAAATAATTACGGAGGGGAGGCGCAAAAACTTATTGCGAAATCCCCTCTTGTGCATAGCTCTACGCCGACCTTTACTCAAAGCGCTGGCGAACGGCTACGACAGAGGTGATTTTGTATTCGGTGCAGCTTACTTTATGAGCGGCGAATGCGTTCGGAGGCTCGTTCAAGCAAAACTCTTGCTGAGGAAGCAGCTCCGTTGGAGCAAGTTGGAAGAAGATCATCTTTTCACATTATTAGTTAGTTCGGTCGGTTTGGAGATGGCTGACTTTACAGCCGGTAGTCTCCCGATAGAAGTGGAGTGGAACAGCCTGCCATGTTCGCCGCGCGAGTTAATAGCAAAGCACAAGAAAATAACTCATTCCACCAGATCATGGGAAGATATGAATGAGGATGATATCAGAAAGTTTTTCCGCGAGATCAGAGAAAACCAGACAGCGGCAGCAAATAGAGTTAACTAGTTTGCGCTGACATTTCGTGGTAATTCGGGCCACGTGGTCAAAGAAGAAGATTGTAATGGAGTCTAACGAACAAGGATGAATATTATTGTTCCAATGGCAGGACGAGGAGCTCGATTTGCCAAAAGCGGTGTTGATGTTCCGAAACCTCTTATCTCAGTCAATGGTCGTCCGATGTTTGCATGGGCTTTGGAGAGTCTCGGCGATTTGTGGAGTGAGGCTCGAATCGTAATCGTTGTCTTGAAAGAACACGAAAGCAGGTACGGCATCAGCAGTCTGCTACGCTCCGTCATCGGTTCATCAGCTCAAATAGTTGTGCTTGATGATGTCACTGAAGGGCAGTTATGCACAGTGCTGGCGGCCACTGATCACATCGATAGGGATAAAGACCTGCTCGTTGCCAGTTGCGATACGTACGTCGTGTCCGATCTTGCCAAGGACATCC
>JALZJL010000257.1 GCA_030859785.1 Acidobacteriota bacterium
CTATCGCAGTGGTAAACCAGTGGCAGAAATCAAAGATCAAGTGGATTGCGCGCGGTGGCGCATTGCTGCCTGATTTATGCACAGGCTTCAGCTAACTAAACGATCCCGAACCAACCGGCGCACGTGACGCTTGTATCCGACTCCGATTATTTCTTTCACGCAGCGGCGCTCTCGGTAAATGTTGCACGCGGTTCAGTTGCTCCCATTGCCGGGCGAGTCGCTTCGTCGCGTGTCGTCTCCGCCGATACGGTTGCCAGAGCGCCGACGGTGATGACCCATCCCCAGAGTGTGAAGATGAACGCCAGCGCGAGCCGCATGCCGAGGATGATAACTTCGAGCCAGCTGCTATCGACCGGCGTCCGCGTGAAGATCAAAAAGTACGGAACGAGTGCGAACACGAAGAGACCGATTCCGTAGATCACCAGCGGCTGCGGCGCGAACGCCGACGCGACCACGCGGAATAGATTTTTGATGGCCTTTCCAAATCCATCGCGCACCGCCACAATCCACAGGTGAATTGCCACCAGAGGCAGCGCGATTCCCAAAAGCAACAGACGCAGCGACGTGAACAATACGTTTATCCAGCGCAACGGCCTCACTGAAACCACGCCCGTGTCATCCGCCGAACGCATCACAACTTCCGTCACCCGCTGCACACTTCCGTCCGCCGGCAATCCGTATCGCACCTGCAAACGATGAAGCGCGTATGCCACACCGATTGCCAGCATTAACATCGGCAAGCCGATTACCAGCACCTTCCAGAAATCACGCACCGTGCGATGCATCAGGGTGCCGGTCGTCCCTTCCGGCGTGATGTAGTTGACGCTCGCCGATAAAATCGCCAGCAACAGAATCGGCGCGGCGACCGCATACAGTACCGTCAGTAACAACTGCCACGTGGTCGCCTCTTTCGTCGAAACGAACAGATAGAGCGCCCCGAGCAGCGCCGCGTAGAGCACACTGAAGATGACCACCGCACGCCAGTCGCGCAGAAAGCGGCGCGCCGTGATACCAATTACCGTCAACGCATTTTTAATCATCGCTCTGATTCTCCGCTTCGCCGTTTAAATGCCCAGTCAAAAGTTTCTCGGTATGAATGTGCATGAAGAAGATGTCAGATGTTAGACAACTCACCTGCATGGTCTTGACTAACATCCGGCATCAAGCATCTGACATCTGTTCCGACCGGCCTTCACTTTTGCCTTACCACTTTACTTGATATCCAGAATGTTCAGCGATCCGCCCGCCGTGTTCGACTGCGCGGTCGGCATATACATCTGCTCGACGCGCGCCGGGGCGACGCGGAACTGCCCCGGCACCTGCACACGCATCGCGTATTGATAGACCTTCCGGGGGCCATCGAAGTAGTTGACGAAGAGCACCGCCCGCTGGTCGCGGAACTCGCGCGCGCTGTACCAGCCGCTCCAGTCCTTCAAGCTGTAGTTGAGGTCGATGCCACTGACATTGTCGACCTGTTCACAGCCCGCCGGGATCGGGTCTTCAATCATCAAGTAGCGAGCCGACCAGCCGTCGACCGTCAGCCGCGACACGATCAGGTCGCCGGAGCGCAGTTCACCGGCGAGTGGTTCGACCTTCCATGACGGCGTGCCGTCCGTGCCTTCGGCGACATGTAGACGCAAATACTCGCGTGTCAGACGCAGTTGCTCTGAACCTTGCGCCACGGCCTCTTCACCGCCGGTATAGTTAACGAGCGTCGTCGACAGATAGAGCATGCCGCGCCCGCGTTTGACGATGCGCACTTCGTTGATGTTGCCAACCTCGGCGCCTTTACGTCGGATGATGAACGCTTCGCCGGATGCAGCATCGGCAGTGGTCATCTGGCGCGCCAGCACCTGCTCGCCGTTCAGATAAACTTCGACGCTGTAGTCGGGCGATAATTCTTCGCTGACCCTCAGATAGTCGGTCAGGCCATAGATGGCGAAGGCTGTCTCTTTGGTTGAGTGCCAGTAACTGCCGAACTTGCGGCTCGTCACCAGCCACCGCGCCGCCTTCGGCAGCAACTCACTCTGC
The DNA here is from genome assembly GCA_030859785.1 of Acidobacteriota bacterium. GTDB lineage: Bacteria > Acidobacteriota > Blastocatellia > Pyrinomonadales > Pyrinomonadaceae > JACDEG01. The sequence continues at coordinate 2,032 of JALZJL010000257.1, forward strand.
GGCGTAAGGCGCGCGAGCGCCTTTAGTGAAAGCGCCGTCGCCTCGACCGGGTTGTCCTGATCCATGCCGTGATTCTTGTAGCGCGACGGCCAGTGCGCATCCCGCTCAGACACGCGAGCGGTGCGCTCGATCTCTGATGCGACGACGCGCCCGCGCTTTTCATCACCGCGCTCTTTCAACGCTAACGCGAGCAGTGCGCGGCCATACGGCTGTAAGTTCTCGCGCGACGCGAACAGATCATTTAAGTAACGCGCGTCGGTCGAGCCGCTTTCGTTTAAGGCGTAGACGAGATAAGCGCGCGTCTCCGGATCAAGCTCGTGGCCCTCGTCGTCCTTCCCGGCGTCAAGCAACGCCTTCAATTTCTTGCGGCCTCTCTCCGCGCGCGCTTCGTCGATTTCGTAGCCGGCGCGCTTCGCCATCGTCAAACCATCGACAACGTATGCCGACATAAACGGATCGGTCGGATCGTCCTTCCACCAACCCCACCCGCCGTCGTCGTGCTGATAGTTGTACAGCCGCCTCAAACCACGCCGCACCTTGCGGTTGATGTCGTTCGTGTCGCGGATGGACGCCGACTTAACTTCGCGCAGAGTCTGCGCGACGATAACCGTCGGCAGAAACTGCGACATCGTCTGCTCCGTGCAGCCATATGGATAACCGGTCAGATAGTCGAGCGCTCCGAACAGCGTGCTCGCGATTGACGGTGCGACCTCGACACGCAGCGTTCGCGAATGTGTCTCGGCATTCGCCGGCAGATTGTAGGTGAATGTCTTATCGAACTCTTCGTCGGCGATTCCCGTCGCTTCGCCGCGGGTCTGTTTCAAGCCGCGCGGCACGACTTCAAGTCCGACCTCGACGGCGTCCGATTCGGTATCGGTCAACGCCTTCGCGAGGATTCGCAGTTCGCCGGTCTGCGGCGCCTGCACTCGCCAATCGACGCGCTGCTCGCCGTTCTTCGGAATCGTCAACGTTCGGACCGGCGCATCAAGCAAGCGCGCGCCGTTCACTTCCAATGAAATCTGCGTCGTCTTGTCGGCGCTCAGGTAATTGTGGACGATGCCTGACAGTGTCACGGTGTCGCCTTCAGTCAGGAAGCGCGGCATCGCGACGCGCATGATGAGGTCTTTGCGCGCAACGACTTTGGTGACGGTCGTGCCGACGCGCGTATCGGCTGTGATGGCGCGGGCGGTCGCGCGCCACGTCGTCAAATTGTCGGGCAGTTCGATGTTGACCGTCGCTTTGCCGTCGACGCCGGTAACGATCTCCGGTTGCCAGAAAGCCGTATCTTTGAAAAGTTTTCGCACACGCGGATTGACCAACTCACCGTCATTTTTGACATCGGCGAACTGCGACGCTCGCTTCTCCCGCGCCAGTTTGATCGGCTTCTTTCCGGCATAGCCGGTGAAGATGTACGGGGTCGAATAACTGGTCTGCACCTCACTGTAACGCTGCCCGTAGAACGCACGCCGGATGTCGGCGACATTCTCCGTTGCGATGCTGTATACCGCCTCGTCGACGACGCCGAGGCTGACTTCCGCACCTGCGACCGGCACCCCATCAGTGGAGCGCGCCAGAATCGTATACGAGGCTGTCTCGCGCGGCTTGTACTCTTTCTTGTTCGGAATCACTTCGAGCTTCAGCAGACGGTCGCGCGCCGGCACGACCAGCATTTGATCCTGCGTGTACATCTCGCCGTTCTTAATGTAAGTGACATTGAGGAAGACGTTCGGCGCGTAACGCGCTTCGATAGGGACATCGATCATCACGCCGCGCCCCGCCGGTTCGACGCGACGCACCGTCAGCACGCTCATCAACTCGGTGGTGACAAGGAGATGCGCTTTGTCCGTCGGCAGCAACGCCAAGACGTGCGCCGTCTCGCCCACCCGGTAAGATTTTTTATCTGGCACCAGTTTGATCGAGCCTTCCTCCTGATATGAGAGGTCCGACCAGGCGTTGTTCCGGTCGGTGACCCAGACGTGGCCGCCCTGTGAAACTATCTGTCGGCCTTTCTCTTCGATGATCGTCTTGATGTGGATGCTGCCGCTGATCGGCACTGTGAAGTCGTAGCTCGCCTTGCCCTCCGCGTTCGTTTCGACGACGCCGGATGAAAGCTCGCGATCCTTCATTTCGTAGTCTGGGTACTCATCGCCGTCCTCGGTTCGCTTCGACACCTTTTCCCAGCGCCGCTCGACGAATGAAAGTTTGACGCGCGTCGAGACGGGGCGGCCCTCGCGGTCGGACGCGCCGACGTTAATCTTCGCCGTGTCTCCCTGATAATAGACGTAGCGTTCCGGGTTGGCGTAGGCGACCATATTACTGCGCACGCCGACGAAACTGGCGCTGCCTTCCATCATCCGCCGCGAACTGTCTGTGACCTGCGCTTCGAGACGATAGGTAAAGTCTGAACTTAGCTTCCCCTCAACCTTCGGCACTTTGAACTCGACTTCCAGACGCCCGTTGGCGTCGAGACGGCCTTCGCCCTCCTGCACCATCTGGTCGCCGTAGCTGCCATAGCCGCTCGCGTCATCCTCCGGCTCTTCGCCCGCCTCGTCAATTCCGAAGTCGGCTTCTTCATCGGCGCCGCCGGCGCTTCTCCACCACGGATAGTAATAGCGCGAACGGTAGACGTAATACTTAACATCCGCGCGGGCGACGGGCGCACCGAAGAAGTAGCGCGCCGAGACGGTGAACTTCGCTTGCTCGCCGACATTGACGAACTGCTGCGATGCAGCGACGGTTGTTTTGAATTCGGGTTTTTTATACTCCTGCACTTCGAATGAGCCGTTGGCCGTCGCCTCGCCGACGCGTGCAGTGATGCTGTAGGAACCGAGTGGAGATTCCTCACCGGTTTCCAATTCGCCGCTGAATGTACCGCGCGATGAGAGTTTCACGTCCTGATCGAAGACGCGCGTGCCGTTCGGGTCTTCGACTGTGACGCTGACTGTGCTACCCGGAATCAACTTGTAACCACTGTCGGTGATCTGGCGCAGGATGCCTTTGAAGAAAACTTTCTGTTGCGGGCGATACACGGGCCGGTCGGTGTAAACATAGCTTCGCGCGGAGAAACTGCTCGCGACCTCGCCATCCTCGCCACCGCCGCCAAAGTAGTATGAATCAAGATCGGAGATGGCGAAGTCTTCGCCCGCACTCGCCATCACCAGGTACGAGTTCGACCGCGGCTCCGCGTCCGAGTCTTCGCCCTCTGAATCATCTTCCGCCGCCCGGTCATCTTCCGCGTCCTTGTTCTCGGCAACGCGGGTCTGCTCCAACTTAGTTCGATAGAGTCCCTGCCGGTCGGTCGCGCCGTTCGCAATGGTTTTACTTCCCTTCACGATTTCAAGGCGAGCGCCTTCGCGCGGCGCGCCCGACGTGCGGTCCGCCGCGTAGACCAGCATCTGCCCGTCGCGCGAAGTCTTCTGCACCATCACCAGGTTCGTGACCAACGCGATGCCGTACGCCCGCAGGTCTCCGTTGACGACTTCGATTAAGTACACGCCCGGCTCGCGCTTGCCGAGGGAAATCATGCGGCGCTCGTAGTTGTCTTCGAGCAACGGAAGTTTTTCGCGCCAACTGCTGACCATCTGATCGGGGTTGAGCAGTGGCACGCGCGCATAGTCGGCGACGTTCAGCGGCGTCCGGTTGCTCACATCTTCCGCAGCGTCATCGTCACGGCGGAATTTCTGGTTGAAGTTTTTGCGCGACTGGCGTTGTAACTGCGCGCGGAAATATCCCTTGATGCCTTGATAGAAATGATCTTTGAAGGCGCGCAACTTTTCAAGCAGCGTCGGCTTGCGCTCCACCGATTTGGCGACTTCACCCTCTTCGTCTTTGCCGACCTGATGCGGGTTGTCAAGTTGCTTAAAGAACTTGACTGGGTCTTTGACGCGGTACACGCGAAAGTCGAGGCTTTCGACGCCCCGATAGTTGACCCACACGCGCGCCCGGTCGTTCGTCCCATACGCGCGGTTCGTCATCACCGAAAAGAATGGCTTGGCGTACTCGTCCGGCGGCTCGTAGTACGTCGGATACTCCGGCAGAAAGTCCGGCGCGCTCTGCACCGCGAAACGATTCTGCGTCCGCACGCGCATCACCGCGAAGCCGACGACGAGCAGCACCACCGCTGCGTAACACGCCACGGCAGTGAGAAAATTTCGACGTGTCATAGGTCACATCCTGATGAATCGAGAATCTTAAGGCTTACTGAAGAATCCTGAGCCGGTAGAATCCGAGAAAGTTGCGGTTGTTGGCGACGGGACGCCAGCGCGCCTCAGGATGCCGGTCGAGGTCGGCGAGGCGCAGCTTTTTAATTGTTCCGGCATCGCCCGTCGACGTGCCGGTATGGTAGACGACCCAATCAACGCCGCGTTCGCCATCGTCGCTTGATTCGCCGAGAAAGATCATCACATGATACGGATACCGCTGCGCCCACGGCTGATGAAAGAAGATCAAGTCGCCTGATTGCGCGCGGCGGCGGTCGCGGCTGACGAACTCAGCGTTGTAATCCTTCAATGTGCGGGCGTCGGCGAACTCGGAAAAAGTCTCGCCGCTTAAGTCCGATTCTTTGAACGCGCCAGGTGCGGTGCGAAACAGTTTTTCGCCGTGCGGACTGTTTGTTAGATTGTATGCCCGCACGTCGCCGGCGGTGGTTTCGTATTGGACGCCCATCCGTCGGAACCACACAGGATCGTGGCGGCGCAGCGCCTCGCGCCAAGCGAACCTGACTAACCCGGCGCAGTCCCGCTGCTCGATTTTCCAGGCATCGCTCGCGCCGTCGAACTGTCGCTCGGCAATCGCGGTGAACCAGCGCCGAAAGTTTTCGCGGTCGCCGAAGCTACGCAGTTCCGCCCCGTCAGGGATACCGTCCGCGTCCGCGTCTCCGAAACGCACGCGGGCGAAGCGCGGGTTCGGGTGCGGCGATGTGACGTGCGCTTCGAGCGCCTGCCGTTGACACGCGGCAACAGCGAAGATCAAGACGCCCAACACGCCGATGACAACACACACTAAAGATTTAAGCAAAGCATTCACCTTCCATGAAAGAAGATGGTGGAGGTTAGAGGACAGATGTTGAGAGGACCCGTTCATCCATTCTTTCAGCTACATTTGTTCGATTGCGGCTAAGGAGCAAACATTTCGCCTAAAGCAGCGAGCACTTCCTGTTGAGTTTGCTTGTCGACTTTGCCCAACTTTCTCACCAAGCGCATTTTATCTACAGTGCGAATCTGGTCAAGGACGATGTGCCCTTGTTTTCCTCCAAACTTACACTTCACTCGCGTCGGGTCACGCGAATTCAAAGACGTACCCTGATCGCGTTACGCCGCTTCGACATACTCGACATGGCTTACCGGCTCGGGGATCGGCAATCCGTCTTCCCGCATCCCGCGCAGGTGCAACGCGACCGCTTCAGTCATTCTTTGCTTCACCTCTTCGATAGTCTTACCGGTCACGATGCAGCCCGACAGGTCGGGCAGGTACGCTGAGTAATTTCTGTCGCCTTCTTCGATAATCATCACATAACGCATAGCTTTCAACTCCTTACTTTGTCAATCCGGCTTGAACCAACATGCTCTTCAAGAGCGGAAGCAATCCAATGCATGAAGATGCGGGTCGCCTTCGGCCAGCAGGATGTCGTCGGGCCACGCGAGTTCGATGCCGTGTGCGTCGAGGCGTTGTTGAAATGCTTCGAGCTGTTGCCGCTGCTGACGAACGGCGCGCGGTGTCGTTTGATGTTCGAGGCAGAACGCGGCGAGTGCGCCGGCGGCTTCGCCGATGTTCCATTCGACCGGATGAAGACGGTAACAACCGTTCGTGATGTGTGTTGTGCCGATGTTCTTGCACGCCGGTAACAGGTTCTCCATGCGGACGGGAATCAGCGCGCCAAGCGGAATCTGAAACGGCAACGACGCGACATCGATGTAGTTGTCGCCGCCCGTCGACGGATGCAAATCGATGCGGTAGTAACCGATGCCGACCGAATCTTGAAACTGCTCGGCGCGGTTCGCTCTCCCCGGTTGCGCGTCCGCTGCGACGTGCTGCTCACGAATTGTGAACTCGGCGCGGATTCTTCGCGATTCGCGGATGTACGGCATCTTCGCCAAACCATCGCGCGAGCCGGTCACATCCTCGCGCAGACGTAAACCGGGAAACCCCGTACCGCCATCTGGTCGTGGCGCTGCGGTCTGCATCCAGTACAGAAACGATAAGCTTTGTTGCTTCGCCCGCTCGATGTGTGCGATGCGCTCCTGCTCGGTCGCCGTGCATAAATCACCGAGCAAGTAGTCGAGCATCGGGACGTTGATTAGTGAAATGTCGCTATTGAATGACCCGCTTTGAAAGTTCGCCCGGTCAAGAATGCGACGATACGACCAGAGGCCGGAAAATGCTTTTGACGATTCGCGGTGCGGGTCGAAGCGATACGTGTGCGGTTGCATCGTGCGTGGATGCGGCATCGTCCAACTGAATAAGCGTCCCGTCCACGGCGGCGTCAGTTGCGGCACGAACTCGCGCCAGAAATCATAATCATGCGGACGCTCAATCGTGTGCTCTTCCCCATCGTGATGACTCACCGCGAAGCACATCGAGAAGGCTTGCGCGTTAGCGGGATCGGCTTCGACTGGCGCGTTCGGCTCACCCGTTTCAACACGCGACTCGGCTCCGGTCACAAACTCCGCTTTGGTCAAAGCCAGCAAGTTGCCCAACTCGGTGGCGTCAAGAAAATAGCTGGCGTGAATTGTGTGATCGTCGCCGGTCTGCGAACTCCGCACCGTCACGGCACGCACCGCATCACCCACGGTGTCGGCGGCAACGGCGCAATGCTCGGTGAGCAATGTGACGCTGCCCTGGTTGATGTATGGTGCGAGCATCGACTCAAGCACAGCCAGAGCGACGCGCGGTTCATGACAGAGCGGCGACACCCAACCATTCCCTGGGTTGAGAAACTTTCCCGCTCGCGCTTCTTCGGTCAGTGGATAGTGTTGACGATAATAATCGCGCACGCCGTCACGAAATCGACGATAAGAACGTGTGCAACCGAAACGCTCGATCCAGCCGTGCTCGTCCGGCGGCACGGCCTGCGATGTCAATTGACCGCCGATCCAGTCCGACTCTTCAGTCATGATTGTTTCATAACCGGCCCGCGCACAGGCCAGTGCGGCGGCACATCCACCGACACCGCCGCCGACAATCAAGACGCTGGTTTTCTGCTCTCCCGTCACATTGTCACTTAGATGTCATCCGTCTAATTTATGAGTCGTGATGAATACGCGGGCGATGCTTCGCAAGCCCTTTAGTAAAGCTTGCTCGCCTTCTTCGATGGACAGGCGCACGGCGGGGATTGATTTTTCCGCGAGCGCATAAAGCCATCCGGCGGCGACGCCCGCTCCGCCGGTAACGACGACAGGCGATGCGGGCGTGATTGTTCCGGCGGCCAGTAATGAATCGAGGTCAGCGGCGATGAACGCCCCCGCCAGGTAAGCATATCGTTCGTCGGGCGTACCACGTCCGGCTTGTTCTAGAAGGCGCACACAGAACAACGCGCGTGATAATCCTGAACGACCGTACTCGCGCATCCCTGCCGCAAGCCAGGCTTCGCTTATTTCGCTTGGGCGCTCCTGCGAAACGGCGCTCGCTAAGATCGTGTTCGTCTGCGCGTCATGGAGCAACTCGCCGGTCAGACGTGTCACGCTCGACGCGATGCGCCCGCGCTCGTCAAGCTTGATCGCCTTCCAATGTGAACCCAGATTGAGCAGCGTCGAGTTCGCGGCGAGCGAGTTTTGCTCGAACAGACCGAGACACAAAGTTTCCTCGCCTCGCATCAAGTCGACCTCGTTGATTGATTCCGTGTCGGCGTCAAGTGTTCCCGTCCGAACGCCAGGGATAAGCAGGAACGGCAAATCGGAAACTTCCGGGAAGTGCTGCATCAACACCGCGGCGGCGAGTTCATTGAGTCCCGCAGGTGCGGGCGTATGCGGAACTTCCGCGAGACCCAGCGACGAAGTAATCATCCCGGCGGCGACGACACATAACGGTCTCACCGAGCTCGCGCGGGCGCACACTTCGCCAATCACATCACGCAACGCGGTTCGCAGACGACGCGACGAACCATCACGCGCCGTGTCGCGTACACCAACCTGCGCTGTGACCCGCGCCAGCACATACTCACCTTCCGTCACCCAGACGCGCGTGTTCGTCGTTCCCGTATCAACGCACACCAGGCACGATTCTTCGTTGTGTGCAGACACAAACTCTCCTAATGTCTTAGCTAAGAATAACGACTGAAATTCAATTGTCTATAAGCTGATGAAGCGGCGACGTTTAGGCAGCAGATATTCGGCGGAATGCATCAGCACGTATAAGTGAGCACATTCGTGTCGATGAAGACTTTATCTTCAATCAACGCCATAGATGTCTTCACGGCGGAAGCACAGAGTGTCCGAGATCAACCCCGCTGGGTAAGCGGAGAACTTCAGCGGTTCGGGTCTTTTTTCCGCAGCGTTTTGTTCGCCAATCACTACCACTACACGATGCGATCCAGGGCGAATGTCTGATGAGACTTTAACTGACAGAGTGCCGTCAGTGCTCACGATGGCATCAGTTTCGATGACTCTCATTGATGATTCCTCCAAAGGAAGTTATCAGATTGGATGATTGCCAGGAGCGTGACAAGCTGCGTTACACAAGCTCCGTAATGACTGGCTTTCACTTTTGCCTTTCTGATTACAGGCGACCGGCGCGGTATTCGGCGACGAGGTAATCGCAGGCGCGCCCGGTGATTGCCATCATTGTCATCGTCGGATTCTGACAGCCGTTCGAGACATAGCATGCGCCGTCGGTGACGAACAGATTTTTAACGTCCCACGACTGGTTGAATTTATTGAGCACCGATTTCTTTGGGTCGTCGCCCATTCGCGCGGTGCCCACTTCATGGATGCTGAAGCCGGGCGGGGCGTCTGTGACGCGGCGGACGTTGATGCTTTCGGCACCAGCCGCTCGCAGCATCTCTTCGGCGGAGTCGCCCATGTCTTTGACCATCTGGTGCTCGTTGTCGCTCCACGCCATGTCGATGTGCAGCACCGGGATGCCCCACTTATCGACAACCTCGCGGTTGATCGAGACGTGATTCTCAAAGCGCGCCAGGCACTCACCGTAGCCGGATAAACTGACGCCCCACGGAAAGTCGCCGCGCACCTTGCGTTTAAAATTTGGGCCGAAGCCATCGATGGTCTTGCCGTGCGCGTACAGCGATTGGCCTGAACCGCCCTGCATCCCATAGCCGCGGATGAAGCGCACGTGTTTCGTTTTCAAATTGACGAAGCGCGGCACGTAGACGCCGTTCGCGCGCCCGTCCTGCTCCATCTGCTTGGTATTGAGCATCGGCAGCGTGCCCGTCGCGCCGCCGCGTTTGACATGATCCATCAGATAATGTCCGAGCACGCCGGAACTATTGGCGAGGCCGCGCGGGTTCCTCGCCGACGCCGAGTTAAGAAGAATGCGCGTCGATTCAAGTGTCCCGGCACACAGCAGCACCACCTTGCCGAAGACTTCGCGGTGCGCCCGGGTATTCGCATCGACGTAGTAGACGCCTTTCGCGCGACCCGTGCGGTCATCCATCACCACGTGGCTGACGACAGCATTGGTCAGCAGCGTCATCTTTCCGGTGCGTGCCGCCGCCGGCAGTGTTGTGTGCGGGCTGCTGAAGTAGGCTCCGATGGTGCAGCCGCGGTCGCAGTGCCCGCACCAGTGACACGCCGGGCGCTCGTCCGGTGTGCCGGCGTGGAGTTTGCCCGTGAGGATGGCGACGCGCCCGATGATGACGCGACGCAGCGGGTCGTTGAATTTATCGACGGCTCTTTTCAGCACCTGCTCGCCGCAGGTGAGCGCCATCGGCGGCAGAAACATTCCGTCCGGCAGTTGCGGTAGATTTTCGTATGAGCCACTGACGCCGACGAACTCCTCGACCCGGTCATAGTACGGCGCGAGGTCTTCGTAACTGAGCGGCCAGTCGTCGCCGTAGCCGTCGTGCGTCGCTGCCTTGAAGTCATAGTTGGAGAGTCTGTAAGACTGCCGGCCCCAGGGAATCGTGCGTCCACCGACCTGCCGTGAGCGAATCCAGAAGAACGGTTTGTCGGGCGGTGTGGTATAAGGATTTTCGAGATCGTTGACAAAGAATTGATGGCCGTATTCAGTGCAGGCATAACACTGGCTTTGAATCGGCTGCGTTCGCTCCAACTCCTGACGATTGCCGAAACCGCGAAACGGAAGTTCATACGGCCACGTGTGCTCGGAATAATCTTTGAGCGGGTTCAGTTGGCGCCCGGCCTCGACCACCGCGACACGCAGTCCCTTCTCCGTTAAAAGCTTAGCTGCCCAGCCGCCGGTCGCGCCCGAACCGACGATCACCACATCAAACACTTCACCTTTCGACATCGACACCTCCACGTCATCACGTCATCAATGCGTCATTGAATAGATAACCGCATTGATGGCAACCTTGTAGGCCGCGAGTCCGTACTTGCCGGGATACATCGGATCGTCGATCCACTCCCACGCATCGCCGAAGTCGCAGTTTCGCGTAATGAAAACGACGACGCGATCATGTTTATCGACGACACCCATGTAGTGCGGCGTGGTGCCGCCCTTTTCGTGCGTCACACCGCGAACCCACGTATGGAGTCCGGGCACTTGCACCACTTCGTCAATATCCAGATAGCTGTGAAAGATCGGGTGCGTCAATGGCAGATCGACAATCTGATATTCAGGCAGCACTTTGCTCAACTGCTCCTGCACGTTGCGCCATTCGGATTCGCCATGAAAATCATCGAGGAACAGGAACCCGCCGCGCAACAGATACTCACGCAAGCGCGCTGCTTCTTCCGCCGAGAGATCGAGGAAGCCGGGTTCGACCATGTACAGAAACGGGAAATCGAATAGCCGGTCGTCGAGCAGCGGCAATTGTTCAGGGCGCGACGAGATGTTAAGACTCGTCCCCGTCCAATCTCGCACACCGGTGATGAAGTGATCGTCGGCTTCGGGGAAATCAACCGTCCAAGACCCGCCTCGCCAGGTGTTGTACGGCGAGTACGGCGAACTATAAATCGCCCTCACGAAAGTGAACTCGCCGCCCGTCTCGCTCATCCCCGGCGGCGTCGGTCGGCGTTCACGGCGCTGACCAAATCCACGGCGACCGAATCCACGCTGCGATCCGAATCCGCCCGGCGGGCTGCCAAAGTCTTCAGGCCGCTGTTGCCCTTCGGCGGGCATCAACGTCGACAACAACAACAGAGCGCACACACCCGTCAAACCGAACACGGAGAAGATGCGGCGCTTGTTATTTGGAACATCACGAATCTTAAATTTTCGCACTCGCGTTTACCTCACCCCACGGCTCGACAGTCGTTTGTAGTATTCATCCACCGACTTACGATAGCGCGCGGGCGCCGCCCCCTCGTCACGCAGGCGCAAATTGTTTTGTCCGGTCGCGGCTTGCAGACGGCGACTGAGTTCCAGTTCAATCTGCCGCAGAGGGTCGATGACCTGGGCTTTTAAGAGGGCGCCGGTCTGCGGGTCGCCCTGCATCGCACCTACGCCGGCCACCATCTGCTTCAGCACATCAATCGCTTTATTCAAATCGCGCGCAGCCTCACCGCCGTTGCGTCCGAGTTGGCGGCGCAGTTCTTCTGCTTCGCGCAGACGCTCGCGCAATTCGGCAACCGTCTGCCGTTGATCCTGACGCTCGTCCGCGGGATTGCCTTGCCCATCGGCTCCGGCTGCCCCGCTACCGGAAATTCGCCCTCGGCGATACCACCCCTGATACTCGCCGTTGACGCTGCCTGATGCCGCACGTTCGCCGCTGCTCTGTCCATCGCCCGACCTGCCGGATTGCTGACCTGACTGCTGCCCGGATTGTTGGCCTGACTGGTCGCCGGACTGCTCGCCCCCTTGTTGACCGGATTGCTGCCCCGACTGTTGTCCCTGCTGCTGTGATGAGCGTTGCTGACCTGATTGCTGACCTGACTGTTGTCCTTGTTGTTGGCCGCGCTGTTGTCCGACTTGCTGTTGACCATCACGCTGTTTGGAATTCTCGCCGAGGCGACGGCGCAGGGATTCGAGGTTGTCGGCAAGCTGGCGCGTTTGTTCGAGCGCTTGTTCGCCTTCCGAGCCGGGTGCGCGACCGGCGTTCTGCTCGGCGCTCTGCAACCGTTCGGCGACTTCGTTGAGGCTCTGTTGGACGGCGCGTTCCCCTGCACGGGCGGCTTCGTATTGACCGTTATCGATGTTCTGTTGATTGCCCTTGATGCGCTCGGCGGTGCGGTTGCGTTGCAGCGTCGCCGCCGCATCCCGTAACTGCTGGCCGGTTTTTCCCTTGCCGGGTTGGTCGCCCTGTGCTCGCGCCGCCTGCTCTAAATCCTGTTCCAGATTGTTAAGCGCGTCAGCCAGCGCCTCTTTGCGTTCGCCTAGTTGCTGCTTCGCTGAACGCGAGTTCACGTCATCGCGGCCCTGCTGCCCACCGCGCCGCGCGAGCGCATCGACATCCTTCGTGATTTCGCGCTGACGCGCCGCAGCCTCGGCGGCCCGCTGACGCAGTTCGCTGACTTCCTGGCCCCGGCTTGATTGAGACGCGCTCTGCATGCGGCGGCGCGCCTGTTCGAGTCGGTCGAGAGCGCGCCGACCTTGCGCGACGGCCTCGCCCTGTTCGTTGTTCTGCGACGCGGCCTGCGCCCGTTGCATATCATCTGCGGCCTGGTTGAGTTGACGGCTTAACTCCTGCATACGCGGGTCGCGGCGCTCGCGTGACAGACGCTCAAGCTCGCGCGCCGCGCGCCGCGTCTCATCAATCAATTCCTGCTGCTGGCGTTGCTGCTGTCCACCGTTACTTGACTGACCTGACTGGCCCGACTGATCTGACTGCCCTGATTGACCTGACTGCCCTGATTGGCCAGATTGATTCTGCGCGCGGCGTTGCTGTTCGGCGAGGGCCTGTTGTTGTCGCCGCGCCAGTTCTTCCAGCTTCCGCTCGGCCTCGCTTTTTCCCTGCTGCGCCTGCTGCTGCTGTGATTGCCGCCCTTCGCGCCGCAGCGTTTCGTACTGATTCTTCATCTTATCGAGTTCAAGCTCGAATAAGTCGGATAGCTCCTGCGATTCCTGCTGGCCGCCACCCCCGCCGCCCTGTTGATTGCCGGATGCGACCTGCATTTCGCGGAAGACCGCGTCGGCTCGCAGCAGTTGTTGCAGCGCGCGCTGCTCCGCCGGCAGTGCATCGCGCCCGCTCTGACCTTTCAAAGGCGTCAGCGCCCCTTCCATCTCGCGCGTCGCTTGGTTAATGTACTCAATCATGCGCGCCAACTCTTCCGCGCCCTCACCACCTTCGCCGAGCCGTCGTTTGACGCGCTCGATAAAGTCGCGCGCGTCGTTGCGCAGTTTCTCCTGCCCCGTTGCGACCACGTTGTAATTGTCGGCGCGCTCTTTCGGGTTCGTGCCCGCGCCTTCACGCACGAGGCGGAACGTGGCCGCGATTAACTCCTTCTGCCGGCGCGTCAATGCATTCTGTTGCTCACCGCCGCCGCCTTCACCACCGCCCTGCTGCTGCGCCTGCTTATACTGCATGTCGAACGGTTTGATCTCGATGAAGTAGATGTCGCTCGACACTTCGGCGTGCGCGTCGCGTGCCTTCGCGTAGTACGAAACAACATCGCCGGGCTTTAGACCGTACTCTTCGAGGAAGAATGTATGCACGCCGCTCAATCCGCGCGACGCATCGCGTGTTAATTTCTGAAGGTCGATTTTCTGTTCCGCGCCGCCGTTGAACGAGAAGTACATTTCAAGCGCGGCAACGCCGTAATCATCTTCGGCTCGCGCCTGCGTGAAGACCTCTTCGACGCTGGTTGCGCGCGCATCGCGTCCAGGCTTTTCAAACGAGACGGTCGGCGGCTGATCTTCGAGCATTGTGATGTCGTACTCGTTCGAGCCGCGGTAGGTCTCGCCCTCAAGGCTGGTCAACTCAACGTAGTAGCTGGTGTTGCCGGTGACCGTCACCGCCGCGTGAAAGTTCGCCGCACCATCGCCTCGCATCTCGATCTTCCGACCGTCGCGCAACACGAGACGCGCCGCCTTTGCCTGTCCCGTCAGACGCGCCGTGATCAGTGCGGTGGTGCCACGCAGCGCAACGACCTCTCCGCCATCTTCAATCGTCTTGGCGGCGACGCGCGCATAAGACGGAAAGTTAAGTGTCAGGTCGAGTTGTTTGACGAACGGTACGTCGATCACATCGAGCCGGAATGTTTCGGAGCGCACGCCATTCGCCTCAACGAAATACTCGGTTGGTTGTTGAAGGTTGAAAAGGAAAAGTTGAAAGTCGCTCTTCTCTTTTGCCGGCTCCATCACCTGCCCGTTCCACTGGCCTTGCTGGTCAGCACTACTACTGCCCGCGCTTTCATCCGTCACCAACGGACGCGCAAACACGGTCACCATTTCGGCGTCGAAGTTAACGAGCGACGCGGTGATTTGTTGGTCCGATCCTTTCGGGACGCGCGCCGTCCCCGGCTTGGCGATAATCGACAGCGCGTTAACCGTCGCCGAGGCGAGGCCGGACGGCGCAACCAATTGCGCGACGCCGCGGAACAGCGTGTCCGGCCCCCACTTCAACACCCCGACGAACATCAACAGACAGCCGAGCGCCGCCCCGCCGTAAGCCGCGACACGCCGCCGCGCGATCACAGCATCAAGATTCACATCCGCCGCCGCACGGTCGGCATCGAGCCTGAGCCGATTGACAATCACCCGCGACGCGCGATTCTGATCTTCACCGGAAAATTCGACTGCCGTCACCAAACGGTCATGTAAATTCGGGAAGCTCTCCTCAATCAATCTGGCAAGTTGAGTGTCGCTGATTCGCTTCATCAACGGCTTAATTAGAAACAGCGCCAGGGCGACGCCGAGAATCAACAGCCCCGACAGACGCAACGGCAACAACATCCCTTCGGAATGTCGATAACGGTCGGCCAGCCAACCCGCCGTGAGGAGCACAACCGCTGCCACCATCAGGCATATCGCCACGCCGCGCAGCGTCAACAACATCTGCCGCCGTCGCCGCACCACGCGCAAAAGATTTTGGAGTTGGTCAGTTCCGTAATTCATTAAAACAACCTCGTGAACCTGCTGCTGTGTTAAGCCTCTCGACACTAAATCACCAATCGTCAAGATACCGTAAACTCGATCTTACTCATCCGATCATCTTCGCCATCTTCGTGCGCCGCGCGATCAAGCCTTCGGCGACAAACAGCATTGCCGCGATGATTAACAGCGGCCACCAGATGCGTTGGCGCGCTTCAATCTCTTCGTTCTGTAGCTTCGCGTCCTCGACCGCTCCAGTCAACGGTGCGCCTCCCGCCGCCGTCACCGCCGACGAGAATTCGCCGAGGTTCAACTTCGCGAAATCCGACTCTTTGCCTTCCAGATTCGCCGCGATAAATGTCGGCTGCTCCGGATAGCGCAGCCGGTAAAAACCGGGTTCGCCCGCAGTCACAACCAACTCTCCGGTGCGCGTCAGTGTGCGCTCCTGAATCCGCGTCCCGCCCGGTGCGTCGACTGCCGGCGGAGTGCCGTCGGACATCACTGGCGCGGTGAAGCTCTGACCGATGGTCTGATACGGAACTGTTTCGCGCTCGCCGATGTAGCGAACGATCTGCTGCACGAATGGCAGATAGAGTGAAGTCAACGGCAGGTCGGTCCAACTTGCATCGAGCGTTGAAGTGAATAACAGCACTTTGCCCTTCGTTCCCGCTGTCGCTTCGATCAGCGCGGGGCTACCGTCCTCGAACCTGGCAATCACCGAAGAGTTTTGTACCGGTTGGCTGCGGTGATAGCCGGTGAAGCGCGCCGCCGCCAGACGCCCGTTGCCGCGAAAGATTTCGAACACCGGATGATCGGTCTTCACGTCGCTGATTAAAATTTCCTCGCCACGTCCCGCCTGCACTGACTCGCCAAGTGTGGCCGGGGCGACGCCAGCCAATTGTCGATTAAAGTCCGTCGCGTCGGTCAACCGCCCGGCGGCAATGACGAGTGCGCCACCGACCTCGACGTACCGCCGCAGCTTTTCGGCAAGTGTATTACTAAGCGCGCCCGCGTCGTTCAGAATAATCAAACGGCATTCGTCGATGTCGTCGGGGTCGACCTGGCCGGACGTTTTTGTCGTCCACACAAACGGCAGATTCTCGCCCGTTGTCAGCGCGCTCCGCAGGTAAAAGCTCTGTCCGCCGCCACCGCGCGACGCGCTTTCAACAATCAAACCCTTCGACGGCGGTTGTCGCCGCAGCGTGAAATGAAAACGATTATCCGGCTCGAAGTCGCCCCCTTCGTTGTTGCCGCTGCTGACAGCAATCACTCCGCGGTTAATTCCCTCACCGACGTTGAAGCCGGTGAACTCGACCGTCGTTGTGCCCCGTGCGTCGATGCTGACCTCGCGCTTCTCGATGGTCTGATCGTTGATCGAGAAATCGATAATCACACGCGCACGCGCATCGTCGCTAAAGTTGGCGACGCGGGCCGACAATTTATCCGTGTATTTCTGCGTAAAGATCAACGGGCGCGCATTAATTTCGGTGACGGCGAGATTCGGCGCGGCGGCCTCGCCGACTTCAATCAACGCCAATTGCAAACCACCGCCGAGCCGGTACGGTGCGTCAGCCATGTTCCATCCGGTCGCCTGAAAGTCGGAGATCATCAGAATGCGTTTGATGCCTCCAGTGTTAACTTCGCGGAACAGCGTCTCGGCGGCGCGCAGAGCTTGTTCATAATCCGTCCCACCCCATCCGGCTTTAACAGCCGAGAGCGCGGACTTCAACTTTCCCCGGTCAGCGGTGAAGCGACTGTCGATGGTATAGCTGTGGTTGAAACTGATGAGCGCAAACTTTTCGCCATCGCGTGCTTCGGAGATGAGCGCCTCGGCCCGCCGCCGTGCATCGTCGAAGCGCGCGGCGTGGCGCATGCTGAATGACGCATCGAGCAGAATCACGGTGGCGCGTTCAAGCTTGCTCGTCTCAGCGGCGCTACTCCCCGTAAAGAACGGGCGCGTGAATGCCAGCACGACGAGCAGTAGCGCGAGACAGCGCAGCAACAGCAGCAGCAGGTTGTGCAACTTCTTTCGCCGGATGGTGCGTTGCGGCACTTGCCGCACGAACATCAGCGTCGGAAATTCGACGCGCCGTGCCCGCGTGCGCCGCACCAGATGCACTAGCAGAGGGGCGGCCAGCGCCGCCAAACCAAGCAGGAAAATCGGATTCAGGAAAGACATGTGAAACTATCGCCCACAGACAGGCGGCAAACTATCTTCGCGCTACTTCCGCGCTCTTCGTGAAAGGAACGCGAACAGTGCGCGGTCGAGTGGCTGATCGGTCGTGATCAATTGGTAATCGACGTGGTTGGCGGCGGCCAGTTCGCGTAACGCCTTCAAGTGCTCATTGATTTTCGCGCGATACCCGTCGGCGAACACCTCCGGCAGCACCGGCATCTGCTCGGCTGTCTCAGAGTCTTCGAGCAGCACCATCTGGTCGCCGAAGTTGAAATTGATTTCGTTGCGGTCGAGGACGTGAAAAACGATCACGTCGTTGCCGCGAAATCGAAGATGACGGAGCGCCGGGAAAATCTCTTCCGGGTCGTCGTACATATCCGAGATGAGAATCAGGATGCCGCGCCGCGTCAGACGCTCGGCGGTGTCGTGCAGCATCTTGGCGAGCCGCGTCTCGCCGCCCGGTTCGAGCTTTTCGAGATGACCGAAGATAGTTCGCATGTGCCCGGTTCGGTTGTGCGCTGGAATGTGGACACGCACCTGTTCGTCGAACGCAGTGAGGCCGATTGAGTCCTGCTGACGCGCGACGAGGTGCGCCATCGCGGCGGCGAGAAACTGCGCATACTGCAGCTTACTGACCACGCCCGTGCCGTAACGCATCGATGCGCTGGTATCGACCAGCACATGACACTGTGTGTTGGTGTCGGCCCGATATTTTTTAATAAAGTAACGATCCGTCCGTCCATACAAGCGCCAATCGAGGTAGCGCAAATCATCGCCCGGCTGGTATTGCCGATACTCTGCGAACTCTGTCGAAAAGCCGGTGAACGGCGAGCGGTGCAATCCGGCGATAAAGCCTTCGACAACGGTGCGCGCCAATAGTTCAAGCGAAGAGATGCCAGCCAACACTTCCGGCGCGAGAAAGCGCGGGGCCCCGGCGGACGGAGACGCAGGCGCGTTCACACTCACACCCATATCCTCTCTGTCACGGCTCTCAGCTTTGCTTCGTCTCCACCACATAGTTCAAATCCTTACAAACAGTTTTGAGTTTTGAGTTTTGAGCTGAAAACCGAAAACTCAAAACTGTTTACTCTTTCCTTCTTACTTGATTCCCGACTTCGGCTCGGGCACCAATTCAATCAGGCGTTTGATGGCGTGATCAGAATCGACCTTTTCGGACTCCGCCTGAAAGTTCAGCAGGATGCGATGGCGCAAAACCGCCGGAGCGACGGCCCGCACGTCTTCGCACGATACGTTGTAGCGACCGTACAAAATCGCGCGCGCTTTACCCGCGAGAATCAGAAACTGCGATGCACGCAGCGACGCGCCCCATGTCACCCAGCGGTTGACGAAATCCGGTGCGGTCACCGAGTTCGGGCGGCTCGCGCCGACCAGACGGACGGCGTAGCGCGCCACCGTGTCGGACGCCGGCACCTGGCGGACGAGTTGCTGAAAAGCAATGATCTCATCGGCCGACATCAGACGCTTAAACTCAACCCGCTGCGTCGAGGTGGTTGCCTTTACAACCGCGACCTCGTCCTCTTCCGGCAAGTAGCCGATCTTGACATTGAACATAAAACGGTCGAGTTGCGCTTCGGGCAGCGGGTACGTGCCCTCCATTTCAATCGGGTTCTGCGTCGCGAGCACAAAGAACGGACGCGGCAGCTCGTAGCTCGTGCCCTGCACGGTCACGCTTCCTTCCTGCATCGCTTCCAACAGCGCGGCCTGCGTCTTTGGCGGTGTGCGATTAATCTCGTCGGCAAGGATGATATTGGCGAAGACGGGGCCGCGAATGAATTGAAGTTGGCGTCGCCCGGTGGTGCGATCTTCTTCGATAATTTCGGTGCCGGTGATGTCGGCGGGCATCAGATCAGGTGTGAACTGGATGCGTTTGAATGAAAGGTCGAGCACGCTTGAGATGGTTTTGACCAGCAGCGTCTTGGCGAGGCCGGGCACGCCACTGATGATAGTGTGGCCGCCGACGAACAGCGAGATGAGAACTTGTTCGATCACCTCATCCTGACCGATGATCGCTTTGCGGATTTCGCGCAGCAACTCGACGCGGGCTTCCGCCAGCCTGTCCAGTAATTCTTCAT
>JALZJL010000286.1 GCA_030859785.1 Acidobacteriota bacterium
CAAGAAAAATGCTCCGTGCATCATCTTCATTGACGAGATTGATGCAGTCGGCCGTCACCGCGGGGCGGGTCTTGGCGGCGGACACGACGAACGCGAACAGACGTTGAACCAGTTGCTCGTCGAGATGGACGGCTTCGAGTCGAACGACGGTGTGATTTTGATGGCCTCGACTAATCGTCCTGATGTGCTCGACCCGGCGCTGCTCCGACCGGGACGCTTTGACCGCCGCGTCGTTGTTTCGCGACCGGATGTGCGCGGGCGCGAAGGCATCTTGAAAGTTCATACGCGCAAAATCCCGCTCGGCGAGGATGTTGATATCAGCGTTGTAGCGCGCGGTACACCTGGATTTACGGGTGCCGACTTAGCTAACCTAGTAAATGAAGCGGCGCTCAACGCGGCCCGGCATAACAAGAAGATCGTGATGATGAACGATCTTGAAGTCGCCAAAGACAAAGTGCTGATGGGTGCCGAACGCCGCAGCATGGTTTTGTCGGACAACGAAAAACGCCTGACTGCTTATCACGAAGCCGGTCACACGCTCGTCGGCTTGAAGGTGCCGAACGCCGATCCAGTTCACAAAGTGACGATCATCCCGCGCGGGATGGCGCTCGGTGTGACGCAGCAATTACCCGAAGGCGACCGTCACAATTACACGAAGGATTACCTGCTCGGCCAGATCGCAATTCTGATGGGCGGGCGCATCGCCGAGGATGTGTTCCTCAATAGCATCACGACCGGCGCTTCGAACGATATTGAGCGGGCGACGGAACTGGCGCGCGCGATGGTCTGCGAGTACGGCATGAGCAATCTCGGCCCTCTCACTTTCGGCAAGAAAGAGGAGCAGATATTCTTAGGCCGAGAAATCTCGCAGCACCGCGACTTCTCGGAAGACACAGCCATCAGGATAGATCGGGAAGTAAGAGAGATCATCGCCGAGCAGTACGAGCGGGCAAAGGTGATTATCACCGAGAACCGCGACACGATGGTTCGTCTGACGGAGACGCTGCTTGAACGCGAAACGCTTGACGGCGTGCAGATCAGGCGGATCGTCGCGGGCCTTCCGCTCGACGACCAGCCGCCGGCCTCAAGCGACGAAGACCGTCCGCAACTCAAAGAGCCGGCGGTTAATTCGCTGAAGCCGATCCTGCCGCCGATCACCGGTGGCAACCCGGCGACGGCGTAAGATAAAGTAAAAAGGTAAAAGGAAAAAGGCAAAGGTGAAGACGAGTTCTTTACTTTTGTCTTTTTCCTTTTTACTTTGACCGTTATGAAATGGAAACTGGCGCGGCGTACTCTTCAACTCGGTGAGCGGACGTTGGTGATGGGGATCCTTAACGTCACGCCCGACAGCTTCAGCGACGGCGGCCTCTTCCTCAGTCCGCACGACGCCGTGGCACGTGCCCAAGAGATGGTCGCCGACGGTGTGGATATCATCGACATCGGAGGCGAATCGACAAGACCCGGCGGCGCCCCGGTCTCCGCCGACGAGGAAGCGAGGCGTGTCCTGCCGGTCATTGAGGCTCTGGCTGGGAAAGTTACGGTGCCTGTGTCCGTCGATACCACGAAGGCGGAAGTGGCACGCGCCGCGCTCGACGCCGGGGCCGAAATCATCAACGATATCTCCGGGCTGCGCTTCGACCCGCGCCTCGCGGACGAGGTTGGACAGACACGCGCCGGAATCGTCCTGATGCACTCGCGCGGGACGCTCGAAACAATGCACCGACTGGCGCCAGTGGCGGACATCATGACTGACGTTGTTTCTGTTCTGCGCCTGAGCATCGCGGAGGCCGAACGGCGCGGCGTGCAGCGCTCAAGCATCGCCGTCGACCCCGGCATTGGGTTTAGCAAAAGCGCCGCGCAGAACATCGAACTACTGGCGCGACTTGATGTGTTGGTGCGTGAGTTCGCCGAGTTCCCGGTGCTGATCGGCACGTCGCGCAAAAGATTCATCGGTGAATTGTTGGGCGACGCGCCGGTCAGCGGGCGCGTCCACGGAACGATGGCGACCGTCACCGCCGCCGTGCTCCGTGGCGCACATATTGTTCGGGTTCACGACGTGCGCGCCGCCGTCGAGACGGTGCGCATCGCGGACGCTCTGAAGATTCAACAGTGACAGGTGACAGATGACAAGTGACAGGCAAGGAGTTTGGGTCACGCGAGAGTTGCCGGTCCACGCTGATTTGATTGGCGAGGCATTTGACACATCGTGAGCGCGGGTCGTATCGTGCCGCGCTTGCCGGAATATTATGAAGGGAAAGAATCGCGGATGATTACTGGTCGAAGAAGATGGCGAGGGGCCTCGCTGGCGATGGTTTTAATTTGCGCCTGCGGTTTCACCGAGTGCTATAAGACTGTGAAGCAGAGCGGGATGCCGTCGCACATTCGCACCATCTCGGTTCCGGCCTTCCAGAACAACGCGCTGCGATTCAAAATCGAATCGCGCTTTACCGAATCCGTTATGAACGAAGTCATCCGACGGGGACGGGGACTACGCGTGCAGAGCGAGCGCGAAGGCGCGGACGCGGTGGTCGACGGCGTCATCAAAGACTTTAACTTCTTCGCCGTGCTGCTCGACAACCGTGGTCGCGGGCGCGTCTTTGAGGTGACGATCACTGTTGCCGTGACGGTGCGCGACCAGGTGGAAAACCGCGTGCTCTACGACAACCAGAACTACGTCTTCCGCGGCGAGTTCGAGTTTACCAATGACCCGCGCACTTTCTTCAACGAAGAAGACCCGGCTGTGCAGCGCCTCGCGCGCAGTTTCGCCGAAAGTCTCGTCTCGACGCTTGTTAACGGCTTCGGAGTGAACGAAGAAAAGTGAAGACGATCCTGACGCGCGAAGAGTTGAAACGCTCGATCAAAGACGGGCAGATCAAATCGCTCTACCTGCTCCACGGTGACGAGGATTATCTGCGCGACGCGGCGGCGCGGTTCATCGCCGATGCCGCGCTCGCCGGCGCGGTGCTGCGCGACTTCAACGAGTCTAGCTTTAACCTCGCGAGCGTCGATGTGCAGCAGGCGCTCGCTGCTGCTGAGCAGTTGCCGATGATGGGCGCGCGTCGCGTCGTGCGCATCACCCACTTTGCGAAGTTGAACGAAGCGGACGAAGGCGCGCTGATGCGTTACGTCGAGCGCCCGGCTGAATCTTCCGTCGTGATCTTTCTCGCAGGCGATCTGGACAAGCGGCGCAAGTTGAGCAAGACGCTGCTCGAAAAGTGCGTCAGCGTCGAGTTCGCGCGGCTTACCGACAACGAACTGACGGCATGGGCGAAGTCGCGTCTGAAGGAGTTGAAGGCGGAGGCGGACGAGCGGACGTTGCGACAGGTCATCGCGCTGGTCGGATCGAACGTCCGGCGGCTCTCGAACGAGTTAAACAAGTTGGCGACGGCGGCGCTGCCAGGGCGCTACATCTCGCTGGATTCGGTCGAATCGCTGGTCGGGCGCTCGCGCGAATTGACTAACTTTGAATTGACGGATCACCTAATCGCGCGTGACCGACGGCGGGCGCTGGAGACGTTGCGTATCCTGCTCGACGACGGTGCCGAGCCGGTGATGCTGATCGGCCTCATCGCCAGTAACTACCGCCGCCTCGCACTCGCCAAAGAGTTGATGTCGCGCGGCGCGCCGAAAGAGGAAGTGTTCCGGCTCGTCCAGATGCCGTACAGCAAGCGTGAAGAGTTTCTCGCCACCGCCCGCCGCGCCGAATCCTCCGACCTGGTGCGGCGCATTCGACGCATCGCCGCCGCTGACCTGGCGATTAAAACTTCACGAGCGACGCCCCGCCTGCAACTCGAAGTCCTGGTGTGCGAACTGGCTGAATAGAATAAGTTGAGGACACTCATCGTTGACTGGGATTTTCCACTCGGCAAGGTGCAATCTTCGTCGTCGCTTCTTCACATAGAGATGATCGTCCTTGCACGGTCTTCTCTGTGGCAAACAGTTTACAAGCCGAACAGCAATTCGGTGTCGAGGATAATCGTCTTTGCGCCGCGCTCGCGCGCACTCTCGACCATGTGCTTTGTCCCGCCCGCCCCATCACCCTCCTCTCTGTTCCACAGTGCGATGAGAGTGACGTTCTCGCCGCCGGCGGCCATCGCGTTGTGCAGTGTCCAGAGATTGTTACGCTGCCAAATGTTGTATTCGGGTTTCTCGCGCAGCCAACGCGAAAGCTCCTTTGATTCGGCGAGCACGCGCAACTGCTTTTGATTAGACCGTTGGTTGTACAAGCGGTTAAATCGCTCGACCCCTTCCGGGCCGGCTGCCTGCACCGAGGCATTGATGTACTTCTCTCTCGGCAAGGCGAGGAAGATCCGTGTCTTGATCCCAAACTCCTCACATACTTCATGAAAGAGGATGTCACCGCCGTTCGAGCCGCCGGCGATGCCGCATACCTGACCGTCGGCCAGCTTTAGCTCGCTGGCGACCGCCTCCTTGATCTTCTCTCTGGCGACGGGTTCTTTCTCGGCGGGGAAGCGCGGACGCTCGCGCCCCGGGGCGTCGATCATGTGCCCGGTGAAGAGCAGCACTCGTCGGTGATTCTTTTCCTCCTCCGAGGTCGGCCCAACTACCTCCAGCGCCGCCTGCGCGTTTTGCGTGAGCACGCCGAGCTGCTGATAGATGTCGAGTTGTCTTCGCGCCGAGTCCGCATAAAAATCTTCCGCGCCGGCCAACGCGTTGCGGTACTCATTGGCGACACGCGTCGGACTTTTCGATGTCAGACAACATAAATCGGCCGCGCTGATCTCGATCCAGCGGTCGCTCCGCTCCTCGCGTTTGAGCCTGCCCTTAGCCGCCTTGAGCGACAGGTCTGTGCTCGCCGATAGTTTTCTGTGTTGTTCCTTTAACAAACTTAACTCGCGCTCGCCCTCTTCGGGCGTCTCGAAACGTTCGCCCCATACGTCGGGAAGCGCTTGGGCCAGTTCAATCGTCACGGTCAACATCGCCAGCGCATTCAGTCCGGCATAGAAGCGGTTTAAATCTTCATTGAAGCCTTGCGTGTAGAGTTCGTATGACTTTAATAACCCGGGCGAACGCAAAGCCCTTTCGCGGAGCGACGAAACAGAAGCTTTCTCCCAATCATTAGTCCACTCTTTCTTAGCGTTACCTCCGAGCAGCGAGTAAAATTCGGCGCCCGAGTGAATCAGTTTTTAGAAGTGTTTCGCCTCAGTCCTTCGATTGTGATTCCGACGAGTGAGCCTCATCTTCACCGGTCGACTTGACGTCGGGGGCGGGCCGATCTTTCGACGGTTGCTCTCGGCTTTTCTCGTGCGGCTTGATCGTGGAGCGGATGACCATAAACTTGTTAAGAGTGTCGAACCAGAACGGAGCGCCGAGCGAAACGGCGAAGGCAGTGACAATCCATCCGAGCAGGCGCGTCGGTATTT
Organism: Acidobacteriota bacterium; assembly: GCA_030859785.1. Lineage (GTDB taxonomy): Bacteria > Acidobacteriota > Blastocatellia > Pyrinomonadales > Pyrinomonadaceae > JACDEG01. The sequence continues at coordinate 5,385 of JALZJL010000286.1, forward strand.
GCTCGACCGGGAGCCGAGCGTCACCCGACCAACCGATGGGTAAGCCAAGCCCCTGAACGGTCGCGATTGTTTCCCGCAGACGCTCTTCCGGGGGCCTCGTGTTATCGGGTCGGGTCGGCTGTTGAGCGAACACCTGTGCTTGAGCGACCAGCGAGTTGCGTAGCGCCGCGTCACGCGAGAGGCGGTTGGCGATGGTCACGGTGTCGACGTTTAAGGCCACGGTCACAGCGAAGGCCAGGCCGAGCACGATCCACTGCATGCGCCGTTTGTACGACCCGGACACGCGATCCATCGAGCTGTCGAACCACCCCTCGACGTTATCGCGAACCGCATCGATGTTGCCTCTCGCCTCATCGATCATAATTAGAAACGCTTTTTTGATGTCGCCCGACGAGCCGTCGTCCGGGAGGCTCATGACTGTTCGGCGAATGTCTTGCAGGCGGTTCGGGTTGCTTGCACCGACCGGCGCGGCGATGTCCATCAGGGCGAGGGCGAACGAGCGGGACGGTATGTAGGAAGGCTTGCTGCCGTTCACCCGGAGCGTTCGGATCATCGGATGATTGTGGAACCTGCGCAGCACTTCCGGGTCTTGCAGCAGCGTGCGAATCCCTCTCTCAAGGTCTTTGGCCCGCAACTTCAACGCGGCGGCGATAAACTCACCGACCGCCGTGCAGACCAAACCCAACAATAGATAGACGAGTATCAACCCGAGCGCGACTTCGAGTATCGTCGAACCAAACATTAATCACCTCCTGAACGACTCATTAAGCGCGTCAGCTTGATTCCTCTCTCGCTGAATCACATGAAGCAGCACAGCGCATGAGATAACACTTTGGAGATGGGATTCAAGGGCATGCCGCTGACACCGCACACAAGAAAATACGGGAAGGCCGGACCAGGAATGCTGCGAGGCGGGTGCAGCTTCAGGCGGCCCAGCGCGAGCTTCGGTTTAAGCGGGCAGCATGGTATGCCTACTCTATTAGTGAGTCAATAGATACGTTACTCAAAAGTGACAGGTGACAAGACGGTTGAGATTCATGTGCCGCACGGGGTCGTTACTGTGAGCCAGCAGCCTGAGCGGAAACTTATCGGCCTCGTGCTGAAGAGCTGACGTGCGTTAACTCTTTCTTGTCACCTGTCACGTTTGAGTAACTGAGGGGCTGTAAGTCCGGCTCGACCCATGCTGTCCGCGCCCGGTCTGATATCAAAAGCTCGCGGCTATAGTGGGAGTAAATGAGTCGAGAATCGTCGTGGGACTTAAGCAGTGCTCCGGCCATTGCTTCGACAGGCGTGCCTTCGCGGGACGCGACGAGAAACCGATCAACTACCTTCAGCCAGAAGAGTGTCATCGTCTCGTTGTACTTTTGCGGGTCAACCGAGTGATGGTCGAGAAACCGCTTCAGGTTGATGCGCGTCCGCGCGTGCGCTTCCTGAAACGGCATTCGCCGTAGATAGCAGAGCGCGACCATCAAATGCGCACGGTGGTCAAATTCGGCTGGAGGCAAATCGCAAGACTCAAACCTGCGAACGGTATCTTCGATCTCGGCGGCATCTGTATAAAGTTTCGCGACGGCAGGTCGCGGGTGGAATGCGTCTGATCGGTGAGTCATGATGCTTCCTTTGGCCTCACATTATGCTTGATGAAAAGTCGTCGGCGCGCGAGCCACTGTCCACGCCAACAAAAGAGCGGGGGGGGGGGGG
>JALZJL010000306.1 GCA_030859785.1 Acidobacteriota bacterium
GGACGCCTGGCGAAGAGTATCTTTCGGCATGGTCTGGATCACTTGCGACGCATTTTATGCAACCTATCGAGCTTGGCTCAACAAGTTGCTTTTAGACGAGTTATTCAACTTTTGTCCTGTACATAGGATGAAAACAGAAAACAGTTCGCCGGCTGTTGTTCAGCCCTGATGCCGAAATCTTTCGCGTCTGCGCTTACTGATTGAAATTTTTCTCACCGCTAAGGACGCCTCGGCAGCCACACTGATGTGCACCTGAATGATGGTGCTTCCCTTTCACATCTCCGCGCACTCTTGCGTTTTCAGCGGTGAAATTCGGTGAAGTTATTTGATTCGTAGTCCTATTCTCGCAAAGATCGAATCGATGTCCATCACCACCAAAGCGTTGGCACAGCAGACCGGCGGCGGACATAACCCTGTCGGTCGTGCTGTGCCGGAGATTAAACCTGGGACCGAACCCGCCATCGAACTCGGCAGTTTCGCCGACGTTGCAACACCCACCGCCGCCGGGCGCACGAGAATCGTCGTCGTCACCTTTAATATCCGGTACGGCGTCGGATCGTTTTTGATCACCGGCAGCCTGCTGCGTCGTGTCGGCGTGAAGCGACCGGGGCGCCGCGCACAACTCGTCGCGGCCAACATCGAGCGCGCCGCACGCGCTCTGACAACGGGTGAACTGATGCCGCCTGCCGACTTGATCGCGTTGCAGGAGGCTGACCGCGGGACGCGGCGCGCGGGCTTGCAACATGTGGCGCGCGAGTTGGCGCAGTCTCTGAAGATGAACTATGCGCACGCCGCGTCGCCAACACCGTTGCAAGCAGCACCGAAGCCGAAACAGTGGTATCTAGATTTCGAGGAACACATCGAGGCGGGCGAGGCTGGTGCGACCGGCGTCGCATTACTCAGTCGTCTGCTGCTGGAGAGACCGCGACGGATTGAGCTTCCGTGGTCGGAGTGTGTGTGGCGGCCACGGCTGGCGGTCGCCGCTTCGGTCAAGGTCGGGTCACAGCGGATTCACTTTTTCAATTCGCACATCGACCCGCACGCCGATGTTGCCGGCCAACTGGCACAGCACGAGGCGATTCTGGCAGATGCACAACTGGCCGGCGCGGGTGACGCGACAGTATTGCTCGGCGATTTCAACACACTGACTCCGCCATCGCGCCGTGCAACACGACGCTTGCTGGAAGATCACGGATACACGACGCCGCTTCCGACCGGCCTCGCGACATGGCGCGCCGGACTCTACCGGCTGCACGCCGATTGGATTTTCGTGCGCGGCGCGCGCGTCACACGCTTCGGTGTGGCTCGCCCCTTAAGCGTTTCCGATCACTGGCCGGTGTGGGCGGAGATTGAGTTGAACGACGCAAAGGCAGGCGCGCGGTGATTCAATCCGCAACCATCAATAGTCGCGACAACCCTCTGCTTAAACGGGCGCGGGCGGCGCGTGACGGCAGAGAGGGCGAATTGATATTTCTCGAAGGCTTACGCTTATGCGAAGAAGCGGCGCGTGTTTCGTCTCTAACGATTGACGCCGTCTTGTTCACCAAAATGCTGTCTGATGATGAGCGCGGAAGAACCCTGCTCGCGGCCTTCGAGCGGGCGAACCTTCGCGCGGCGCAGGTCGATGAAAAGTTATTTGCTTCCCTCTCCGATACTAAAACGCCGCAGGGCATTATCGTGCTGGCCGAGCGGCCCCGCACCGACCGCGATTCGTTCGCGCGACGCATCGAAACTAAACATCGACCAATCGTCGCCACGCACCAGACAATCGGCACACATCAAACAGACGTCGCACGCGAAGCGTCCGCACCGCTCCTTGTCATCATGCATCGCATCAACAACCCCGCGAACGCCGGCGCGATGTTGCGTGTAACGGAGGCATCAGGCGCGACCGGCGTCATCACGACCGCCGGCTCGACGGATTCCTTTTCACCAAAGGCGCTCCGCGGCGCGATGGGGTCTACCTTACGTCTGCCACTATGGATGGATGTTGATTTCGCGGACGCCCTCGCATGGTGCGCGGCGCGGGGCATCGGCACTGTCGGCACGGATGTTCGGGCCGGACAGACGCACACCGGGATTGACTGGACGATGCCGCGCGCGATTATCCTCGGCGAAGAAGGGGGTGGACTGACGACGGATGAGGCAGGGGCGACCGACCGGCAAATCAAAATTCCGATGCGCGCGCCGGTCGAAAGCTTAAACGTCGCCGTCGCGCTCGGCGTCATCCTTTACGAAGCAGCACGGCAGCGAGGGAGTCTGTGCGCTTGAGTTTCCAAATCGAGACCAACCTTCCGCTAAAATAAATTGCGATTACAAATCAAGTTAATCACTCTCCCCTTTTTCGAACTTTCATGACATCCTGACCACCGTTTTTGCAAAGCGCGCGGTCTGGCTACATAATTGATTTCCCGTCGCCATTCGGTTGCGGTTTTTCGTATAAGTAGTGATATGAGCAAAGAGCCTGTAAAGAAACGTGACGAGGCACTCGCGGAGCGTCTGATGCGGCGCATGCTCGACAGCATGGGTGCGGTGATGGATCGTAAGCTGGGCCGCGAGCCGGACGCCTCCGCTAATTTCACCACCTCGAAGCTAATCGACCGCATGAAGCGTCTGATTGACGAGCGAGCGCGCAACGACGGCAACCGTGGGCGCGTCGCACCGCACCACTTAAAGCTGAAGGTCGAGTGGGGCACGCACTCGGAAGCACCGCCGGAGACGATCAAAGAGTTGGAGCACGAAATCCTCGCGGCGGCGATTGACCACATCAACGACCAGCGCCTGCGCACACTGGCCCCCATCGAGGTCGAGACGGCGGTCGATCTTTTCACCACCGGGATTACGGTCGACCCGACATTTGGCGAGTTCGAAGAAGAACTGAAACGACAGGATGAGCAACAGCGCCGTGTCGCGGAAGGAATCTCTAACCCAACGGTCCCGTTGAAAGAAACGGGTGGTGTACCGACAAACGCGCGCATCACTTATCCGGGCGGCGCAGCGAGCGTAGCGGCGATGCTGACTTTTAAGCCCGGCGGGCGGCGGATGAACGTCGGACGGGCGACGGACAATGACCTGTGTCTCGACCACCCCAGCGTCTCGAAGATTCACGCGGCGCTGTTGATGAACGGCGAGGGGACGATACTCGTCGCCGATACAGGCTCGACTAACGGCACGTACATCAACGGTCGCCGCATCGCTTACGGCGAAGCGCGGCAGATCGAAAGCGGCGACGTCGTCAGCTTCGGCGATGTGGAAGTGAGACTCAGAAAGCAGTAAACAGTTTTGAGTTTTCAGTTTTGAGCTGAAAACCGAAAACTCAAAACTGTTCGTCAGTTCACCATCCGCCATCATCACACATCGAATTAGAATGTTGCTTCAAGCTCTACCTGAAAAACAACCTGCGCTGCTGACGCTGATCTACGCGGGCGGCTTCGCGTTGCTGGTGTTGTGGCTGGGCCTTTCGCTGCTGCGTCGCACACGCCGGTCGCGCTCGCCGCTCGGTGCGATTGCCGCCGCCGATTTGCCGAATGAAGTGCGTCAACGCCTCGGCGTCACTTCGACGAATCGCGGACTGCACGCGTTGCGTTGGGCGTTCGTGTTGATGGCGCTGACGGTGTTCGGCTTTCATGTCTATTGGGCGCGTTATGCCGAAGACCGCAACGAGCGTTTCCAGGAATTGAGCTACAAAGATTTGCGCAACCGGCGATTGTCGGAATCGACGTTGCGCGGCTGGATTCTTGATCGCTCCGGCAGTCTCGACCGCGCTCTCGCGCTGTATCGACGCGACTCCGGCGGGAGGATTTCGCGCGAATACCCACTCGACCGTGAGTTCGCGCAAATATTCGGCTCCGACCGTGGCGATGCCGGACTCGAACGCGCACTGTTCGGCATTCAGAGCGGGGCGATGCCGGAGGCGCTCGACCTCGTGCTTGAACGCGACATTAAACAGCCGGCGTCGCTCGACGCGCGACTGACCATCGACGCCGCATTGCAGAAGGCCGTCGTCGAGCAACTCAAGGGACGGCACGGCGCGGTCGTCATTCTCAATCCGCAGACCGGCGAAGTGCTGGCGATGTACAGCGAGCCGTCGTACAGCCTGGAAGAGGTGCAGAGCGCGGAGACGTGGGTCAGGCTCGAAGCGAACAAGCGCGAGAATCCGCTGGTCAACCGCGCTCTCGGCACTTACTACGTCCCCGGCTCGACGTTCAAAACCGTCACGATGATCGCCGCGTATCTGGCCGGAATGGGGTCTGATGAATTGGTGTGCAGCGGCAACGGCTACGTCGCACAGCCGGGCGCGAAAGTCATCTTCGACGACCAGGGGCCGAGCGAGGTTCACGGGCGCATCGGCGTCGATAAGGCCTACGAAGTTTCCTGCAACCAGTACTTCGCGCAGATGGCCGTCAAGCTCGGCCCCGAACGGATGGCGCACGCGGCGAAGTTGCTCGGCATCGGCGCTTACGACACGCCGGAGCAGGCTCTCAGAAGTCGACGTCAGCCGGAACTTTGGAATGCGAGCGCCCCGGCTGTGGCCCGCGCGCTCGCGCCGAGGGAATCGACAATCGTTACCGGCGCGAAGATCAGGCCGTATGATTTGGCGCTCGAAGGTTACGGACAGGGGTACGCCAGCCAGATGACGCCCCTCCAGATGGCGCTCACCGCCGCCGCCATCGCCAACCTCGAAGGCAAGCTGATGAAGCCGAAGATCGAGTACAACCTCCCGAACGCCGTCTTCGCGCAGGTGATGACGCTGGCGCAGGCGGCAGACATGCGGCGCGTGATGGGACTGGTGACGGGCGGGTCGTCGGGCACGGCGCGCGGCGTCTTTGCGGAGGTCAATGCGGCGGGCATCCCGACCGGCGGCAAGACCGGGACGGCGCAGAAAGATGTTCCCGTGTACGACCCGAAGACCGGCGAGTTGAAGACGGTTAAGAAGTACGAGCGCGACCGGCGCGGCCAGATCATCCGCGAGTATGAACAGGTGGTCATCAGCCCGGAGCCGCGCGTCGACAGTTGGTTTCTGTGCATCGCACCGCTCGACCGTCCGCAAATCGCGATGGCGGTGATCGTCGAAGGCGGCGGATACGGCTCGCGCGTCGCCGCGCCGATTGCGAAGGCACTGGTGTTGAAAGCGCGCGACCTCGGCCTGCTCGGATTGCCCGCCGCGCCACCATCGAACGAACGGCCAACGACGACGCCGCGACGACCGCCGTCACCGCGACGGCCGAGCGGACAGACGCCGCGTCCCGCACCGCCGCAAACAGCGCAACGATAAACTTGCGAATCAGGAAAATGTCCCGGAGGGTCAGTGACAATAAACATGGGGTCAAAGTTGTTCGAGGATGCGTTCGGGGTGATTCTGAATTGGAAGTCACAGCCCATCATTGCTCCGAAATCAGGAGTGCTAAATATAAAAATGCCGCAATCATCATTCAAGAATATGGCGAAGATGAATGTCACCATTAACTTCGGCTTGCCCATCCTCGCACTCCATGTTGTAGCAGTCTTATACTTCTTACGATGGCTCTTTTGACTGATCTGCTGTTATGAAATTCCGTGCTTCATCACATCTGCTGGCGTTGCTGTTGATCGCCGGTCTCCAGATCGCCGGTTACTACGCGGTGTCCAAAGCGGCGTTGCTGCGCGGGTACGAGCCGCCGCTGATCGGCGGTGTGCGCGACTTGTTGATGTACGTGCCGCTCATCCTGCTGCTGTTCTGGCTGTCGCGCGCGATGCGGTACAAAGGCAGTTGGACGCTCTACACCGCTGCCGTGCTGCTCTTCTCAATCGGGATGCTGGTGCAGTACCGGCTCTACAGCGACCCGGAGTACAACTCGCGCAGCAAGGCTGAAGCGCGCGCGCAGAAGACGCAGACGCTGCGACTGCGGTACATCAATCAATACTACGACCCGGAGAAGAAGCGTCTGCTCGGTTTGCCGGCGACGCCGCCGCAGACTGATGCGGACGCCGCCGCCGCCATGCCGCTGGCGGAAACTCAACGCACCAACTACACCATCGGGCGTGCCCTGACATCGAGCTACACGTGGGTGCCGCTGATTTCGTTTTTTGTCTTCGCTGTCGCTTTCTGGCTGTGCGTGCAGGACAGTTTTCTGACATGGGTGCAGCGCAACAGTTTTATTATCGTACTGGCGACGCTCGCTCCGCTGGCGCTCGCCGTCGCCACTTCAAGCGCCGGCAAAGCGCTCGGCAATATGACGCCGTGGGAGCCTTCGAAGATTCCCTTTCTGCTCGGCTTCGCGGGCATCCTGACAGCGCACTACCGTGATTTGGCGCGCACTTACTGGGGCGTGCCCCGCGCGCGCGACGTGCTGCCGTTGATCGTGATGGCGATGATTCCGTTTGTGCCGTTCTTCGCGCTCAAGGATTTCGGGCAGATGCTTGTCTTCAGCGGCGCGTACGCGACCCTGTACCTGGTCGCGGTGCGGCGCTGGCCGCAGTTGCTGCTGTTTGTCGGCTCGCTGGTCTTCGTCGTGGTGGTTCTAATTGTCGGCGCTCTGCCGCGCGACGTTCAGGAGAAGGTTCCGTTCCTCCCGACACTCGCGCGCCCCGTCCAGGCGGCTCTGCCTGACCGCATCCAGCAACGCTTTCATCTGTGGCTTGATGGCTTCGACCCGCCGGCGCCCGATGTTTCGTGGTGGAAGAAGGATTATGAAGCAGCCCTCGAACGCGATCCGAAGATGAAAGCGTTGGCCGCTGACAGCCCGGCGATGCAGCGCACCGTCAACGTTGACGTGTGGTTCGACCGCGTCGCCTTTCAACCGGCGCAGGCGACCTTTGGCATCGCCGCCGGAGGTGTCAGCGGGCGCGGCCTCGGCCTCGGCTTCGCGGAAGTGATTCCGGTGGCCGACTCGGATTACATCTATGCGGCCATCGCCGAAGAGACGGGGTTGTTTGGCGGCGCGGTGGTGATCTTCACATTGATTGTGTTCGTCAACGCCGGAGTGCGGACGGCGCTCGAATCGCGTGATATGTTTTCGAAGCTGTGCGCGGCGGGGTTGACGGCATTCATCGGACTTCAGGCCTTGGTCAACATCGGCGGCACTACGCGAGCGCTGCCGATGACCGGTATCACACTCCCGTTCGTCAGTCACGGCGGATTCAGTTTAATCACCAGTTTCTGTATGCTCGGCATGCTGATGGCTTTCTCGCATCGCAACGCGCGCGACCTCGAATCCGCGCCGCCCCCGCCGGTGACGCCGGCGCGGCAGCGCACACCGAGCGATATTCCCATCCCGGAGGCGGTTCAATGAGTGAACAATCAACGGATGTCAAAATCGATGTAGCGGCGATTACCGACCGCGGGCTAAGCAAGAAGCGTCCGCTTAATGAAGACTCGCTGCTCGTCGATTCAGCACAGCACATCTTCGCGGTCGCCGACGGTGTTGGCGGTGCAGAGTCGGGCGAGGTCGCGTCACAGACGGCGGTCGAAGTGCTCGGCGAAGCCTTTCGCCATCATCAGGCCGGTGACGACATCGAAGACCTGATGGAAATCGCGATTCAACGCGCCAACAATTCGATTCACCAAATGGCGCGCGAACAACCGAAGCTGTCGATGATGGCGACGACGATTGTTGCGCTCCACCTCGACGGGCGACGCGCGACCATCGGGCACGTCGGTGATTCACGCCTCTACCGACTTTCGCCGGACGGACGAATTCACCGCGAGACGCAGGATCACTCCATCGTCGAAGAGGAGATGCGCGCCGGCAGGCTGACGCCGGAGCAAGCGGCGCATCATCCCAGCCGTAACGTCATTAGCCGTGCGCTCGGTGCCGAAGCCGCCGTCGAGGTCGATATGAAAACGATTGACGTCGATGATGGCACGACGTTCCTGCTCTGCTCTGACGGCATCACGCGCCACATCACCGACGATGAACTGCGCGCCGTCATCACCGGCAAGTCGGATTTGCAGGACGCCTGCGAAGAATTGAAGACGCGATGCTTTGAACGTGGGGCTGAGGATAATTTAACCGCCGTGGTGGTGCGCGTCGGCGATGACCAGGCACGATTCGGCCATGCTGCTCCCGTCGACAACGCCGACACCGTGGATGCCACAGATAATGGGTGGGACGATGAGCGGACGCTGATCCCCGGGCGCGTCGACACGACGACAATCGATCCGGTCATCGATCCGGCGATCATCGACACGCTGTCCGGCGACATCCCGCTCCCCAAACCGCTTTTCGAGCGGCAGTTCAACGATGCCGGGGTCAGAACCGCGCCACCCTCTGTCGCTGGTTCCGCCGCCGCCAGTTCGGCCCCCGCCCGCTCTTCTTCGTCAATCGTCGATTCCGAGACTCATCACTTTGATGCCAAGCCTGACGCCGTTTCGGCGCACGCTCCGACGCACGCCCAACAGGTAGTTCCTCTGGTGCCGCGCCGCAGCACGTCGAACCGTTTGCTCCGCGCGTTCGAGTTTTTACTGTTTCTGATCGCCGCATCCGCCGCAGCCTTCTACGGCGGCATGCTTTATCAACAATGGACGACAGTTGAAAAGCCCGCGGCAGAGACGGCCCGGACCGACACGCTGATGCCATCGCCGTCACCGGAAGAGAGTAATGAGGCACGTTTCGACAGATTGCGCCGCGAGGTTGATCGCGCACCGGCGATTGAAGCGAGTCGCATGTCGAACCAATTGAACAACCAGCCACTGTCCTCGCCCGATCCGGAGTTCCTATATCTTTATGGCCGCGCGCTGCTTCTTTCGGGCAAGCCACAGGACGCCGCCAGAGCGCTCGAAACAGCCATCGCGCGCGTTAATGACGGCACCACCAATGGCTTGACGCCAGGGCGCGGGCAACTCAAGGTTGAGTCGCAATTGGCCGCCGCCGCCGCACACCTGCGGGCCAACGACATGGTGCGGGCACGCGCCGCCGCTGAGGCCCTCGGTGATGCGACGCAAGTTGACATAGCCGCGCCGGCGTCCGGGCTTTCGCCAACACCGGAGCTTTCGCCGACGCCTCTCAACCAGATGCCGCAACAATAGGAGTGAGGAGAGCCACCGCTCTACCGCAAACGTGTTGACGCGAACGCCACTTTAATGAACACCGCCTCGTCGTATGAGTGAACTCAAGCTTCAGCAGTGCCGGCTCGACGGTCGCTATGATGTTCTCGACTGTCTCGGTCGCGGCAGTTACTCGGAAGTGTACGTCGCGCAGGACGCGGCGGCTTCCAACGGCTCGCCATCCACCGTCGTCATCAAAGCACTCAACACACATCTACAGGGCGGGGCGGACCCTGATCTCGAACGCACGCTGATTGAGAACTTTCGTAATGAAGCGGTGGCGCTCGACCGTGTGCGCCATCCGAATATCATCAGCCGTCTCGGCCACGGGACGGCGATTGACCTGAAGGGCCGCACCTTCCATTATCTGGTGCTCGAATATTTGTCGGGCGGCGACCTCCAGACGTTATGCCTCCGTCAACCGCTCGCGCTCGACCGCGCTCTCTATTACCTCGAACAACTCTGCACGGGCCTCGCCTACGCGCACCTCCACGGCGTCATCCACCGCGACGTCAAGCCGCACAATCTGCTGCTCACCGCCGACCTCACGGTAATTAAAATCGCCGACTTCGGTGTCGCTAAGATCGGTGCCGGTGATGGCGCGATCACACGGGTCGGCACGGACGTCTATGCTGCGCCGGAGCATCATCCACTGGTGCAGACGGGGCCACTCGAAACCGCCGCGCTGAACCGGCCCGCAGTTCACCTGACGCCCGCGGCAGATGTCTATTCGCTCGCCAAGACCGCATACATGCTGTTGACCGGCGATGCCCCGCGTCGTTTTTCGCAGAGGCCGATCACCGAATTGCCGACGGCGTCGGACAAGGAGTGGGCCGCGTTTGTGCTGCGCGTGCTGCGGCGCGCGACCGATACGAACCCCGCCGCCCGCTTCCAAACGGTGCAGGAATTTTGGGAAGAGATCAAAGACGCGACGATGCCGAGGACGCAGACATTGACGCGCGACACGCTCGACGCGGCGGATGCAAATTCGCAATTCCGCACCACGGAGTCGGACGCGCGCGGCACATCAGCCACCGGCCCCGCCCCCG
>JALZJL010000308.1 GCA_030859785.1 Acidobacteriota bacterium
GGACGCCTGGCGAAGAGTATCTTTCGGCATGGTCTGGATCACTTGCGACGCATTTTATGCAACCTATCGAGCTTGGCTCAACAAGTTGCTTTTAGACGAGTTATTCAACTTTTGTCCTGTACATAGCACCATTCGGTAAGAGGTGTTCCACTCAACCATATCAAGCGTATTACTGCCTACCGATAAAGATATCCATTCGTATCTAATCATTCGCGGACGGTAGCATCGGAACGTGGACGCCCTTTGTGCGGGCGGTCTCTTCGGCTTCTTCGTAGCCGGCGTCAACGTGGCGCGCGACGCCGAGGCCGGGGTCATTCGTCAGCACGCGGTTGAGACGCTGTGCCGCTTCGTCGGTGCCGTCGGCGACGGAGACTTGACCGGCGTGGAGCGAGTAGCCGATGCCGACGCCGCCGCCGTGGTGAAAGGAAACCCAACTTGCGCCGCTCGCGGTGTTGAGCAGAGCGTTTAAGATCGGCCAGTCAGCCACAGCGTCGGAGCCGTCACGCATCGCTTCGGTTTCGCGGAAGGGCGAGGCGACCGAGCCGGTGTCGAGGTGGTCGCGTCCGATGGCGACGGGTGCTTGTAAATCTCCACGACGTACGAGGTCGTTGATCGCCGCGCCCATCTCGGCGCGCTCGCCGTAGCCGAGCCAGCAGATGCGCGCCGGTAATCCTTGAAACTGCACGCGGTCGCGCGCGAGGCGGAGCCAGCGATTGAGCGTCGAGTCTTCGGGAAAGAGTTCGAGCGCGAGATCGTCGGTGCGGCGGATGTCTTCAGCATCGCCGGAGAGCGCGACCCAGCGAAATGGGCCTTTGCCTTCGCAGAACAGCGGGCGGATGTATTCAGGGACGAAGCCGGGAATCTCGAATGCATCTACGCACCCGGCGTCGAACGCGAACTTGCGAATGTTGTTGCCGTAGTCGAACGTGATTGCGCCCGCGCGCTTCAGAGCGAGCATCGCTTCGACATGTCGCACCATTGACGCCGTCGAGCGTTCGACGTAGCCGCGCGGGTCGCTGAGGCGCAACGCTTCGGCTTCGTCGAGACTGACGCCCGCCGGGACATAGCCGTTCAGCGGGTCGTGCGCGCTCGTTTGATCTGTGACCACATCAACTTCAACGCCGCGGCGAATCAACTCCGGCAGCACCTCGGCGCAGTTACCGACGAGTCCGACTGACACGGCGCGCTGCTGTTCAATCGCGTCTTCACAAATACGCAGTGCTTCGTCGAGGTCGAGTGCGAGACGGTCGCAGTAACGGTCGCGGACGCGCCGCTCGATGTGCGCGCGGTCAACGTCGATGCCAAGAAAGACTGCGCCGTTCATCGTCGCCGCGAGGGATTGCGCGCCGCCCATGCCGCCCATCCCGCCGGAGACGACGAGCCGCCCCGACAAGTCCCCGCCGAAGTGTCGGTCCGCCATCGCCGCAAATGTCTCGAACGTGCCCTGCACGATCCCTTGCGTGCCGATGTAAATCCAACTGCCGGCGGTCATCTGCCCATACATCATCAATCCGCGCCGTTCGAGTTCATTGAATTGCTCCCACGTCGCCCACGCGCCGACCAAGTTCGAGTTGGCAATCAGGACGCGCGGCGCGTATTCGTGCGTGTGAAACACGGCGACCGGCTTGCCGGATTGTACGAGCAGCGTCTCGTCGTTCTCGATTCGTTGCAACTCGCGCACGATGGCGTCGAATGCCGCCCAACTTCGCGCCGCCCGTCCGCGCCCGCCGTAAACGACGAGATCATCGGGGCGCTCGGCTACCTCCGGGTCGAGGTTGTTCATCAGACAGCGCAACGCCGCCTCTTGATGCCAACCCTTACAGTTTAGTTTTGCGCCGCGCGGCGCGCGGATAGTTCGCGGAGAGGACATAATTTGCGATTTTTGATTTGCGATTTGCGATTTGAAGGCGTGGCGGATGTGGCGCTTGGATTCAACGATCTGAAATCTGAGTCAAGGAATAACCCGAAACTCAAGTCCTAATGTCTTCGCCCTCTTCATATCGCAAATCGCAAATCGGCAATCTAAAATCATCCATGTTCGCTGGAAAAACTTTGCCAGAAGCGGGTGAACCAGCCGGAGTCTTCGCGCGTCGTCAGTTGCTCCAACTCCCCGGCGTCGAGCCACCAGCCTTTACATGCCGTGCAGCGGTCAACTTTAACGTCCGCGTGCTTCACCTCGGTGAGTTTGTGACCGCAGCGTGGGCAGTCCATTGTCCCCGCCGCTGCCGCCGCCGTCGCTTCTTGCGCGGCCTCCGCTGCAGCCTCCGCTGAAGTCTTCATCTCGGCGCGCAATTTTTCGAGCGTCTCCTGTTCCTTGCGCCGAAAATACTCGTCTTCGAGCGCCTTGCGACGATCATCCCAAGCGTCTGTCATGAAGGTTTCTCCTGTGCGTTAATCGTGTTGTTGATGGACGCGCCGGCGCGGGTTTCGGCGGTCGATAGACACCGCGCGGACGGACAATGTAATAACAGAAAACATTCGCCGCACGCTACCCGGCGACGAAAACAGACTTGCCTCGTCCGCGACGGGCGCATAATCTGATGCCGGGACGCAACGACGATGATCGAAAAAGATTCGACAGACGGGATCACAAACGACTCGGCGAGGACTCGCCCGACGCCGCCATCAACGCGCGTCGCTAATGCGGCGGTGGGCAACAACATCGCGAACGTCTCACGCCCGCGCCGCCGGTTTCGCCCGCGCCGGCGTGTGCTGCTCCTCGCTACAATCATCTTCGTGAGCCTCGCCGCACTGGTCGCGGTGTTGAACCTGCATGACACGCCGCAGCCCGTCACGCCAATCGCGTTGCCGCCGGCGGGCGAACCGCGCGACGCGCCCCCTCCGCAACCTTCTCCGACACCGACAATCGCTCCTTCCGTTCAGCCCTCCGCTGCTTCGCCCACGCCCTCAGACTCCACCACGCCCGCCCCTGCCGCTGCTTCGCCCGCGGGCGAAATGACGCCGCATGATCCGACGAAGCTGTTAATACCGGTCGCGGGGGTGCGGCCCGAAGATCTGCGCGATACTTACAGCGATGCGCGCTCCGAGGGTCGCACGCACGACGCCATCGACATCATGGCCCCGCGCGGCACGCCCGTCATCGCCGCCGCCGCTGGCCGCATCGTCAAACTCTTCTACAGCGAGCGCGGCGGCATCACGGTCTATCAACTCGACCCGGACAACCGCACGGTCTATTACTACGCCCACCTCGAACGCTATGCCGACGGGTTGCAGGAAGGGCACGAGGCCGAGCGCGGTGAAGTGATCGGCTATGTCGGCGACACCGGCAACTCCGGCACCGGTAACTACCACCTGCACTTTTCCGTCTCCGTCGTCTCTGACCCGAAGCGTCACTGGGACGGAGTCAGCGTCAACCCGTACCCACTCCTTCGGTAAAGGATGAAGGATGAGGGATGAGGGATGAATGATTGGTGAGAGGCTTTTTGTAGCTGCACGCTCTGTGGCATTGAAGAAAGACATTCGGTAGTGAATGAACCGAGAGAGCAACCGAGAAGCAACAGGCGAAAGTAAACAGTCTGCGGGTTTCAGCTCAAAACTGAAAACTGTTCGTCATTCGTGGCCTAATCTCTTTTCTTGAAGTCTGTACGTGTATTTAATGTACTCGGCGTCGTTCGTTAATGGTGCAAGCCGGTCGCTGGTTATGACGAACAAAACGAGAAAGTCTGCGTCAAAGACTGTCGGGGGCGATGATGGAACGCACCTTGCTACGTGAGCAAAGATTTGGTGACGAAGTTCATCAAACAACGCAACACCTGAACGGGCGCTTGATGTGATGAGTCGCCTCCTACCAACTCACCAATTTATTCAAGACAGTAGTAAAGTAAGGAGCATTAAGGATGAAGAGATTATTGCGTGCGGCGGCGATGACTGCCGCTTTGTCTGCCGTCGCCGGTGCGGCGGGGTGTGCGGTTGATTCGATTAACACTGCGAACACCAACACGGCGCCTGCTAACCCGGCGGCCTCGCCAGCGCCGTCTGCGTCGCCGGTGAGAATCGAGAACACCCGCGCCAACGATTTGCCGTTGACGCTGCCGGTGCTCGACGCGATGTTCGCCGACGAGCCGTTCGCCGGAGAGTTAAAATCGAAACTGCAATTGACGGACGAACAAGTCGGACGTCTGCGTACCATCGCGCGCGAAGAGACGGCGAGGCTGCGCGAAAACGAAGGCGACGACTACACGGGGACGACCGCTTCGGCAACGGCCCGTGCCGCCGAGCAGGTGCGCTCCGCCGTCGGCGAAGAGAAGGCACAGCAACTCGCCGAACTGGTGCGTGATAGATGGAGCGGAGGCACGGAAAGTGGCGCGGCCAACCCGCTCGGCACAGTCGAAGGCAGCAAGCCGAACGCCGTTCCGACCGACACGCGCGTCGTCGTCAACGGCCCGGCCTATCGAATGGACGTGTTTGAAAACGGGAAACTTATCAAGACGTACAAGGTCGGCATCGGCTACCCGGAGTTCCCTCTGCCGACCGGAATGCGCAAAGCCGAGACGATCATTTTCAACCCGACATGGACGCCGCCCGATGAACCGTGGGTCGAAGGCTCGGACAAAGTGAAGGCCGGTCAGAAGGTCGAAGCCGGCAGCAAGCTGAATCCGCTCGGCCCGGTGAAGATTCCTATCGGTATGCCGTCGCTGATCCACGGCGGTAAGACTCCGGCAAAGCTTGGCACATTCGCGTCGCACGGTTGCGTCGGACTGACCGACCCGCTGATTCAGGACTTCTCACTGGTGCTCGCTAAAATCGGCGGTGCTGAGTTGACGCCCGAAGACGTCGCAACATACGCGAAGAATCGCACCGAAACGAAGAACGTGAAACTGAGTAGCGCCGTGCCGGTCGAGTTGCGCTACGAAACCATCGTCGTCGTAGACGGCAAACTGCACATCTATCGCGACGTTTATGATCGCGGCACCAATACCGAAGAGAATTTACGCGCCGTCCTTCAAGTCTACGGCGTGTCGCTCGACCAATTGAGCGAACAGGAGCGCACGCAAGCAATGGACGCACTCCGGGAGATGGCGCGCGATGCAAGCGGCAACCCAACGGATGGGCAGCCGTCGGCCTCTCCGGGTGGATCGCCAAATGCTAATGCGAACAGCAACATGAACTCAAACAAGAGTGTGAATAAGAACACCAACATCGGTGGCGACCGTGTGACGCGCACCGTTAAGGGGAAAAAGGAGATCGTGATTCCGATTGCGGCGCTCGCCGGGAAGGGCTATCCGGTTGCGGTCGGCGTTGACATGGGAAGTGTTGGTAAGGTGCCGGCGCGCAAAAAACGTTAACGGTTCCGCGGCTTCGAGGTCGCAGTCTGTGCGAATCGAGGGTCGCGTAACCTGGCTCTGTAACCCAGAGACCCAGAGGTCACACAGAGAGCACAGAGAGTTGAATAGTTTTCTCTGTGCCCTCTTGTGCCTCTGGGTCAAATCTTTCAGGGCTTAAGCAAAAGGGATATATGAAACCACGGATGACACGGGTTTCACAGATAGCAGACACTCAATCCGTGTCATTTGTGTAATCCGTTATGCTTCTTTTGCTTGTTGCGTCAGTCATATCTTGAATGTCTCTTTATTGCCCGCCCCTCTTATAATCTCGCCTTCTATCGAGACGGCATTATTTCCGTTGAGAGGCTTGAGTCCTAGTTTATTCATGCGGCTACGCAGTGTGGAGGGCGGAACGCCGAGGATAGCGGCAGCGCCGAGCGGGCCGGCGATGCGCCCGCGCGTATGACGTATTATTTGCTCGATGTGACGGCGCTCGTTCTCTTCAAGCGTCACCAACTCGATGGGTGGAAGCGGTGCGGGTCTCGCGGTGACGACTTCTCTTTGCGGCACGGCGGTGTGAACGGAGCCGCGTGAGGCAATCGCATTTTCAAAGGCGATGGGCGGCATGATGTCGAGTTCTTCGCCCTCGGCAATCAGCACAGCGCGCTCGATTAAGTGCTGCAACTCGCGGACGTTCCCCGGCCAGTGATAGTCGTAGAGTCTCTGTAAAGAGGCTTCGTTGATCGAAGCGACACGCTTGCCGAAACGCGCGCGGTACTTCTTTGTGAAGTAGTAGACGAGCGGCAGGATGTCTTCGCGGCGTTCGCGCAAAGGCGGCAGTGTGATCGGAAAGACGTTCAGGCGGTAGAACAGATCGGAGCGAAACTTGCGCTCCGCGACGAGATGTTCGAGCGGCTGATTGGTCGCCGCAATGATCCGCACATCCGCCTTCAAAGTCTTCGCGCTCCCCAAACGCTCGAATGTTCCGTGCTGCAGGACGCGCAGGAATTTGCCCTGTGTCTCTAACGGCAACTCGCCGATCTCGTCGAGGAAGATGGTGCCGCCGTTGGCGATTTCGAAGCGCCCCAGCTTGCGTAGAAAGGCGCCGGTGAAAGCGCCCTTCTCGTGGCCGAAGATTTCGCTTTCAATCAGACCGGCGGGCAGCGCCGCGCAATTAATCGTCATCAACGGAAGGTGTCCGCGTGGGCTGCGCGCGTGGATATGGTGGGCGAGCAATTCCTTGCCGGTGCCCGTCTCGCCGCGCAGTAGCACCGCCGTGTCGGTGCCGGCGACGCTCTCGGCCTCCTTCATCGCCGTCTGGAAGTTGAGACTCGCGCCGACGATTTCCGGCGCGGCCTGGAGGCTCTCCTGATTCGTCAGAACCTGATTGAGCTTCGCCTGAATGGCCTCCTGGTTGGCGAGAATCCGCTGCTGATTCGCAATTACTTCGTCGTCTAAGACCATGATCGTCATTCGTTAGGTGCGGGCAAACTCCGTCGATTGGGAAAGTATCGTAAGGTAAAGGCGGAAACCAACTCAAGCTCGTAACGGCACGGGTCGTATGTCGGCGTCTCGCTCATCCACTCAACTCTCGCTACCATCCGCTCTCAGTTCGACAGAAATTCCTGCCTTCACCCCGCAAGCTCATCTGCCTTACAATCCTGTTTCGGAAACGTCGAGTGTTCAGAGAGATTTGGAAACAATGCGCGTCACCATCGGACAGATCAACACGACGAATGGCGATTATGAAGGCAACACCGAGCGCATCCTGCGCGCGATTGAGCAGGCGCGGCGCGACCGCTCCGACCTCGTCGTGTTGCCGGAGGTCGCGGTGCAGGGCTACACGTCGCTCGATTGGTTTCTGGACCGCGACGTGGCCGAGTCGGCGCTTGCTCCGCTCGACCGAATCATCGCCGCGTGCGACGGGTTGACGGCGGTGGTCGGCACCGTCCGCCCGACCGGGAAAGCTTCCGGTCGCCGGCTCTACAACTCGGCGGCGGTGATTCGCAATCGAGAGTTAATCGGGTTCGCGGATAAGACCTTGCTGCCGGAGTATGACGTGTTCGACGACCCGCGGTACTTCGAGTCGGCAAGCGAGCGCCACCTGTTCCCGTTGGGGGAAGACCGGCTCGGCGTCGCGGTGTGCGAAGATTTGTGGAACGACAAGACGTTCTGGCGCGAGCGTCTTTACACGCATGATCCGGCGGATGACTTGATTGAGATGGGCGCAGACGTGCTGGTCTCGATCAACGCCTCGCCGTTCAATAAAGGGAAGATGGGACAGCGTTGCTCGATGGTTTCGCACCGGTCGAAAGCGGCGGGGCTGCCCATCGTGTTCGTCAATCTCGTCGGCGGCAACGACGGCGTCATCTTCGACGGCGCGAGCATGGTCGCCGATTGTCGCGGCGAAATCATTCTGCAAGCACCGCCATTCGAAGAATTCATTGGTACGGTTGACCTCGACTGCCGGACGCGCGACGAGCGGTGCCTGCCCGGCGATGACATCGGAAC
>JALZJL010000313.1 GCA_030859785.1 Acidobacteriota bacterium
CCAACGCACGCCGGCGATGGCTGCTGGTTTAACCGATCACATCTGGACATTGGAGGAGTTGCTGTCGTATCGGCTGCCATCTGAGAAGGTCTAAAGCCGTTTTCCCGGCTTAGGGGTACAGCACCCGATTTTCGTCACACAACCTGCGGAGCCAAAGAGTTATGATAGAGGGTTCAGTAAAAATGTCGGGCTTTTCACAAATGGTCGAAACGTTACGAGACAGTATCGTGCGAACCTTTAAACGATCAATTGGGTGCATCCTACTCGCTGTCTTGATCACACATTTTTTCTGCGCACCAGCTTCGGCCGCCGGTGGTTGGTTCGGTGTCCGATCCAAGAATTTTCTGATCCTCGGGCATCTTAGCGAGTCTGAGCTACGCTCTCTTGCAGCCAGTTTAGAAGAATTTCGTGCCGTTTTCTCCCAACTCCTTCCCGAAGATTACTTCGATTCGCGTGCGGCGACGGTCGTCCTAATTTTCGCCGATGATGACGAGTATGCACCGTTCAAGCCGCTTCACGGGGGACGGCCTGATCCACTCGTGGCCGGATACTTTAAGTCAGGCCCCGTTCTCGATTACATCACGCTCTCCGCGGGTGGCACTCGGCAGGAGATTACTTCCGTACTGTTTCACGAGTACGTACATTCGCTCATCAGAAGCGGTTACGAGCGGGCGCCGACATGGCTCGACGAAGGCTACGCCGAGTACTACAGTGACTTCGATCTGATCGGCGGGAAGCGGCGGGTGCGCGTCGGCAAGCGACTCCACAGCAGGGCGCAATACCTTCGCACACATCAACTGCTGCCGCTGAAGACACTGCTTATAGCTGACAGGCAGTCCCCTATCTATCACGATCACGACCAGCGCGGCATTTTCTATGCTCAGTCGTGGGCTCTCATCCACTATCTCGAAAGTGACAGGACGGGTGCCCGCCGGCAGCAGCTCGCCGCTTTTTTGAGTCTATTGGCCGGAGGCACTGCGGTCGAAGAGAGTGTCAGGCAAGCGTTCAGAATAGAGTTCGCGGCTCTCGAACGAACCCTCAGAGAGTACGCGCGATCCGCACAATACCTCGATCACGTGAGAGCCCTGCCCGAACAACTCGGAACCGCGCCACCGGCAGCAGCCTTCCCTTTATCCGAGGCACGGACGCAGGTGTATTTAGGCGACTTGCTGCTACGCACTGACCGGCCCGATGAGGCCCGTGCTTACCTACAGCGGGCGCTCAGGATCGACCCCGACCTCGTCGCCGCCCACACCTCTCTCGGCATCCTGAATCTACTGGAAGGCCGCGTCGTCGAATCGAGTGAAAACCTGCGGAAAGCGATTGCGCTCGACCCGCAAGATCATCTCGCCCACTACTACTACGCCGACCTCCTGCGCCGGGAAGGAGCGGAGTCGGAGAACACACCAGCGGGCTATGCCGAGAAGACCAGTCTAATCAGGAGCCAACTTAAAAAGGCGATTGGGCTGGCTCCGAGCTTCCTTGACGCCCAAGGCCTGCTCGCGCTGGTCGACATTGAGAGGAATCCGCGGCTTGATGAGGCGACGGATTTGCTCAAGCACATCACAGCGATGGCACCGAGGCGACGGGAGTTCAAGCTTCTGTCGGCGCAACTCCACCTGCGCAAAGAAGAGTTCAGTAAGGCGCGGGAGGTACTCACCATGCTGACGGGCGACCCTTTAAGCAACTCTCTGGTTCGCATCCAAGCGCAGACAATGCTCGACTCCGTGGCGGCGAAAGAGAAGATCGCATCTGAGCGTATGCAGCAGGACGAGGAGATGCTGAAAGATGCCGCCGACCGGGCGGTGATCCAACCCTGTGACATGCCCGAGCCTGGTCCGCAGCGTAAGACGATGCGTTTCGCCGGCCACCAGGCCTGTGGACGTTTATTGCGAATCGAGTGTGAAGAGTCGGGCGTCGTGTTCTTCATCGATGCCGGAGTGTGGACGCTCAAGTTGCGGAGCGATGCGGTCAACCGCGTCCGGTTCGTCACGTACACCAGTCAGACGAGAGGCCGGATCGAATGCGGGAATCTCGCTAACGCGCAACTCGTCTTGGTAACTTATCGACCGGCGCGGGAAGTACCGTCTACTGTCGACGGCGAACTCACAGCAGTGGAATTCGTGCCGGAGGAATGGCTCCGTTGATAAAGTTACGGCCTGCCTCAAGGAGTCGAGAGGGTTGTAGATTACAATTGTAGACGCATGATCGATGAGGAGGAGAGGATAAGAAGTCTCACAAATCCTGACCTGCATCCATTGATGCGATGCAGCAAGCATCGCCGCACATGGTCTGAGAGGCTGTGCATCCTGCCGAGACCACCGGCGCACGCTCTCGTAAGCAACAGTTAGTCGAACAGCAGATAATGTCTTGAATACTTCAATCACCCTAAATCGAAACACAGAAGATTGGTACAAGTCGCATGATGGCGTATCAGCGAATAGGCCAGTGAAAATCGACGTTACATGCAGATGTAACAATCGGTTCAGTGTC
Source organism: Acidobacteriota bacterium (assembly GCA_030859785.1). Taxonomy (GTDB): domain Bacteria; phylum Acidobacteriota; class Blastocatellia; order Pyrinomonadales; family Pyrinomonadaceae; genus JACDEG01. The sequence continues at coordinate 2,494 of JALZJL010000313.1, forward strand.
CCAATGTCGTGTGTTTCGATTTAGCTACTCATGCCACTTCGTGTCGCACACAAGTTACTCGACCAGTGGCACGATAATGCCGCCCAAACTCTTGCTTCGCAGCGAGCCAACTAATTTCGAGCAGCAGAGGCTTTCTTGGTGACGGTCAGATGGTCCATATTTTGAGGGAGTTCAAGGAAATGAAAGTTTATGCAATTGACCATGTTCAGCTTGCCATGCCCGCAGGTGAGGAAGAAAAAGCGCGTTCTTTTTATCGCGGGGTGCTCGAAATTGCTGAAGTGCCGAAGCCATTGCATCTTGCTCAACGAGGCGGATGTTGGTTCGAGGATGGTACTCTTAAAATCCATTTGGGAGTTGAGAAAGACTTCCGCCCAGCGAAGAAAGCTCACCCCTCTCTCTTGGTCGAAGGCTTGGATGAGCTGATCGAAAAATGCAATAGAGCGGGGTACGAGGTTGTCACAGATGAACCACTCGAAGGCTATCACCGGTTATACGTCTATGATCCTTTCGGAAATAGGCTCGAGTTGATGGAGCCAATCTAAGTTGCGTCAACCAAGCCACTGTTGGCGACTACACCGGTGATGGTGGGTGTTACGAATATGATGATAAAGGTATTGGGTGTTCGAGGAAGCATGCGCGTGAAATCATACAGCGCCATCGCCGCAGACATGGTGCTTGAAGCGGCGCGCGGGCACGGGGCGGAAACGAGACTGCTCGACCTGCGGCGGGCGCGGCTCCCGATGTACGACCCCGATGCAGAGACTTCGAATCATGAAGGCGTGCGTGAGGCGACAGAGGCGGTCAACTGGGCGGACGCCTTCCTCCTCACCACACCTGATTACCACGGCTCGGTGTCTGGGATGTTGAAGAACTTCCTCGACTTCTACTGGGAGGAGTTCGCCGGGAAACTCTTCGGCTACGTGTGCGCCTCGCACGAGAAGGGGCTGACCGTGATGGAACAGATGCGCACCTCGGTGCGCCAGTGCTACGGGTGGAGCCTACCCTACGGCGTCTCCATTCACGGCGAGAAGGATCTCAACGCTTCCGGCGAGATCGTCAACGCGCAGGTGAAGCGCCGCTTGCTGATGCTCTCGCGTGACTTGGTCGTCTACGGCTCGTTAATCCGCAGCCAGTTTCAAGCTGATCTGGCGAGCGGGACGACCGAGACCTTCGCCGCACGTTACGCGGTTGGGCCATTGCTATCATTTCACGCTGGGTTACGCCACGCGCCGCCGAATGTGGGCGTTGATTGATTCGTTGCGGTTAACAAGTTAAACCGGAAGAGTGGCTGTGTGACTTGGATCCATCAAACGGTCTCCTCAATTGAATCTCCAGCCGCGGGCGTGCGTCGCCTGGGATGGGAGGAGGCACAAGCTTGGTGCAATTTCGTTCTGATGTGCCCGACCGTTCTTCCAGACGATCTTGAACTTGCAAAGGCAGAGATCCGCCCCGAAGCTCCTCCCGGAAGATCGGCGCATGCCAATCAAACCTGTCGCCCGGACTGGACGCAATCTAACCGGGCGGTTCATCGCACAGAGTTTATCGGTCATCAAAGAAGATTAAGAATCAAACAGTTCCTTTATGATTATGCGCCGCCAGCCTTCGATCACCCTTGCCTGTGGGAGAGTGAGAACATTCGCCCGTTTGCGGTCGGTAAATTAATCGGGTGGTTGGGTACTGACTTTCGTCAACGACAGGCTGCCACGGTCAGCTTTGATCGCACGACCGTCGAGTTATCCGTGACCGATGGCGCATTCACAGATATCGAGCTTCAGTCAATCTGTCGAGGACTTGGTCCGGCAGTACCCGAAGTTCGTGAGCGAATATTGAATACGCCGTTCGCCGATCTCTGTTATCAGAGTCGCCATCGAGAGCCGCCGATCGCAGTGCCTGTGGGCTATTGGGCGCATAAGCGTATGCCGGAGTCGCTTCCGCTCACCATCCTGCGTTCTGGGCAGATTCCCACCGTCATTCCAAACTTCGATGTTTTTCCGCCGGATGGATATGGTTACCGTCTCAACAGCGCATTCATCTTTGGTGACGCTCAAAGACCGCAAGAGATTGATTGTTTGTTCGAGCACGTCGAAGATCCGGGCAGATACATGCGCGTACTTGTGTCGTCATCTGTCATGGAGGGAGGCGTCCCTTATCCGCCCACACGCGAGGTACGGCAACCGTGTACCAGCCGTGTCCTAACAATCCGCCGACGAGAGGTTTATCACGCGTACCATGACGAGAGGTACGGACAACATGAAGCAGTCTGGCAAACAGATGGATGCAACATCATGCTCATCGTAAAGCCGACGGTCTCGACAGATATAAATGTGAATCAGGAGTTGAAATGACAGACCAGCAGGCCGAACTGGTAGAATTTTCTTACCATGGAAAATCAACTGATTCAGCTTTATCTGCTTGTCTGCCTCATTTACGATACCCGTTCAGAAA
>JALZJL010000050.1 GCA_030859785.1 Acidobacteriota bacterium
CCGGCAGTTCCTTCAGCGCAGTTGGAAAGAACGCCCGCCCGCCGGTCTCTTTGGCGAGTCGGTTGAGTAGATCGACCGACTTTTCGCGCTTGCTTTTGCGGATAAAGCCGCTTTCCTTTTCGAGTTCGTTGACGAAGCCGATGACGTATATCTGCACGTCCTCTTCGCGCAACCGGGCGAAGAGTTGATCCTGCTTATATTGGCTGTTGCGGTCTTCACCGTCAGTAACCAGAATCAGCGCGCGCCGCCGCCGGTCATTGAGGTCGTTACCCTTCTTATACTCGGCGGCCCGCTCGGCGGAAACGTACACGGCGTCAATCACTGCCGTCGCACCGCCCTCCACGTATAGCTCGTCGAGCGCGTCGACCAACAAGCTCTTGTCGGCGGTGAAGTCCTGCTTCAACTCGATCTTACTGCTGTCAATAAAGCGCACCAGGAAAGCTTCATCGCCGGGCTTGTTGCTGTTGACGATGCTTTTGCCCGCGTCGATGACTTGATTGATCTGCGAGCGCAGCGACCCGGAGTTATCGATCACCATGCCGTACTGAATCGGCACTTCCTCACGCGAGAAGTATTCAATCTTCTGCGGCACACCGTTCTCTAAAACGCGGAAATCTTCCTGTCGCACATCATCGACCGGACGGTTCATGCGGTCGATGACGCGGACATTGAGGTTGATCAGACTGGAGTCAACCCTGATTATCTCATCCGGATCAATCTCCTGCTCCCGCGGCGCATCCGGCGACTGTGGCGCGGCGTCGCCGGAATTCGGCGAGGTCTGTAGCTTTGGCGTCGATGATTGCGGCGCGGTGGTCTGAGGCGCGGTCGCCGGTGACGCCGGAGTTTGTCCCGCCGGAACCGGCGTGGTTTGAGCGGGCGGCGTCTGTTGCTGCTGCGTGCGGCGTGGGCGGCCAGTGGCCGGTGACGGCGGCGTCCCTGTCGTCGTCCCCGTCGGCGGATTCTGCGAAGTCTGCTGCGAGGCGGCGTCCGCGTGTGGCCCGACAACTGCCGTCGCCATCATCAGCAACCCGCCGGTTGTCAGCAGGGTGAGCGCGAACCTCAACCGGGTCACAGAGGTTTCATCTTTACGGTGTCGCATGACGTGTCACAATCCTTAAATTATTTTGATTTCAGAAAGTAAATGACAGACGAGTATCGCTGCCGGGGGTTAGATGCACAAATGTCGCGAGCCGTGGTGCTAACACTGAAGTAAGAGGGAAGGCAAGCAGTTTTCAGTTTTGAACTGAAAACTGAGAACTCAAAACTGAAAACTTATCTTTTCACTTATCGCCGATCACACGAAACGCCCCGCGAGCGCTCGGCCACAGCGAGGAATGGCGGCGAGAGGTCGGGGGCGTTTTCATGTCCGAGCCGTCATAGGGGAGAGTACTTCGCGCGGCTGGGGCAAAATCGTTGACGGCATCGGTAGTCGCTTCCGGCACCGAATCAAATCTAAATGACACGCCGTCACACTGACATTCAATTCAAAGACAGTCATTCAGTCGGCGACGAATTAACGCGGGGTGGTGAGCGCGTAGTAACCCTCTTTGCTGCGCACAAAGAGACGCGGCAGTCCGCGCGGCGGTTGAACCTTGACCTTCAGCTTCCGCCACTTGCCGTTCGGCGTAAAGTTTCCCGGTCGGTAGCCAATCGAATACTGGTTCCTGAGTTCCAGCGCGATGCGTTCGAAAGTGTCGTTCATCTCGGCGCTCGTTGAAGGAAAGAATGCCTTACCGCCGGAGACGCCCGCCAACTCTTCGAGAATCGAGCGACCGCCAACGCCGAGCGAACTGGAATCGTCGTGCCCGCTGAGAATGCCGACAGCGTAGATAATGACATCGGACTCTTTCAACAAGCGACGCAACTCGCCAAAGGTATAGCGCGAGCTGTTGTCCTGCCCATCGCTGATGAGCAGCACCGCCCGCTTCGGGTGCGTGCCGCGTGTGACCTTCTCGACGCCGAGGTAGCAGGCGTCGTAGAGCGCGGTCTGCCCCTTGGTGCTAATGAACGTCAGTTTGTCAATCAGTGCGTCGCTGTTGCGCGTGCGGTCGAGCAGCAGTTGGGCGCGCGAGTTGAAGCCGATCAGAAAGTACTCGTCGCTGGTGTGGCTGGTGTCGATGAAGCGCATCAAAGCCTGTCGGGCGCGCTGTACCTTCTCGCCGTTCATCGAGCCGGAAACATCGAAGATGACGCCGAGGCTGA
>JALZJL010000051.1 GCA_030859785.1 Acidobacteriota bacterium
AGGCTTGATGAGAAGTAGTGCCAGCCCGAGCAGCCACGAGTAGAGCGGACTCCAGTAGCCGTTGACGGCCATCTGGAAGTCGCCGCGCCAGTACGCATCACCCATGTCTAAGTAGGATATCCCGTCACTTGCCATCACATAACGACCGTGCCAGGCATGGAGCAGGCCAAGTCCGATGGCAACTAACCAGAAAACGGCTTGTAAATGGCGCGCACGACGGCTATCTATGGCGAGTGGTGCAGGGGCGATGACGCTCCTCCGCTCGCTTGAGTCTATCGTATTACTCATGCCGTCTTGTTTACTGGAACAGTATTCAGTATGCAGTTTGATTTAATGTTGATAGAGACTGCTTTAGCGCTCGGCATTTTTTTTGGCGGTAACTAACTTACTTTCCAGTGGGGTATCCTGGCGCGTCGCATTGATTGAGCGGATTCCCGCAATCAGACCTCTCTGCCTCGCGCTGATGATGTCGAAAGTCATCCGGGAAGGCCGCCGGATAAATGACACCGCATCAAACACCAACTCTAAAATAGCAAACCACACCAGCCACATCACACCGGCGAAAGTCATCGATTCTGATAATTGATTTCGTGCCGTACCGTAACTGGTGTCGTACACTTGCGCCGCACCGTTGACGCGGGAAGTCACTGTTCGGTGGTGCTTAAGGTGTAAGTCACCGCATAACACAAGTCGCCATTTCTTTCCTACCTTCATTGAGAAGTTAGTGTCTTCTCCACCATAAGTAGGCAGCCCCTCATCGAAATACAGACCGGCAATGGCGTCCCGGCGATAGAGCATGCAAAAGCCTCCCAGCCAACCGACGTCCAGACAACCACTGAAGCCAGGCTGGATGTCCAACGGAACCACAAGGCCGCACCTCGCCAGGGCACCGGGACGCCAACTCGTGTAAAAGCCTAACGCCCCACGTAATTTATGTCTGAACCGCATCGGGACTCCGTAGTTCAATACATCGTAAGCCGTCGCGCCACCCACATCTTTCATCTCACGCTGCTGAAACAGATTGACGACTTGAGAGATAAAATCTTCACCGAAAGTCACATCATCATCGAAGAAGCAAACCAGCTCCCCCTGAGCTTCTCTCAGTCCGACATTTCTCTGACGAGTCAACCCTTTCTGAGATTGTATCAGCCGCACATTCATCCGCTCGCCGGACTGATTCATAAAGCTCTCAACCTTATTTCGCACCGATAAGTCTTCCCCGCTGCCATCAACAATCAGGATTTCGCTGTCTCGGTAAGTTTGAACAGCCAAACAATTCAACAGATCACCTAAGGCCTCGGCCCGACGATATGTACAGATAATTATCGATACGAACATTACTCTTTAATCGATCCGGTGTTGCCGGAAATTGCTCAGGCAGTCTTGATAAAAAGCTTCGTTTTGCGCGAGGAGAATCTGGGCAGAGAATTTTTTTATCACGCGCTCTCGCCCTGCCTCGCCCAATCGCTGAGCCAGGCTGTCATCCGTTAGAACGCGAATGACTGCGTCCGCAATCTCATCCGGTTGATCCGGCTCAATCAGCAAACCGTCTCGGCCATCCTCGATCAGTTCCGGCCCGCTGCCGCGTCGACTATAGATTGTCGGACAGCCATAGGCCATCGCTTCCAGCGGCGCGAGGGCGAAGGCTTCGGCGTAAGATGGAAACACGGCTAAGCCCGCTTCTTGGAATGCCGCGAAGAGTTTCGCTCGATCTACGTGGCCGTGGAAATGAATTGTCTTTGCCACCTCGCCGTCACATTGCGAAAGCAGAAAAGCCTGCATCGAAGGCCCGTCGTCTGTGCGTCCATCTTTTCCATAAATATGCAACTCCGCTTCCCGGCAAGCTTCAATCACGCGGGGCCAGGCCTTAACGAGCGAAACGATTCCCTTCTTCGCCGTCAATGTTCCGGTGAAAATCACCTGTTTGCTGGACCGAGTGTTGACGGATAGATTCGTCGGAACATCAACCGGATTATAAAGAATCGCGCGCGGACCTGTGCGCAGGCCATACAATCGCTGCGATTTTTCTGCTGTGTAACGACTGACCGAACACCAGAACTCGGCTCGCCGCAATGATGCCCGCTCCAGCCAGAATGTCACGCGGTTGATAGGTCGCCCCAGTTCAGCGGCGAAGTAGCTGATAGAACCATTCAAGCGCGCGATGACCGGCACGGGAAGCCTCGGCCAACCTGCGACCCATCCTTCCCAGTCTGGAACTTCAACTACATCTATTTCACCGCGACGGCTCCAACCGGCGACTGTCTGAAAGAGTTGGCGGCGGGCCGGCATCCGGCTGAATCGATGGTTAGCGCGACGCAATCGCCACACACGGACGCCTTGATCCTCTTCATAATCCGGTGCCGGATAATTTGACAGATACACGCCCACTACCCACACCTGATGTCCCGCTTGCACCAACACTCGAGCCAACACCTGGGTCATCGTGCCGATGCCGCCATGTGGTCCCGGCGGATACTCGTTGCACAAAAAGCAAATGCGCATCCGACTCAATGTGCGATTGCTCCCAGCACATCGACAATGCGTTGACCGGATTGTCCCAAAGGCAAACTCACTTCAAACTCCACCAGCCGACGACGGTTATCCGCATCCAAATCAGGGTCCTTCAAATAAGCGTTGACGTGGTCGGCCAATTCTTCAGGCGAACGCGCGAAACGAGCGGCCCCCAACTCAACCACCGGACGGTAATGCTCGAACCGATAGTAATAATCCCAGAGCGGTTTACCGAACGGCGGTGGACTGGCGACGTCGAACGCCACGTTGACGATGGGTTTGTTGTGAATCGCGAAGTCGAGCGTCATCGTCGAAGCCAGGTTGACGTTCAGATCGGCATAATGAGTCAGATTCGCGAGAAACTGGACATCCTCTAAGAGCGGCATGACGCGTGACCAATCGCCGGGTGCGGTGTGCAACCACGTTGGTTGAAGATAGATCAATTCGGGGTAGTCTCGACGCACCTTGTCATAGCGGCTGCCGTTATCGACCGGCATCGGGCGGAGCAGGACCTGTGGATTCCCCTCGATCCGCCCGGCGCGAATCAAATCCAGTAAGACCCTGGCATGTTCGGGGTCTTCCGGGCAGGTGCCGGCGTCTCCGCCTGAATAGCAAATCAAAGGTCGCGAAGCGTCTGCGCCGGCCCGTCTAAAGAATTCCTCGCGCGTCCAAAGCATTTCACTGTCTGTGTAAGGATCGAACTGTGGGGTGCCAACGATATGAATCTGTTGAGGAGTGACATCCGGATAGTAGCGCAGCACTTCCCGGCGCATGTGCTCGCTCCATACCAGATAGTGGTCGAACGGCGCGGCGATCCGACCCTTCGTGGTCAGGTTATCCCAACTGAAAATAAAGGTGGCCGTCGGAATGCCGAGTGACCTGGCCGCCAGCACCGGCGGGAGGATGATCGATGGTCGTTGGTGAGAGCAGAACAATACCGAGGGCGTGATCTTTTTAAAGAGTTGACGATAGTGCTCAACTTCCGGCATCCGTTCGACCGCCGAGCAGTGCCACCGGTCGAGCATATTTATTCCGCGCGAAGAAGCCGCGGCGCGTCCGACGAGTTGAGCGGTATGAACGGCTGCCCGCGCCCGCAAGGAACCACGCACTGGCAACCTGCGGTTGTAGCGCATCGCCTGAGTGTCAGCCCAATGCATCTGTGCGTAATAGAGGGCCGTGCGCAGAGTGAATGAGAGAGGTTTGTCCGGGAAAGGCATCAGCGGCTGCCATTCGACCTTGTGTCCCAGTCCACGGCTATACGTCTCGACCAGATTTTCCGGGAACACATGGAGGGCGCACACATGTCCTTTCTCACTCGCCTGCCGAAGAAAATTCCCCAGTACAAAATTCCGCACACCCACCCCGTCGGGCACCAGTAACAGCAAATTCATTCTTACCTTCTTATATTGCACGCGCGCAGCTCTTGAATACGTCTGCTTGTCCCCATGTGGATAGTTCCGGAGAGTATCAGGATCGGCGGCTTGACAAAGAGTTGCTTTAGACAAACAAATTCAGACAGCAGCGACCGGAGAGACTTCGCTTATCCGAGTTTTGCTTCGGTCAGGAAATAATCATTGCCCCTGAACTCAGTTTTTGCCGGTAAAGTTTCGGACCAGGTTTGCGGCATAATGAATGTCCCGTCTACTTTCTTCTGCGCCGACTTTCCTGATCCAAAGAAATCACCTTCGATGACCGTCAGGCGACTTGCATTCGCAACCAGGTCTTCAAGTTGGCTGTTCACATAAAGACGCACCGTCGTACTGTAGCTGTCAGGCGTCATCAGAAATGCAGGCACATGACAATAAAGCGTTCCTCTACCCGGTAAGATGTCAAAGGATTGCCCGGTCAGAAAAGTGGATAAGATGAACATTTGTTCCCCGTACTGGTTGAACACTTTCACCTCAAAGATGGCGTTCGTCAAAGTCTTTTCGGCGGAGGAAAGATACTCCATCTCGACGATCAACTGTTCGCCTGATTGAACGACGTCTCTTGGCACGCCATACTCGTCAAGGAGATTAAGTTTTTGAATCCGAACTCTTCCCCCGCCCTCTCGGTCCGCACGCTCGGCCAGTTCAGCCGCATCACCCATCGGCAAGCCGTTGATGTACTCAGCGACCGCTGTCTGCGTCTCGCCGAAGAAATCCAAACGGCCTCCTTTCAAGACCGCCGTCCGACTACAGAGATTGGCAATCGCCGCCATATTATGGCTTACCAAAACGACCGTCCGACCCTCGTGCGCCACCTCGCCCATTTTCCCCAGGCACTTCTTCTGAAACGCGGCATCTCCGACCGCGAGCACCTCGTCGACCAGCAGAATCTCCGGCTCAAGATGAGCCGCGACGGCGAAAGCGAGACGTAAGTACATGCCGCTGGAGTAACGTTTCACGGGCGTATCGATAAACGTTTCGACTTCAGCAAAAGCCACGATCTCATCAAACTTACGTTTGATCTCCGCCCGCTTCATTCCCAGAATAGCGCCGTTCAAATAGATGTTGTCCCGTCCGCTCAACTCCGCATTAAAGCCCGTACCCACCTCCAGCAGTGAACTGAGCCGGCCATGCATCTCAACGAACCCTTCGGTCGGATCGGTGATGCGAGAGAGAATCTTCAGCAGCGTACTTTTGCCGGCACCGTTGCGGCCAATCAAGCCAACAACTTCGCCTTGTTTGATTTCGAATGAGACATCTTTGAGCGCCCAGAAGGACTTTTTTTCATTCGAACGTTGATTCGTGCCCTGGAGCTTGGAACGGATCGCACGAAAGGGGAGAGCCGCGGCATCGGACAAGGTGTCCCGCAAAGTTTTGTACCACTCCGTACCCTGACTGCCGATGGTGTAATGTTTGGAAATTCCTTCAATGCGGATTGCGACATCACTCATAAAATGCAGTCACCTCGGTTTCAACCATTAGTCCTAAGTTAATCCATTGCCAAATGTAGAAACTGTTGTCGCTGGCTCCGTCACAATAATTACGCCATGCTCGGCGCACAGCGTCTGCGTCCAGCCAGGTCCCACCACACACGTTCAGCGACTCCTCAATACAATCATTGGCCCACCCTTGAAGCGGGCCGCGCAGCCACTCACGTTGCGGAGTCTGCAACGGTCGCTTCGGCGCTTCAACAACACCACTGGGAAGCAAGTGTCTCGCCATCCGCCGCAGCAGCCACTTGCGCGTACCGTCGATTATTTTCCGTTCAAGCGGCTGGCTCAGTGCCAGTTCAAACAAACGATGATCGAGGAATGGTTCACGCAACTCAGTCGACGATCTCATCGAGACACGGTCGTTGAAGCGCAATGCTCTGGGGATTTTGGTGTACCGTGCGTCGCGATACTGTAGGTTACGCAATTGATCCGGAAAAGGCCGCGGCGGTTCAAACGCTTCGGCGAGCGCGCGGAACTCCGGCGTCAGACACTCTGGCCGAACCGGCTTCTCTTTAACACCCTGCACCAGACCAGCCGCCGCAGTGCCGTCCATTGCCGCTTGATAATAATCATACCCGGCCCACTGCTCATCCATGCCCTGTCCGTCCAGCAGCACGATTACCCCTTCCGCCCGGGCGCGCTCAAACAACCGAGCATAGGCGAGCGTCGGCAGCCCACCGAACGGCTCATCCTGATGAGCCTGCACGGATTCCGATAAGGCCGGGACATCGCTCGGCTTCAAGTGACAGACTACCGAAGGATGACGAGTGTGAGCCAGCATCTGCTCGACCCAGGGCAACTCGTCATACTGCGAATCGCCGGTCACGAAAGTGAAAGCCTTAACGTCGCTCTCCGCACCCTGGACGGTCTGCACCAGACCCAGCAGAGTGGATGAATCCAGCCCACCACTCAAATTAATTCCGACCGGCACATCCGAGCGAAAACGCAGCCGCACGCTTTCATTCAGCAACGCCAGATACTCTTCCTCGACTGTCGCCGATGGTCTCTCATCAAACTCCGCACCGACGCGCTTCGCCAAGTCATACCAACATGAAAGACGCACCTCGCCATCCTGCCAGACGAGCGTGTGACCGGGCGGCAGCGCATGTATCCCTTCCCAGAAGGTACGTTCAGAGTGGTCATACGCCCCATAAGTCAGATACGTCGACCACGCTATTGGATCATGGCGCATCGGCACGCCGGCGGCATGCAGGGTCTTGATCTCGCTGGCAAGCAGCAGTGTGCCGTCCGGTTGCTGATGATAATAGAGCGGCTTGACACCGAAACGGTCGCGCGCGGCAAAGAGACAACGCTCGCGTTCATCCCAAATCAAAAAAGAAAACATGCCGATCAAATGATCCAGACATTCAAGTCCCCAACGCTCATAGGCCGCCAGAATCACTTCCGTATCGGTTTGACTGTGATATGGGTAATCGCCAAGTTCTTTGCGCAATTCAAGGTAGTTGTAAATCTCGCCGTTGAAGACAATTCGCCAACGACCGTCACCACTAGACATCGGTTGCCGACCAGCGGGAGAGAGATCGATGATGCTCAGCCGGTTATGGCCTAATCCGATGATCCCGTCTGAGTCGATATACATGCCTTCGGCATCGGGGCCGCGATGTCGCTGGCTCGCGATCATCGCCTCCAGTTGTGCGCGCCTCCAATTTAGTCCGAAGATTCCAGCGATGCCACACATCTTTAGTTTGCCTTCACCCGGAGAAGCCGTTCCGCTCGCTCCCAATCTTCCAAGGTGTCGATATTCACGCAACGCTCCGGGTTTAACAGATGACCGACCACAGCGTTGCCGTACAAATTGTGCTGCTCCATCACGACATCCCGCCGTGTGACGTAGACAGAACCTTCACGATGAAACGCGGGCGGTAGACTCTGCCGCCGTGGAATCGGATTGACTTCACCGGTGCTTAAACGGAGGAGGCCGCCATCGTCTTGAAAATAGACCCAGTGCGGATTGTATTCGGCGGGAACCGGAAGGATCGTCACGACCGCATCAGCCTCGCTCTGCTCCAATCGCTCGATGCATGCATCAATATCCTGCGCGCGGCGCAGAGGGCTTGTCGGCTGAAGCAGGCAGATAGCGTCGAAGTATTCATCATGCGCTTCCATCCAACGCACCGCGTGCTGCACAACCGGCAGCGTCGGCGTATCGTCTTGCGCCAGTTCCGCCGGTCGCATGAATGGCACATCTAAACCGCTCTGCCGTCCGACTTCCGCGACCTCTCTGTCCTCGGTGCTCAGGATCACGCGTGACAGACGGCGAGCCGCCAACGCTGCGTCCGCGGTGTATTGCAAAAGAGGTTTCCCGCATAACGGTCGAATGTTTTTGCGTGGTACTCCTTTTGAGCCGCCGCGAGCAGGAATTAATCCGAGGACACGCAAAGTATTTTCCAGTTGCCGAGGAACACCAAACAATCAAACCGCTTCAGTACGTCAATCTCTTTTCAATCACCAAAGGAACTTCCGATAAGAGTTGCGCGATTGTCTGCCCCGCCTGGCCGCCACCGTAAAGACTGTCTGAGGCGTAGCGGCCAATGCTCGCCTGTGTGTGGATTGCGTCTGCAATTTCCTGCCGGTCATATCCGACATCCAGAACATTGCGCCCGCGGTCTCGTCCACCCTGGCGCGAGCCGATGTTCACCACCGGCACTCCCAGAAACGAACTCTCGCGGATGCCGACGCTGGAGTTACCCACCAAACAACGGCTGTTATAAATCAAGCGCAGGAAATCTGTGGGCGACATGTTCTTAAAGAAATGTATGTTTTGCGGATGCTCTGCTTCACGGAACGTCCTGAGGCCGTTGGAAGTGCCATCCGAACCGGCGTCCACATTAGGCCAGAACCAAAGTGTGGGCAGCGCCGAGTCGCGTACCGCATGGAGCGTCTCCACGACCTGCTTTCGCGCCAGTTCGTACTCAGTCGTTACAGGATGCTGCATCACTACCAGATAACCATCCGAAAGATTCAATACAGGGCCGACTCCCCCATACTTGTCAAACGGATCAAAGTTGAGCGTCGGATCGGGAAAGATTTCGGCGGCCAGATCAATCGATGGACAGCCGGTCATGAACACGGACGCGGTGTCTTCACCCATCCGTATGACACGCTTGGCCGCCTGCTCAGTCGAGACGAAGTGTAAGTCAGAGAGTTTAGTGACCGCATGACGAACCTTCTCGTCAATTGAGCCGGTGACTTCCCCGCCCTGAACATGCGCCACCGGAATATTCATGTATGAAGCAGCCACCGCCGTCGCCAATGTTTCGTAACGATCTGCGACTGTGACCACCACGTCGGGCCTTAGGTTATCGAAGACGGTCGCCAGTTCCAGCAATCCGAGGCCGGTTGTTTTCGCCATCGCCGCCAGGTTCTCACCTTCCAGCACCATGTAAACGCGCGCGGCGATCTGGAAGCCGTCTTCCTCCATGTAACGCACGGCTGTGCCATAGCGGTCGAGTAGCGCCGAGGCAGCCACCACCAATTGCAACTCAAGATCGGGGTGGGCGTTAATCGCTTTGAGCGCTGTTTTGATTCGGCTGTAGCTGGGCCGGGCGGTGACGACTACGCACACTTTACGACGCATCAACTCTGTCCTCTAAATGTTCTTTCCGCAGTAGTTCGTCAGCGCGGAGACTTCGCTTCAAGCGGAGTCCGATCAACGCCGGCAATTCAGCGGACGGAATGCCTGTTCCTGGTTTCTTAACGATTAAATGTTCTTTGCGTAGCGTGGTGCCGGCAGGCAAGTCGATTCGAGCCACCACGCTCTTCGTGAACATGCCGCGCAGCGGAGCGACCTCAACAGCGAAACTATTCTTGTCGACCGGATTGGTCATCATCCGCTCAATGAAGCGGATGCCTTCAATCATCTGGCGCAGTTCGGTTGTCGTTACCGAAGCGACGACATCCGGGCCGAACATCTCACGACTGAGGGTGACGTGTATCTCCAATACTTCGATGCCCAGTGTCGCCGCGGCCAGACCGGGATAGATCGTGCCTGAATGATCGGAGAGACCGACGGCGCAATTGTAACGCTCACGAAAAAAGGGGATCAGATTGAGTCCAGTTTTTTCAGGCGGGCACGGGTAAGCGGTGGTGCATTGCAGGACGGCTAACGGCAGTCGATGCGACTTGACCTGCTCAACTGCCCGGTCAATCTCACTGAGCGAACTCATGCCGGTTGAGAGAAGCATCGGAAGTTTGGTGGCGGCCATCCGTTCGAGCATCTCGGTGTTGTTCACTTCCCCGGACGCCACCTTCCACGCAGCCACTCCCACACGGTCGAGCAGTTCGACGGCTTCCATTGAAAACGGTGAACTGAGAAAGAGCAACCCGCGTCCATCGGCGTGTTGTTTGAGGCCGTGCCATTGCTCCTCTGTGAACTCCATCCGCTTCCAGTAATCGTAGCGCGTTCGATCCTGCGGACTAAACTTCACACGCCACGGTTCATCAGGCGTGCTTTCTTCGGCGGCGATATGCGTCTGGAATTTTATGGCGTCTGCGCCGGCATCCGCGATGGCATCAATGAAAGCGTGGGCCATTCCTAAGCTGCCATCATGGGCCTGGGCAACTTCGCCGATCATCAAGCAACCGCCGGCTTCTGCATTCCCGCTGCCGGGAGCGGAATTGAAATACTCCCTGAAGTTAATCGCCATCATTTACACCAAATCCGCAAACTTCTTTTCCATCCGCCGGAAGTAGAACGCTCCACCAATCAGAATGCCGAGCGCCGCCAACGAAGAAACGATAATGATTGGTCCCGGCGCAGTGTTCGTGCCAAGCAGCGCCCAGCGAAATCCCTCGACAACCCCGACCATCGGATTCAATCCATAGAGTGTGCGCCAAGGCTCGGAGAGCAAACTGCTCGGATAAACAATCGGCGTCGCGAACATCCAGAACTGAGTGATGAACGGCAACACATAGCGCACATCACGATACTCCACGTTCAGCACCGATAGCCACAGTCCCACACCCAACGAGGTGACGAGCGCCAGCAACAGAAACAAAGGCAGGAACAGCGTGTTGATGGTCGGCACAATGCCGTAGTACAGCATCATTAAGATGAGCACGCTGAAGGCAATCATAAAGTCGACCAGCCCGGAAAGCACCGAGGCAATCGGAATGACTAAGCGTGGGAAATAGACTTTCGTAATCAGATTTGAACTGCCGACGATGCTGCCGGTTGATTGTCCCAGTCCGTTGGCGAAGAACGTCCACGGTACAAGTGCGGTGAAACTGAAAATCGGATAAGGAATACCGTCCGAGGGCATTTTAGCCAGCTTGCCAAAGAACAAACTGAACACCAGCATCGTGAACAGCGGCTGGATAATGGCCCATGTTGCGCCAAGCGCGGTCTGTTTGTAGCGCACCTTGATGTCGCGCCAAACGAGGAAAACGAGCAACTCGCGGTATGCCCACAACTCGCCCAGTTTAATCGCCACCCAACCTTGGGACGGCTCGATTCGCAGGTAAGGAAGCGCACCTTTCCGGGCGGGCGTTTCTGGTTTGACTTTGCTGACCGTCGTCGCGCTGTTCATCATAATTAGTCTTTAGAATTCTTTCAGAATGGTTCGATTGACAGTCGAGGTCACAACCAACAGCCGGGGTTCTCTGTTGCAACCCGATACGCACATGCTATGAAAATTTCTGTAACGAGAAAGCATCAAACCAGACACGCCCGAAGATCGGACATGGTTCGCTGGTACAGTTTTGGCGCTGGGCGATGATGCGTACCGCGGGGGTCGCGCCTGACGTGGCAAACTGTACTGTGTATTCCTGCCAGCCGCTAGTGCCGGATGGTAACGGCTCTGTCTGCGCCAACATGCGTCCATCGGGGCCAGCATCAATCACCGTGACGACAGGCAGTTCTCCGGTCACTACGTTTTGCGTGCGCGCCATGAAGTTCAGCCGGTAACGCATGTTCGGTTCGACTAAGACGAGTTGCGACACAACCGAAATGGATGGATGAGCGGCGCCGTTCCAATCAACGCGCAGACTGTGCGTGCCCGCGCCCGGCTCGTTGTTATCACGCGCCACTCGCACCGTCGGCATGTCACGCACAAGTTGCCATCCGAACCCGTCATCGTCCTCCGCGTCAATCTCGCTCTCAAAACTTCCATCGGTGATAACGGCGCCGCCGCCTTGCGATCCACTATCGCGATCTTCACGCCCGCTCGCCCACACCGTATAACTATCTGAGAAACGATTGGCGGCGAGCAGTTTTTTAAGCAGTTGGCGCCGTTCCCAATCGGCTGCGGCTCCCGCTACGCGAAAGAGATGGCTTGCTTCATTAAACTCTCCGTGATCGGCGAAGAAACGTCCGAGCGCAAGATATGTCGCTGTGGTTTGTGGTTGCACAGCCTGCCTGACCGCATCGGCGTCTTCGCCGTAAGCGACCCAAGCCAAATCAATCAGTGACGGCAAAAGGTCCGGATCGCTTGAGGCGGCGCGGCGAAGTTCCGCGAAAGCTTCGTCGCGACGATTCATTCTGTAAAGCACGTCTCCTAATTGCCAACGAGGCTGCGCATAGTAGGGTGCATAACGAACGGCTTCTTTAAAAGCCGCGAGCGCACCCTGTAGATCATCCACCCGACTGCGGATGCGTCCAAGCTCCATCCATAGATGGTAGTGGCGTGGCCGTAGCGCGACAGCACGTTCAAACTCCCGGATTGCTTCATAGTGCTCTCCGATGCGCGACAGCGCGACAGCATAAGCGAAACGCGCTTCCGGATCGGAAGGACTGATGTTCGCCCCCTTCTCGGTTAGCGCCGGCCAGCCCTGGTACGTCGAGAACAGCCGTGAGATTCCCCCTCGCCCGGCGTTCCACATTCCCCACAAGCACAGCACCGCAATGGCGACTGCGATCAGTGGTGAGTAGTAACGTCTGGCTAACGTGTCGTCATTGATTTGCGGAGATGATGCCAATTGTTAAATACACCCGATTGATTGTTCAATACTGATTCGCTGCCAATCAAACCGCTTTCTTCTCGACACGGCCATCCGCGACCGCGATGGTGATCAGCACGGTGAAGACCAAAGCATTAATGCTGATATGCAGGCCATAGTCGAAAAGACTGTGAACGGCTACGCCACAAAGTCCGGTCAGCGCCCCTAAACACGCCGCGCGACGGAGAGAATCGATGCTGCGCAGCGGCTCACGAGCGCGTTTAATGAACACGACGATAAACCACGCTCCGAGCGCCGCTCCGATCAAACCGCCACTCGCCGCCAACTCCAGATATTCGTTGTGCGCTTGCTCCGGCGTCCACATGCCCGACGCATCACGGTACGCGGGGATCGCCGCCCAGTAACCGCCAAAGCCGATTCCGACGACCGGGTTGGCTTTAATCAACTGCCATGTCGCACGCCATATTTCAATGCGGCGCGTACCGCTCCGCTCGCTTGAGTTACCAGTGGCTAATTCGCCCGGCACGGTTTCCAAACGATTCATCAGCGAATCACCACCTACCCAGATCACGCCGATGCTCACCGCTGCGACCAAACACACCACCAGAACGATGCGCGTGATGAACGAACGGCTGATGCGCGACCAACTGCGCGCCGCGCCACTCATTCGTTTTGAAGTTTCTCGCACAGGACGCCGGCCAATCACAAACAACACGATAAAAATCAGTTGGCTCAGCATGCTGAAGATAGCGCCACGCGATGTGGTGAGCACGAGTGCCGTCCACACACTCGCCGCCGCAATTAAATAGATTGGCAGACGATTCCGGCGTACCCCGCCACCAGCTATCAGCCCGAGCGCCAGGCCGAGCGTCATCTCCATCAGAAAAGCGAAATGGTTACGATTACCGAACTGTCCGTACCCTTCGTCCAGCCTGAGATTCAGGAAGTCTACCCATACCGCGTAGGGCGTATGTAGGGTCAATACCCAGTGGCTATTCTGTATCGCCTGCCGGATGATACCGAATAGAGCGCTGGCTACGCCGACTCCAAGCACAGTGTGAATGAGCGTACGTAGACGGTGACGGTCAGAGGTCAAGCGCAGTAGAAGCGCTCCGGCGAGAGTCAGAGCGAGCAGCCTCCATACGAAGAGCCGCGTTTCATATGGGTCTGCGCTCAACGCCTGCCACGCCCCGTCTCCAATGCCTTCTGCCGTGTTGGCGCTCGACCAAGGTATGGTTTGCATGAATGCGAAAACTATCAGTAGAAGCAACGGCGCGAGCAGACTCTTTCCGTCGACGCGGCACGCCCCACTGAGAAAGCATTGGATAATCCACAGCACCCCAAGCGCAAAAACAGCGCACTCAAAGGCCGCGTCCCACCACAGCGCCCCCTTTCCGGAGGGAACCGCAATTAATGCGATGAGTGTCAGGAGAGAAAAGAAGATTGTTCTGTCGAGCAGATGCGCCGCACGCCCGTGGAGGGATTCGCGCATCCTCGATCTGGCGGGTTTGAGTGAGGTTTTTCGCGCTGGCTCATTGATCGCAGCAGTTTCCGGCATCCGTCTGTTTTAATTCCTTGACTTCACCACTCTTCATTTAGCGGAACTCCCCGCTCCACCATGATGAAGCAGCTTCTTTCAGCTACTGCGAAAACCAAGCGCCGAAGATCATTACATGAAAGGTATGTGGTTCACATTTTTTTCGCGCGAATAGTAATAATAATCCTGAGAGTTTTGTTTGACGCCGTTCAGGACTACGCCGAAGATTTTTGCGCCCACATCCTGCAACACGTTTCGCGCATGACGCACAATTTCGCGCGAGCTCTTGGTGCTGTGCACGACGAGCAGCACGCCATCAACTAACAACGAGAGGAGCACGCCGTCGGTAAAGTAAGAGATCGGCGGCGAATCAATAATGATATGTGTGTAGTGAGGTTCGGCGTATTCGAGCAAGCGACGCATCTGCTCAGAGCCGAGAAGTTCTGCCGGATTCGGTGGTATCGGTCCCGCCGGAAGCACGTGGACTCCACTCTCCCCATTCTTTCTCTCGATCAGCGAAAACAGTTCGGCCTTGCCCATTCCACTCAGAAGGTAGCTGCTGAGGCCGTAATCATTATTCAAATTAAAGATTTGATTGAGGCACGGATGGCGCATGTCCGCATCGATGATGAGCACGCTGGCTCCGGTTTGCGCCAAGGCCAGCGCGGTGTTAACGGCCGTTGTGGTTTTACCTTCGGCTGGCTGACTTGATGTCACAAGGATAGTCTTCGGCACATTTCCTGCGGTTGACATCAGCACAGAGGTACGTAAATGCCGATAAGCTTCAGCCAACGGAGAACGCGCATCATCACTGCCGAGGAACGGAGACGGCCAGGTGCCCCCATTCCCATTTCGTTTTTGCAGAGCACCGATGGATGGCAGCAGACGGCGCCGCGCTGAGGCCTCAACCAGAGGGATCGCGCCTAACACCGGCAGGCTCAGAAGCCTTTCGGCCTCACTGGTGGAGTGCAGACTGTCATCCAGATAATTCAGAAAGAGTGCGAGACCGACTCCAAAGGCGAGCGAGAGAATGAATGCTGTGGCGACGCTCGGCAGACGGCTCGGCTCGACGGGACTACCGGGGACCAGCGCGTAGTCGAGGACATGAATATTGTTTGGTGTCCCCGTCAGCCCGGCGATGGCTATCACGTTCTCGTTTGCACGTTGCAGCAATCCATTTAATAAACTTCTCTTGGTCTCGACTTCCTGCTTGATAATATTGTAGTTGATCGCCGCCACATTCTGCGTCACGGTCTCGCTGCGTTGTCGGTTGAAGGCCGCACGCGCCGACTGTTCGCGCGCCTGCGCCTTACGATAGCGCGCCGTGAGATTGGTTTTGAAACTGGTCAACGCCTTCTGGCGGGCTTCCTTACTTTGTTTTTCGAGTTCCGCAATCTGTTGACTGACCTCTTTGACCTCCCACCACTCTTCCGTGTTCTCGGCAAGTAGTTGCGCTCGCTTCTGCCGCAGCGAAGCTATTTGCGCTTCTGCCGCAGCAGTCGGCGCGCTATTAGTCGTCGATAACACCTCGGCGGCGTCGGGCGCGAGGCTGACTTTGTACTCTGCTTCAGCCAGTTTGAGATCATTTTCCGCAACCAGCAGTTCGGTATTAAGACCCGCCAGCCGAGCCACCACCGTGTTCTCGGCGGCATCAAGCGAGATAATATTATGATTCCGAGCATAATCGGCGAGTCGCCGCTCATCATCGCGGATCTGTTGCTTTAACTCAGCAATGCGCTTCTGGAGGAAATCGCTTGCCGATTCGCTGGCAGCAGTCTTTGTCACCATGTTCGAGCGCACAAAAACATCAGCCAGGGTATTAACGATCTTGAAGGCGACCTGCGGATCGAGATGCTTGAAACGAATGTCTATGTGTCGTGTGTCCTTGACTCTATTTATCTCCACCCCGCCCCGAAGAATGCCGACATACGGGGCCAATCGTTTGGCCTCGGCCAAATTACTTTTTGGTGTCGCAGGCGCGATTGAAATGGGGGATGGTTCACCCTCGCCATCCTGGCCTTTGGGGCCGGTAACTTTGCCGCCAAGGCCGAACATGTTGAGCAGATTCTGCCACGCTGACGCTTTTTGTGGACTAAGAAATGCCACATCACTCTCAAGATGCAGCGTGTTCACGACCTGCTGCAACAGACTGGAGCTAGTCAGGATTTGAAGCTGAGAACTGAAGTAGGATGGGTCAGGGACACCGGTATTAATATAGATCGGGCCGTCCTTGGAACCGCTTCCGAGCGCCGGGTTATTTTCGAGATCAACCTGCACCCGCGCCTTAGCTTCATAAATATCGGGCTTACGCGCCATGTGAATGGCGGTCAACGTTGTCACCAAAAGCGTGATGCCGACAATCAGCCATCGGTGCTTGATCACCGCGCGCCAGTAGTCACGAAGAGGTACCTCATCTACATCCTCTCGCTCGACATAGCTGATCGCAGGTAGCGAAGCGGCGTTCGTCTCCGGACGTCTGACCGGCAACCGCCGTTCCGCCACGCTTTGAATTAATTCCTGGGGGTCTTTCATTATCTCACCTGAAAAATTGGGGGCAGAGAGTTGCATGCTCAAAGCAAAGAGCAGGCAGAAAAGTTGCGCCGTGAGTATTAAACATCATGACCGCAGAGCATCAATAGACGACGCGCAGCGGAAGCTGTGAAACTGTCGGAACGATAGTGCGGATGATTTCTTTGAATACCCCTCTGATGCCGCCGACCGTCGGCACATCTATTATATCGTTGGCAAGCAGCGCGATATCCTCCGCTTGGTTTTTATTAATCTTCTTCAGGTCGACGATAATCTGCGTCTTATCCGCACTCCCAGGAGGCTGCCTGAGAATCCGCACCTTCCCGGTATCAGTGTTCGGCGCTGTCCCACCCGCCATCACAATCGCTCGTGATATCGTCAGCGGCTCTTTGAGTGGAATCGCACCCGGTCTATTCACGTTACCAATGATATAAATCTGTTCAGCATCGGGTATGGTGACAATGTCCCCTGGCCGGACGTACGGATTCGATTGAGCATCACCCTTCAGCGTGTCGTTGATGCTATAGGAACTAAAGCCTGTGACAGCAGCATCAGCTTCAGGGGTAATCGGAGCAGATGTTGGTTCGCACATCGAAGTCGGAGATTCAGCGTGAAGAACCTGAATGCTGCGTCCGGCGCGCGGGCTGGGACCGTTTGCCAGCGACAGAATCTCCAGCAACCGTACCCGCCGCTGAAGTTGAAAGCGGGCGGGTGCGTTAACCGCCCCCATGATTGATACCGGCTGGGAATTGTATTGTTTGACAGAGACATCAACTTGCGGATTTCTTTGGTACTTCAAGAGGCGTGTGGTGATCTCTTTCGAAAGCTCGCCTTCCGTTTGACACGCCGCTTGAATCTCACCGATGAAAGGCATGCGGATCACGCCGTGATTCTCGACACGCAAGGATTCGTGTGATAACTGCGGTCGATTAAAGACACGGACGTCGAGCACATCTCCCGGCCCGATGCGGTATTGGTTACTTGCTTGCGATGAAGTTGTGCTGGAAGCGGTCGCCATCGGCATCGCAGGTGCGGTCGCCGTCGGCGTCGCAGGCACCGCAGCCGGCGTGGGCATGCTTACAGTTGGCTGTTGTGCTATCGCCACGCTTGATGCAAATAACAGTATCATCAATACACAGGAACTGCGCATGCGCACCATGCTCAGGTAATTCAACCCCAAAGAATCATTTTGACTTCTCATGGCTACCTCACTTCATCTTTCATCTAGGCCGAGAATTGAGTTTCGGCGTTTTGGAAATTGTCATCTTCCCGGCATCCGGGTTCGTCGTGGAATTTTCGCTTTCTGTCGCGACAACATGATCTCGCGCAGGTGATTGGGAGCACCGAGGTTGAGCACAGTATGATTTATTAAAACTTTCAACTCCTCATCTTCACACCGAAAGACGCCCGTCAGTGGCTGATCTTGCGTCTTTACGACAACACAATCTCTGACCCATTGCCAGAATTCCGTTTGCGTCGTCCAGAACTGCTTGCCATTCTGACAAATTACCAGCGCTGTTCGTTTCTTCTTTTGTTTCTTCTCTTTTTTTAGATTCAAGTCGGTCACCTTAACCCACAGATACACTTCTGTCCTTGCCTGCTTTCCCGCCGTTTCAAATTACTTATCGGCAAGTGTCACGCCATACCCCGAAGGGAAGCCTCAATGCGAGGCGGCATCTGCAATGTATTATTGGCCCTGAGCACGTCGTTTAGAGGCCGCACGCTCTCCGCCCGAACTCAGGATATCTCTGCATAAGTAAACGCAAAACTAATCGGTGATGAGACTTGACGATAAATTTACGAAAACTTGCGAGGGTATGAACTTCAGCGTCTGCTCACCACAATGTGTAACATTTCGCCGATCTCAGCGTCAGTCAGCCCTTCGGCACAACCCAATTAGCAATTTAGCTGAAGCCCTGCCTTGCCGCGACGAAAGTTTGTTGAGCGCTCTGAGCGTAAAGAGATCGCCGTTAGTAATGAGAAGTCAAAACTCTTACGAAAACTGCAACGCTCAGTGTTCAGTAATTCAATTGTCTGCTCAGTGAAATTAAGCTTATCTCAAGCTTGTTCTTATAACAATTATAAACAGCTTTCGGCTGTACTCGAATCAGCGATTGGTGGAAAAAAGGTCTGTAGAATCGTTGATTCCGGGCTGAGCGACTCCCTAATTTCCGCGCATCATTAATGTCCTACTTCAGGTATTTATCCAATTTAAAAACCAAGAGGAAACATTGTCTGGTCCTTCAAGGCTGAATTGAACTACTACCCAAGCCTTCTAATAAGAACAAAAGAGGAAAACGACGAATCAAGCTGTTTTCCCAAATGATAATTAACGTCTGAGGGAGTCACTGAATTGAAGACATCCTAGCTATGAGAAATAACAAAAGCGTTAATGCAGTCATACTGAAACCTTACTTTCTCAGCACTGTTGTCCCGTTCACAATCTGACCGGACAGTTCATTTTAAACTTGAGCGATTCGAAGCCGAGCGCGGTTCAACGATGGACAGAGTGTCCGCTCTGCCATTGACGCCACACTTTCACGAGTTCCCCCGCGCGCCGATGGTGGCGCTCGTGCGACAACTTGGCGCAACGGCTCAGTTGCTTGGCGCTCGTCAATTGTTGCCAGGTCATAAACAGATTGATGACGCTCTGTGGGCTGAGCAATTGCGGTGGCATTAGTGGTGGCGCCGCGCTGATTCGAGGTGGCCCACGCGACCGCGTGAGCCAAACCGTCCGGGGTTGCCGTATGCCATCGGGTTAACTGCCTGCAAAGGTCGGAGTTCGGTCAGATGGCTCCGAATTTATGAGAGAGCTTCGAAATGAAGTTACCGGCAGGTTTTGACGGATGATTTCCTGTCAGGCGAAGTTTATTTCCGGCAGTTAGATACCAGGCCGTCAGCACGCGCCACACAAGTCACGGCCCATTACCGTTGTTCGGCACGGGGCGCCCCATGTTGTTGTAGATGCTGACGATTTCCTCCATTCGTTCGCGCGCCTGGACATTGTCCGGTTGATAACGTAGAGCGCGCCGGTAATCGCCGAGCGCAAACTTGTAGAGCGACGGTTGCCCCGCGTCGCGGTAGAAGTTGCCGCGTTCGAGGTACGCGGCGGCGGCCCCCAATTTGTCGGCGGCGCTCGCGTTACTGGCTTTCGCCCTGGCGTCAGCCTGCTCGATCTTCGCGTCGAGTTCCGGCGTCTCGAGGCTCGCCTTTTCGTTCGAGGTACCTGTCGTGCCGCCAGCGCCAACCGAGCCGCGGCGATGAGCGGAAGCGAGCGGCGCATCATTGGCCGCACCCGCACCCCTTGTCGACCCCGCGCCCGTCGCGGCAGGTCGCGCGGCGTTAACGTTCTGCGTGTTCGACATCACCATCGCCCCGTCGTTACTACCGCACGCCACGGACGCCAACACCACCGCCAACGCACCCAAAGAAATCAAGCTTCTCATCCTCTGTTCACTCCTCTCGCTCACAGCCTCACACTTGCTCATGGGCGAAGTGTCAGCGCGCCGGATTCGCAGTCCCGCCCGGCGCGCTTCTCGCCCGCCCGCCGGACGCCTCAATTCCCTCGCGCAATTTTCTGATCGCCGGGTTGGTCGGGTTGACCTGCTCGAGACGCGCGAGCGTGGTTTGCGCTTCGCTCATGTCACCTTTATCAGTCAGCACCGCCGTGATGTTTTGCAGCGTCAACTCGTGGCGCGGGTCGTATTGCAGCGACCGCCGAAACTCCTGGATCGCACGCTCGATGTCGTTCGGCTTACGGAAGTAGAACGTGAGGCCGAGGTCCGTACGCACGTTGACGTCTTCCGGCTGCTTAACGAGTGCCGCCGCATACCATCGCTCCGCCGCCTCGAACCGGCCCATCTCGAAGTTGGCGTTGCCGAGTTGCACCACGACTTCGTAATCGTCGGGACGCAGTTCGTTGGCGCGCAGCAGATAATCGAGCGCCTCATCATAACGATTGATCTGCGCAAAACCGCTCGCCGCCCTCATCTGCGCATCAAAGCTGTTCGGTGCCGCCTTCGCCTGCTTCGCGGCATCATCAACCGCCGCCTGCATGCCCGGCGGTTGCTCCTTCACCGCGTTGACCGGCAACTGCGGATGATTCTGCGGCAGACCATCGGCACCCACGCCGGCGGTCACGGCGGGGACACTCGTCGATGGCCCGCGTTGGTTGACGGAGTTGGCGAAGATGAACCCGACGATGAACCCGAGCAGCACCCCGATAATCGAAAAAAGCACGTTCTCTTTGGTCATAAACAAATTAATAAGTGCTGAGTACTAAGTAAGAACCAGCTTTTAACTCAGCACTCATCACTCAGTACTCAGTACTTGCCTTCAGGCGTAAGAGTGAAGACCCGGCAGCAGGTAGCTCACCCCGAGATAGGTGAAGATCACCAGCAGGAACGCCACTATCGCGAAATACGCCGACGCTCGGCCCGTCCATCCCCGCGAGATTCGCGTGTGCAGGAACCCGGCGTATGTCAGCCACGCCACAAACGCTCCCGTCTCTTTCGAGTCCCATCCCCAGTATCGGCCCCACGACTCATTCGCCCACACCGCACCCGTCATCAACAATAATGCGAGGCCGGCGAACGCCACTCCCGCCGTCTTGTACATCAACGAGTCGATCTTCTCTAAGCTCGGCAGCGCCGCACGCAACTTCTCCGTGCGGAAGCTGAAGATGATGACGAACAGTGTCCCCGCGAACGCCGTAATCAACGCCGCCAGTTCCACCGGATTGGCGTTTGTGCTGAGGCGCAGCAACGCTCCGTTCTGCTGCACCCACCCGTCCGCCATCTGCGACAACTGCGGCCCCGTGAATTGCGCGATCTGTTCCGGCGTCGCCTGCTCCTGCTGCAACATCCAAACGCTGAACCGCTCGTACTGCCGCGCGTCGAGGTGCGCCACCACATCCTTGATCGACTTGATCTGCGCGACCAGGGTGACGACCGCCATCGCCTGCGCGACCAGCGACAGCTTCAGCATCCAGTGGCCCCACCGTCGCGCCGCTTCGCTGTGCGATGCGAGGTACTTGCCGAACGCGATGATCGTGCCGACAAGCAACGCGCCGGCGACCACAAGCAGCCATCCGACATACGGGATGTCGGCCCGCAGCCCCAAAGAGAACCGTGATTCACCGAGGAACGTCGACGCCGTGTACGTTCCAAACGTCGACGGCGCGAACACCGAAAACTTACTGATCGTCGCCAACACCGACAACGCGAAGATGCTCGACCACATCGCCATCGCTTCGGTCTTGACGCCGTCCTTCAACAAATAGACGACCGCCACCGCGAAGCACACCAACGCCACGCCGTAACTGAGTGACGCGATGCCGACGTGAATCGGACGCCAGTATGAATCCAGAACCGGTGGCAGATCGATGAACTCGCCACCGATGAACCGCGCCAGCAATAGAATCAGCGCCGCTATCGGTAGCGAAATCGCGCCGAGGAACCGAAAGCTTTTGCGGTGCGCGATCAACAGCGTCGTGATGCCGGCACCAAACGCGAACGCCAAACTCAAGTCATAGAGATTCGCGAACGGAATGTAGCGAAAGAACCACGGCATCTGATCGGGGCCGTATCCACTCTTGGTCAGAATCGTCAACTCGCGGTCGTGCGCCGCGATCCAACGCACGCCCCAACTCCCCAGGTTGAAGAACACGCCCAACGTCGCCGACCACAACCCGAGCCGCGTCGCCACGTTCGACGGCGCGTACAGGTTCGTCAGGTGAAAGACCGCCGCCGTCAGATAGCAAGCGAGCGCGAGCATCATCAGCGCACCGTCACTGATAAAGTTGGCGCCGCCCGTCTGGACACGCAGCAGCGTCAGCAGCACCGCGCCGCCGACCGCCAGCACCGACGGCAGGTACGACCAGATATTAGTCTGCTTTAGATTGATCGGCGGCGCGTTGACCGTCGTCGCCGATTGATTCATCACTTCACTCATAATTACCTTCACCTCATCGTTAACCTTGACCGCATCAATAGACTTCTTGCAAAAGTAAAAAATACGTTTGTTTAGAGGCGGGCTGCGCCCGCCTTTGCCCGTGACATTTAATCATGCACCGGCGGGCGGAGCCCGCCTCTAAACATGGCAATTGATTTTTTGCAAGAGGTCCAATGTGCCGCATCAGGCCCCTTCATCACGCGACTCGACGGTGAGTGGGTGCCCGCTGATCTTTGCGACAAGCCGCTTGAAGCGGTCTTCAAACCCCAGCTTGTTGCGGTTCGTGTTGCCGCCGAGCGTGACCTCGAAACTCTCCGCGCCGAAGTTCTGCTGTGCGCCGCCCCGCTCTTCAATCAACGCCCACACCCGCTGATGCGAAAAGAAGAAGACCGCCGAGAGCGTCAGCCCCAGCAACAGAAATCCGACATACACCACCGTCGCGCCGGGGTCGTACTGAATCGACAGCACGTGCGCGTTTGGCACCTTCTCGAAATCAACCAGACGATACTTGTAACCCGCCTTCGCCGCCGCGACCGGCGCGTTGGCCGGCAACTCCGCTGCCAATGCAAACGCCCGCACCGGCGCACCGCCCGTCGCCGGCGTGACCTGCAACAACGCCGCCGGGTTCGGATAGCTGGTAGTTTCGCGTGGCTGTGCCTGCGGGCCGGCGGCGGCGGCGCTCACGTCGGCGAAGAAGTCGGCGAATTCGATTTTCGTGCCATCGGGGAGCGTCGTCGCGCCATCGCGCGGCAGACTGACTTCCTGCGCTGCGCCGCCCTGCTCCGGTGTCACCTGCAGCTTGATGTGGCGCGCCTTCCCCGTCGGGTCGAAGCTGGCTTGAAAGAAGCGGTAGCCGCGATAGTCGAATGGCCGGTTCATATGCACCAGCGCCTCGGTGTCGCCAAACTCGGCATCCCTGATCTTGACGCGCGTCAGCCAGTCGAGCGTGTTGTTGGCGGTGATCGGCCCGTCCTTTTCAATCAGCTTCTGCTGGATGTCGAGACACACCACTTCGAAAGGGAGCGCCATCGCGCGCGGCGTCAGTTGGTCGAGTTGGAACTCAAGCTCGGTCATCTCCGATGACACCGCGCCGGGTGTCAACCGCAAATTACCCGTCCGCCCGAACTGCGACGTCATAAAGCCGCCGAAGAAAATCGTCAGCAGCGCGACATGGACGGCATACGCGCCGAGGCGGTTCCACGCCCCGCGCTCGCCGAAGACGAACGTGCGCCCGTTCTTCTCGGTGACCATTGACTTGAAGCCGCCACCGCGCAGGGCCGCCACCACCCGCTCGACCGCCGCGCCGTGGCTTTGTTCCTTGATCGCGAGCGTCGAGTGCTGTTCCTGCCCCTTCAACCACGTCGGCGAAGCGTCGAGTTTCTTTCTGGAGATGAATGTCCACGCCTTCGGAAAGCGGTCGATGGAGGCCAGCACGATATTCAGGGAGAGGAGCAGCAGTAGCGCGTTGAAGTACCAGGCGTGATAAATATCGAAGAAGTCGAGCGAGCCATAGAGCAGGCGTTGCGACGGGGTCAGCGCGGCGTAATACTTATCGAAGCCCTCGACATTCTGCTGCATGATGAGCATCCCGATCATACAGGCGACGACCAGCAGGATGAGAAGGGAAACGCCGAACCGCACCGAACTCAGTAGGTTCAGGAACCGCGTCACGATTGACGGCGACGCGGGGACGGCCCTCGCTGTCGGTACACTTATGTCTCTTTTAGTTTCTTCGACGGCAGACATTGGATTTTGACGGACAGAAGCTTAAACGTTTACTGCATACCGCGTTAAGTATTTATGATTAAGGAGCGAAACCGGTTCCGCGTTATTGAAATTCATGATAGCCGATTGATATAACCTCAGCAACTTCAACTGCCTCGCGTGAAGATGAAATTAACTTATCCCTGACACCAACCTGGCTTATGTTCCGGGAGGCGTTCGGCCTTCGTCTAAGGTGTTTTCTTCATCCACTCGACGCACCGCGCGAGGTGTGCGTGCATCGCCTCGGCAGAATCCGAGTGGATGCGCCCGTGTCCCGGCAGTACCCATTCAAACCGGTGCCGCAGTAGCTTCATCATCGAGCGCGTCTGTTCCGGCCACGAGTACCAGTTAACGTCGCGAAACGCGATGAGCGTCTGTCTGCTCGGCGACCACGCGAGGTGGTCACCGGTGAAAAGAAACTTGTCGCGGTAGAGCAGGACCATGTGGCCGCGCGTGTGGCCGGGCGTCGGAATAAGTGTCAGGTCGTCACCGATCCGCTGTTCTGCTTCGCCCTCGATGACGTGTTCGACGCCGTGCCGGGCCGCGCCGTCGGCGGCGTGCATGATGCGCTCTGCGCCGAACTTAGCCGCGTACTTGTCATGGTCGGCGATGTCGTCGCGGTGCGTCAGTAAGATGGTGCGGATGCCGCCGAGAGCTTCAATCTTTTTCACCAACGGCCCGGTGAAGCGCGGCGAGTCGACGAGCAGGTTGCCTCCCTGTTCGGCGGGGCGCACGACGAGATAGCTCCACGCGCCAAAGCTGGCCTCCGCGGTGAAGCCGCAGAAGTAGATGTTTTCGGTAATCAGATTGGGAAACGAGTCGACGCCAATGCGTGTGTTGTGGTGGCGGGCGGTTCCTATCGAGCCGGTCGGACACGCGACGAGCGCCATCAACGCTCGCCGCGTCTCATCTTCGGTCGTCGGCTGCCGGTACACACTCGATTGATCGCCGTGGTCTCGAAACGTCGTGGGCGCAATCTGCCGGCACGCATCACAGTCGATGCACGTCCCGTCGACAAAGAAATCGCCCGCCACATTTTCTGCCAAACGACGCGCCGGATCAGCCAT
>JALZJL010000052.1 GCA_030859785.1 Acidobacteriota bacterium
TCCAAGAGCGACGTGTCAGCCATCGGTGGATATCCTTTCCAGTTTTGTTTGGCGATAGAACTGGAAGAGGATAACCGTCCGATGGCTTTTACGCATTTTCAATGATCATTTTTTGTCCTGTACTAAGCTGCGTAGATCATGAAGGTCAGCACCAACCCCGATTGCATCTGCACGACAATGGAAGTTGCCGGTAACGGATGCGGCGGCTGTTTCTTCTGCTTCGCCGCCGAAAACTGAGCAACGCTCGTGGGTGATGGAGCGATAAACCCGCTGCCGGCGCGCAGCACCATAAAGCGGTCTTTCGCTTTGGTCGGCGAATCTTCCACCGTGACCATCTCCGAGTCGCCGGGATGGATGGCGAAGAAGCGGTCGCTCGCCGGAAACTCGATGATCGTCACACCGTGCTGCGCCATTCCAAGCCGCACGATTGGCGTCCGGTTGCCGCGTACCTGAACGCTCGCTTCTCCCGACAAATAATCAGGCGGCTGCGGCTGCACTAGCGCGACCGGAGGCGTCACCATCGGTGCTGCGGCACGTCTTGTCACTGTCGCGCGTTTCTGACGTGGCCTCTTGACTGCGGCATGCGTGTGGTGCAACGAAGTGTTGAGGCTCAAGGTCACCACCCAGGCGATGGTCAGGATCATGAGCGTTGATTTATGGCAGTGTGTGGTCGACATTCGATCCTCCACAAAAAGGCTGGTACGATTCGATGTTAGGCTTACGGCTGTCCGATTTGGCCGGGCGGTTGTCTGGGTGTGGCTGGTGTCGACGGTGATGTTGGTGCGCCCGTATCACCTTCGCCCTGGCCTGGCTGCTGCTCGGTGATGATGTGGAAGTCGCGCAGGTCGGCAATCAGGAACCCGGTGCGTTCGTTACGATCCGCGCGCCCTTGCGAGTCAAACACCAGTTTCAAGTTGAAGGCGAGCTGTCTTGTTTCATGTTTCACCTCGCTCTTCACGACTCTGGTGATGTGCTGCTTGCCGAGCACGCGCACCGTGTATGGATCAGTCGGGTCAATCGACGTGACTTGTGGTTCCCAGACGCTTTGCCACCGCTCCTGGCGCTGCTTCTCCAGTTCGAGCCGCATCTGCTTCATCAACTCGACGGCGCTTGCTGGCACCATCATCTTGATGGCGTGCTCCAGGTCATCGGGTCGGGTCACGGGGTCAATCTTGTATAGGTAGGCGGCGAAGATATTAGCGGCCGACCGCTTCGCGCCATCTCCCGGTCGGTCTTTCGTCACTGACACGCCGCCAGCCACCACCTCCTGATTGTTCATGAAGACCACGCGGTCGCCTTCCTTTGTGCGATCCACGACCACGAGGGGCGGGCTGCTGGTGACTTTGTAGATCAGCACACCGGCTAGGAGCAGCACGATCATGACCAGAACGATGCCGGCGACGGCGAGGCTTAGGATCGTGCGTACGTCCGAAGGGTCACGATACAGCGGCATCGTATGATTCGCTGCGGCGTGTGGCAGCGGGGAGACTTGATCGGGCGGCTCGGCTGTCGCCGCTTCATACGTCGGCATATTCAAGGCTTCGGCGTTGCTGCTCATAACTTCCTCTCAGGCTGCTCATGGTTTAATGAGAAAATTCGCTTTCCACTTCGCTGACCGTCTCGACGCTATCTTCAACAGCGTCTTGGTCGGCGTCAGCGACCACGCGCTGCTGGCGCACTCTCCGCAGACCGTGCATCCAACCGCACATCCCCCGGACAAAGAACAGCCCCAAGTCTTCGGCTTCCTGCGGCGTGACATCGAGCAACAACTCGTCTCCACCGGCGACTGAATGTTCGTCAACGAACTCTGCTAGGAAATCTCGGAGCTTGCGTACTCGCTCTGTCATACAAGTATCCTCGTGCGGCGCTGGTCTGTTACTTCGTCCGTGGTGTGTGAACTTAACAAGCGATATGCCAGCCGAATGTGATTGAAGAGGGGCCGTGAATCACGTTTGTGAATTTCGATTGTGGCGGTGCAGGCGGAGCGGGTGGGAAACTTGCGCGCGAGCGCTTAAGCTTCGTCGAATACCTCGTCCCTGATAAGAAAACGCGGAAGCGTTGGCGCATCGCGCCGATCATCCGCACATTAAGCATTTTGTCTGACGGAGCGACGACGACTGAGCTACACATGGTCACTGCTCAGACCTCCGGGGAAGCACAAAGCAAGAGTGAAAGCGTCGGGATAACCGACACTTTTCACCTCTTTTCTTCAAATGTGTCGGTCTGCCCTGACACATTTGGGGGTGTTTCTCCAGAATGTGTCGGGAAACCCGACACATTGCGCTTTCCTCTACACATTTGCCGGCTGGAGAAGCTTTACTGAGGTTAAAAAAGCTGTTTGCCCGCGCTGCAAAAACAGCACACGCAGCAGTCGCTACTGACCAACTCGATAAAATTATGGAATGTAGATTGAGCGCGTCTGCTCAGCTCGTGCGGATGTTGGCGGAGTGGTTGGCGGGTTGGTCGGCTGTTCTTTCAGTTCTGCTGTCAGCTTCGTGGAGACAGTCATGGGAGTCATGTATAGACTGCGCTCCGCTTCTTCTGGCACAGCATTGCCAGGCGGTGATGTTAATTGTGCTGTCGCCGGTGCGGGCGCTTTTTGCTTTTCACTGAAGATGCCTGTGGCGCTGATGTTGTGGTAGATCGCGGTGCCACCCGAGACATACCCCTGTGTCTCCCGGTATGGCGGCACACCATCGGTCTTGAGTCCCGCGCCGTTGATGATTTTGCCGGTCGGCAATACAAGTTTGCGGCCCATTAGATAAGCCTCTACCGTCCCCTCACCGCTGTTGTAAGCCGCCAGCATCAATCTCGTATCACCGTTAAACCTGCGGGTTAAATCACGCACATAACGGGCTGCCGCATCAATCGCTTGCACGGGGTCATGCGGGTAAACTAAGCCGTATCTGGCGGCTGTCGCCGGCACGAATTGCATCATGCCATAGGCACATGGCTTGCCATCCTTATAGCTGATTGCTCCGGGGCGAAACCTCGACTCCAGATAAGCAATCGTCCACAGCAGGCGCGGATCAACGCCGTGTCTTGCCGCCGCCGCTGCGATCAACGGTTCATACCGGCGTGCCCTTTCTTTGACGCCCGGCTCTTGCGCTTTCGCGCTTGTGGTGGCTGTCAATACCGTTAGCCAGACGGCATGTAAGATCAACCATCTTCGCATCCATTCGCTCTCCTTCCTCTTATCACCGAACCCTTCCCGCTCAGCAAAGACGGTGCCGCTCGCTTCATCAATTCTTATGGCACAAGCTTTGTAATGAGCTTCGTCGAAACCGCTGCCCGGCAACTATCAGCTACGCTCGCTGACCTGGCCGGGCGACTAAACACAATCCAAACTGGTAAGGAGATCCTTATGCTCAAACAGAAAAAACTATGTGTCGTTGCCGCACGGAGCCCAAGACGCGGTGTCCCTGACGAAGTATTCCAGCGCTCGCTGGTCGCTTCGTTCGGACAGCGGGCGATCCATGCGGCGATCCTTGTCCGCATTGCTCAACCGATGCTGCTCTTGGGTCTAACTTTGATGATGATAGCCGTGGCAGTGGTTGATCCAGTGTTGGCGCAAACTCAGGGTGCGACTCTCGGCGGCAACTCATCGAACCCCATTAACGCCTTCAAGACCGCTCTCGACATCGGCGTGTGGGTGCTGCTTGGCCTCGGCATTGGCGGTATCGGGTGGGGCATCTACAACGTGATGTTTGATCGCGCGTGGGGCCGACAGATCGTTGGCGGTGCTTGCGCTTTAGGCTTCGCTGGCATCGTCGCGCTCGTCAATGATGTCATCAACGACACTCCACCGTCGCTTCCGCAATACTGAGCGCCGGGTGTGGTTACTCGTTCGCTCAGGGATCGGAGCAGGGGCTCTGCTCTCTCATGGTTCGTGCCCGGTCCCTGAGCAAGTTTAACAACGGAGAATGAGGGTATGCGACTGCGTCCCGTTCGCTCAAAGATTTATCTGCCGGTGGTGCGCTTCTTTGTCGTCAGCTCGGACTGGAAGTTTGTGCTCGCCACGACACTCATTGGCTACCTCGTCCCGTTCTTCCTCCGTCTGAAGATTTGGGTAGTGCCGGTCTGGTTGTTCACCGGCTGCGGGACGCTCGTCTTGAGCGTGGCCTTCTTCAACTACATCCGCATTGGGCGGCGACCACATTGGTTTCAGCACACGCTACGCGCAGCCATGTCACATCCGCGCGAGCGGAGAGTGCTCCCCATCGACAACATCAAGCGACCGCAACGCTTGTGGTTACGTGGCTAACCGAAAGAGGAGATTTTTCTGATGGACCTCAGTTTAATCGTTGGCGGTATCCTGGCGGCAGGCGCGTCCGGCATCGGCTTAGGCGTCGGCGCGCGACTTGTGCCGCTCGGTCTCCGGGCGGGGCGCGATCTGCGTGATTATAACCACAGCCCGGAAGCCCACAGGCAACGGCGTGTGACTCAAGTAGAGCGCAGCGAGTACCGGCTGGCTAATCCTCCGGGGCGGCGGCGTGATTCATCAATTGTCGGCTTGTACGAAGACACCCTACGCCGTAAGGACGGCTCGTACACTCGCCTCTATGACTTTCCACTGCCAACCACCTTCAACGCGCACGAAGCGGTCAACGAGTCGGTCTGCGACGAGATCGGGCGCCTGCTCGCCGTGCCGAAGCCGCCCGGCACCGTGATGCAGTTTCGTTACGCGGTTTCACCTGATCCGGGTCGCTCAATCGCCGCGCACCTCCGGGCACGCAGCTATGATCGTGTTTATTTGCCCGCCTGTCGGCTGCATGACAACAACGTGGATTTCTATAAAGCGCTCGCCGATGCTTGTGCGTTTCGTACCGAGCATGCGTCCTTCAACATCACCGTTCCCGTCCATCTCGCTGACGATGACACGAGCCGAGGGTTAAGCGCGTTCGTGCCGGCCGTGCTTCGGGAAGTCAGAGACGGTGGCATCAAGCAATTCCCCCGCGCTGTCTCCCAGGCTCAAGCCATCACCAAAGACGACGGCGTGGTCAGACGGCTCTTTGCTGACGAGCAAAAAGCTTACGAGAAAGCCGAAAAGGTTTTCCGCTTCGTCGAGATGCAATCACCAGTGCCGTTGCGCCGCCTGGATCGCGCTGAGCTGTGGGAGGCGGTTTATCGAAGTCACTGCTTGAACGCTCCTTCCACTCCGCATCTGGGTGAGGTGCCCGGTCTGGATGTCCGTGACTATCTGTGCGGCGAGACAATTGAGAGCGGCGGCTGGTACATGCTGCATGGGTCTACGCCTGTCGCGATGGTCTCGATGATGCGCCCCGGTGATGCGCTGTTCGCCACCTCGATGCGAGCATTGACCGCGCACCCAGCGCTTACTTTCCGTCATACGCTTGTCGCCGAGTTCATCTATCTCGACCAGCGCCAAGCGATCAAACAACTTGACCGGCGGATGCGCTCCGTCAGGCGCACCAACAATCGTGCCGACGGGCGCAAGCTCATGTCGCCCGAAGCCAAAGCGTCGCTCGATGACCTGGAAGCGGTGCGTGCTCACGTCACCGGTTCGCCGGAAGCGCTGGTGCAGATGCGCTGCTATGCCCTGGTGTATGGCGAGCCAGCGCGCACTCGCTCCGAGTTGATAGCCTCGCTGAAAACCCTTGATTACGACTGTGAACTGTTGATCACCGCGATGCAGACCATTGATGGAGTCGAGGCCGCTCTTGAAGAACCCGCCGCGCTCCGAAGCCTCTACCCGCGCACGCTGCTTGGTGAAGCGGATGGTCAAGCGACGGGGCGTGAGTTTATGGAGATCGCCAACTCGCTCGCCGCCGTCACTCCGGTTGAATCCGCGTGGCGTGGTTCCGCTCGACCACACACGCTTTTCTCGACCACGACCGGCAGACTCACCGGGATGAGCCTCTTTGATAAATCAGTCATCAAGTCGCCGGTCGTCACTGTCTTCGGTGAGCCGGGGTCGGGTAAGAGCACGATGCTCGCTCGCCTCATCAACGA
>JALZJL010000057.1 GCA_030859785.1 Acidobacteriota bacterium
AGCCCGGCGCGCCGACCCCGGCCTTCTCTGAAACATCCGCGAACGTACCGTTGCCGTTGTTGCGATAGAGGATGTTGCGCCCATAACTCGTCACGTACAAATCCTGCCAACCGTCGGCGTCGTAATCGCCGGCGGCGGCGCCCATCCCGAATGTGCCGCCAGCGACACCTGCCTTTTCCGTGACGTCGGTGAACGTCCCGTTGCGATTATTTTTGTAGAGCGCGTTCCTGACTGACTTCTCCGGTTGATAGAAATCACTCGTGCCGCTATTGACGAGATAGATATCCATCCAGCCGTCGTTATCAAAATCGAAGAACGTGCCGCCCGCGCCGACCGTCTCCGGCAGTTGGCGCTCCGCCGAGCGCGCGTTGTCGTGGACGAAGCTGATGCCGCTCGTTTTCGCGGGCACCTCTTCGAACGTCACGACTGAAGATGGCGATGAAGCACCCGCAGCAGTCGGCGTCGGCGCGGACTGAGCTTTGCCGGCGGTTGGTAGCAGACCGGACGTTAACGCACAGACCAAAACAGAAACGAGAATCGAACTTTGCACGATAAGGATTGTTTTTCGGAGCATGTCTTGAAATTACTTGTTGAAGAGGCACGTGGCTTTAAGGATTCGGCGTTGCACTCGTGGCGTGACGCCCTTCCGCGTCGGGTGCGGCAGGCGGCGTTGCCACTTTCTCAGCGGTCGGTTGTTTCTTCTGCTGCTCGGCGTTCAAGCGTTCGATAACTGCGCGCGTGCGTTCGGCGTCCGCCGGACGCTTCAACTTGTAATACTGCCGCGCCAGCAGAACGTGCGCGGCGGTGAAGTCGGGCGCGAGCGCGACGACCCGCTCCAACAGTTTGACGGCTTCGATGGTGTCGCCCCTGCCCTGTACCAACTGCGCCGTCTGAAACAGCGCGCCGATGTCGTCGGGTCGCAACTCAAGCGCCTTCTTCAGCAATGCCTCTGCTTCCTCAAGTCGCCCATCCTCGCGATAAATCCAGCCGAGCCGCGCGTTGGCGTTGAAGTCGTGCGGATTGATCTCTAGCTCTGCCTGATACTCTTTGATCGCTTGTTCGCGATGGCCGGTCGAGAGGTAAGCGTTGCCGAGTTGAGCGTGCGCGGTCAACAGCCGCGGGTTCAGCTTAATGGCTGCGTTCAGTTCGTTAATCGCCGTCGTGAAGTCTTTCGCCGCGAGGTTGAAAGAGCCGAGGATCAGACGCGACTCAGCGGAGTCGAGCGAACGGAAGACGGCGTCGATCAACTCCCTTCCTTTGTCCATCCGATTGCTGTTGATGTACGCGGTGCCGAGCGCGTAAGCGACCGACAGATTGTCAGGCTGCACGCGATAGACCGCCTCCAACTCTTTGACCGCCTCCGCGACTTTGCCGAGTTGATACAGTGAAAGGCCGAGCAGCAGACGCGCTTGATGGTTGCTCGCGTCGGCGGCGGTGACAGCGGCGAGTTCACGTCGCGCCTCGTCGAACTTTTGAATTTGAAAAAAGGCGATGCCGAGGTTGAGCCGGACGGCGCGCTCCGTCGGTTCGATCTTCAGCGCCTCACTGTAATGCTTAATGGCCTGCTCGTATTGCCCAAGGCGCGCGAACACCACGCCGAGATTCGAGAGCGCATCGACGCGACGCGGCACAAGTTTCAGCGCCGCTTCGTATGCCTCACGCGCGGCCTGGAAATCGCCCTTCTGCTGCATCACGACGCCCCGTGCAAAATGCGCTTCAGATTGGCGCACCGCCGCTGTTGCTGCCGCGGCCGTCTGCACAGGCGTGACGACCGTGATAAGGATCAGAAGATAACTCGCGAGCATAAGAAACTTTGTGATGAAGCGACGGTCAATTAACTTCATCGCCTGCTGTCTGTTCGGAGAGTGTGACTCTCTTTGTCTGGGTGAGCAAAAGTATAGCACCCGCATTTTGAGGGCGACAAATTGAACCCAAAATCAAATAAGTTCATTATCCAAAATAAACCTGGCGTAAGAGGATGTACTACTCGCCTCTTACGCCAGGAGATAGAGCCTGAAGTCGTCCCGCCGGTTTAGAAGTAGAACTTCAAAGCTATTTCGACAATACGACGACCGCGCTGGGTAGTGACTTTGCCGAATCGATCTCTGGTGTCGTTCGTGTACCTGAAGCCTCCGCTCGGATCACATATGCGCTGGACGGTTCCTCCGACGCCGTTACGGATCGGTTCGTCGTTCAAGGTTGTTACTTCCCTCACGCATTCGGTGTCCAGTCTCAGATAAATGTCACTGGCGTTCGGGTTATTGAGGTTGATGTCGCGCGGGAACGCCTGGTTGAAGATGTTGAAGAATCCCGCGCGGAACTGAAGCCGCTTCGTACCTTCTGTGTCGAACTTGAAGTTCTTGAAGAAGGATATGTCGTGGTTGTTCCGATTAGAACCGCGGAAGTAGTACGGGGCGACGCTCGGCCCCGACTGCCCGACGCCCGGGAAGGTGATGGCGCTCAGATCGAGAACCTTGTCACCCACCTTGCTGCCGCTACCCAAAAACGGGTTGGACGTGAACACCGGGGCAATTCCTCCCACCCCGTTTCCGATACTCAACGCATTCGTCCCAAAGTAGCCTTGAGCTAGCTGTGTGCTATTGGCCGCGCCGGTGAACTGCAAGCGGATCGGCGTACCGCTTTGGTAAGTCGAGATGCCGGATATCTGCCAGCCGTTCAGAACTCCTTTGGTCAGGAAGTTCTCGAAAGAACCACGCGCGACATTCGGGAGGTTGTAGTTGTAAGAGACGTTGAAGATATGCGTGCGATCAAAGTCGAGCACGCCGTAGCTTCGCCCGCGCGTGTCAATCGGGTTTAGATCGGCGAACTCTCCGCCGAGCGTACCTAAGGCTTTGGAGAAAGTATAGGTCGCAAAGTAGGTTAAATTGCTACCCACCTGACGGCTGAGCGTTGCTTGCAACGAGTGGTAGGTAGAGGTTCCCGTGAATTGGCGGTACAAGATGGAACCCAAATCCGGGAATGGCCTCAAGCGGTTCAAAACGTCGCCGCTGATGGCGGCGCGCTGAATCACGTTAGACATGTCAAGAGTCGCCGGGGCCCGGTAACCTGCGGTGCCCGGAGTGCCGGTGCCTGGATCAACAACGGTCAAATTGTTCAGCGCCCCAAGTGGGACGACGTTTTTGTCTATCCTACTCGGCAAGTGCCGCCCCTGGGTTCCGACGTATGCCACTTCAAGCACGTTATTGAATGG
>JALZJL010000082.1 GCA_030859785.1 Acidobacteriota bacterium
TCTATCACTTCTGCACGGTGACACTATCGGCGCGCTACTTCGACATCATCAAGGATCGCCTCTACACGTTCGCGCCGAAGTCCCACGCGCGCCGTTCGACGCAGACCGCGCTCT
Organism: Acidobacteriota bacterium; assembly: GCA_030859785.1. Taxonomy (GTDB): domain Bacteria; phylum Acidobacteriota; class Blastocatellia; order Pyrinomonadales; family Pyrinomonadaceae; genus JACDEG01. The sequence goes on from JALZJL010000082.1 coordinate 115, forward strand.
ATCGCATCTGTGACTCGCTCGCGCGTCTCGTTGCGCCGATTCTCGTTTTCACGGCGGACGAGATTTGGGAGAACCTGCCGCAAGCGAATAATGAGGATCACGCCGCGTCGGTGCACCTAACACAATTTCCTGAAGTCAGAGGTAGCCGGGATGAAAAGCTCCTAGTTGACTGGGATCAGCTGTTCAAAGTTCGTGATGAAGTGTTAGCTAAACTTGAAGAGGCAAGAGTCGCAAAGGTTATCGGCAGTTCTCTTGAGGCTCGCGTGGTAATTCGGCCTAGCGCTTTTGTGAGAGAGTTGCTTGAACGTCTCAAAGATGACTTGCGTTATGTCTTCATTGTGTCGCAGGTCGAACTTAGGACATGGAATCATGAGAAAGAGGTAAAAGGATTACCCTTTAATGACGTGAAGGTTGAACGCGCCGACGGCGAGAAGTGTGAGAGGTGTTGGAACTACTCGACGCGCGTCGGCGAGTCGAAGCGTTACCCGACAGCGTGCGAGCGGTGCGTCGCGGCCCTCGCCGAGATTGAGGAGGCGGCGTGAGCACAACGACGACGATGATGGTGGCGATGAAAACACGAAGCATCAGCTGGCGCGTGGCATATCTTTTCACTGCGCTCGGCATCTATGTGGTGGATCAAATGAGCAAAGCCTGGGCGGTGCGCGTGCTCCGCTTTGGCGAAGAGCGAATCGTCGTGCCCGGCTTATTTAAGTTCAGTTACGCGGAGAACACCGGCATCGCGTTTGGGCAATTTCAAGAGGGCGGCGCGTTCGGGCGATGGTTCCTGGCGGCGCTCGCGGCACTCGCCGCCGTTGGAGTGCTCGTCTATTTTTTCCGCACGCCACGCACCGACGACCGCGTCCTCGGCGCGTGCGCGTTGCTGCTCGCCGGCATCACTGGAAACTTTACCGACCGCGTGCGCCTCGGCCACGTCATCGACTTTATGCTCTTACACGCCGGATCGTACCACTGGCCGGTGTTCAACGTCGCGGACGCAGCGATCTGCGCGGGCGCGCTGCTGCTCGCCATCGACTTGGTGTTGGAAGGACGGAAATCGGAACGCAGCGTGGGGGCGAAGAGCGGCGATTAAGGGTAGAGGACAAAATACGTTCGCCGCTGAGCGCGCCGAGGACGCCGGGCGTATCCAACTTTTCAACTGATTAATGATGCTGTCTTTTATATCTCGGCGCCCTCTCGCGTTCTCGGCGGTGAAATGCTGAGAAAATATTTAGTTTGCAATCCCAAGTGAGGAGCGGGTTTCGACTATCTTCTGCTGAGTACCTCAGTGAAGTAAAAATGTATCCAGAACTTTTTCGCATCTTCAATTTCCCAGTCAACACTTACGGCGTGCTGCTGGCGCTGTCCTTTTTGATCGCGCTGTTCGTCGCGTCGCGGCTTGGGGAGCGCGACGGGTTGCCGCGCCAGCGCATCTACGATCTCGGATTGTGGATGCTGCTCGGCGGGTTGATCGGCTCGAAGCTGTTAATGTTCTGGGTCGTGCCCGCCTATTGGGAGAATCCGCTGTACCTCATCTCGCTCGACTTTCTGCGCTCCGGCGGTGTGTGGTACGGCGGCTTTATCGGCGGCCTCGTCGTCGGCTATGCGTTGATGCGCCGCTACCGTCTGCCGTGGTGGAGAACGGCGGACGCCTTCGCGCCGGGCGTCGCGCTCGGGCAGGCCGTCGGGCGGCAGGGCTGTTTCGCTGCCGGATGCTGCTGGGGCAGGCCGACTGATCTGCCGTGGGGCGTCCGATTCAGTGAACTCGGCCATCAAGTGACGGGCGTCCCTATTGATGCGCATCTGCACCCGACGCAACTCTACGAATCATTTTCGATGCTCGCCATCTTCGGCCTGCTGCTGTGGATGCATCGCCGCAAACGTTTCGACGGTCAGGTGATTCTGCTCTACGCCGCGCTCTACGGCGTGACACGCTTTATCATCGAATTCTTTCGCGCCGATCCGCGCGGTGATATCGGCGGGATGACGACTTTGACTAACCTCTCAACCTCGCAGTTCATCAGCCTCGTCTTCGGCCTCGGCGGACTGGCGCTACTCATATTCCGCTGGCGTCGCGCGGCGGCGGGTGGCAGCGATGGCGACGAAGACGGCGGTGCGCCAATCACTGGGCACGGGGCAGCGGCGCGGCGTCAGACGGGTGCGGCCCGCGCGTGACGAACCATAACGACGACGACGCGGGCGCGCCGGGGCCGCCATTACCACTGCCAACGACCGAGCCACTGGCCGCCACCGAGCAGCTAAGCGAAATACTCTCGTTTGAAATTGCGGCGGAGCATTTCGGCGCGCGCCTCGATGCGTATCTCGCGGCGCGCATCGAAGGCACGAGCCGCACGACGCTCAAGCGTCTGATCGAAGACGGCGATGTGCTGGTCGAGGATCGCTCCGCCAAACCTTCTTATAAGCTGCGCACCGGCGAGCGGGTCGAGGTTGAACTGACCGCGCCGCCGCCGCTCGACCTGACACCCGAAGACATCCCACTCGACATCATTCACGAGGATGACGAAGTGATCGTCATCAACAAGCCCGCCGGAATGGTCGTTCACCCGGCGGCGGGCGTTCATTCCGGGACACTCGCCAACGCGCTCGCCTTCCACTTCCGACAACTCGCGGCGCGCGACGGCGAACATTTGCGACCCGGCGTCGTGCATCGCCTCGACCGCGACACGTCGGGGCTGCTCGTTGCCGCGAAGACCGTTGCGGCGCACGAACATCTCTCCGAGCAGTTTCGCGCACGCGAAGTCTTCAAGTCTTATGTGGCACTCGTTCACGGGCGGGTGGAGGGTGGCGGGCGCATCGACCAGCCCATCGGTCGCGACCCGCACAAGCGCACGCGGATGGCCGTGGTGCGCGGTGGGCGCGTGGCACTTTCGCTCTACCGCGTGCGCCGCAGTTTCGACCGCTTCACGCTGCTCGAAGTCCAGATCAAGACCGGGCGCACGCATCAGATCAGGGTTCATCTCGCGTGGCTGAAGCACCCGGTCGTCGGCGACGAGGCATACGGCGCGGGCCGCGACCAGAACGTGGCCGACGCCCGTCCACGCTCGTTGATCGCACGACTCGGACGCCAATTTCTGCACGCCGAACAACTCGGCTTTCGCCACCCGCGCACCGCCGAGACGATGCGGTTTACCGCGCCGTTGCCACGCGAACTGGCCGCATTTCTCGAAGACCTGGAACGCCCCTTGAGAACATCGTAAGAAGTGCGCATTAAATAATTTCCATACATTTCACCGCCGAGAACGCGAGAGCGCGCGGAGCAGTCAAAGACATCATCATCAATCAGGTGCCAAGCTGTGTGTCTGCTCGGCATTCTCCGCGATGAATGTATTTGGTCTTCAATTTTTATGTAATGAATTAAAGCATTCCGGATTGAGGCGACGACATTGAGACGGTGCCTCACAAGCAGGGGACTTGCGCGAACGGGCGCGGAGTCGATTTAACAGTTAGTCCGCCGCGCGTCTCGCTTGGTATACTGTCCCTTCTGCAGGCCGCAACCAAAAGCAACGATCTTCTGCGCGGGAAACATCGAAAGACGGCTGCCCGGTCGAGGTTGACAGACATGATTGTCTTTCGCCTTCGCGCGCTCCGTTCAAGAACTTATGAGAATCACGATCATTTCACTGACGCTCTCTGCGCTGGCGCTACTGCCGTTCGGCGCGCCGCTGGTGCCGTCACCGCAGGCGACTCTCGCATCATCGACGTTCAACCAAAACCCTCAGCCACAGCAAACGCCTGTGCGCCCGCCCGCGTCTTCAACGACACCGCCCGTGACATCGAACACATCACCACAGGATGTTGATGAGACGAACCGCGTCACGATCAATATCGTGCGCCTGCCGATTACCGTCATCGACAAAAAGGATCAGCCGGTGCCGGGGTTGACGGCGGAAGACTTTGTGATCTTCGAAGACAAAAAGCCGCAGACGATTCAATCCTTCAATAGCGATTTCGAGCGACTGCCGGTTTACGTCGGCGTGCTGATGGACACTTCGTCATCCACCGCCGGGAAGATGAAGTTTTCGCAGGAAGCGGCGATGAACTTTATCCACACGGTTGTGCGCCTGCGCAAGGATCGTGTCGCGTTCGTCACCTTCGACGACGAGATCAAGCTGCATCAGGACTTCACCGACAAGCTCGACATGCTTGACCGCGCTGTCTACGGCATCAAGAAGCCGGGTCATCACACCGCGCTGTTCGACGCCGTGTGGCAGTTCTGCGACGAGAAGATGCGCGGTCTGGCGGGGGCGCGGCGTGCGCTCGTGGTGATTACGGACGGCGACGACACGTACAGCCGCGCGACCCTGCGTGACGCGATTGACATTGCGCAACGCACCGAGACCATCGTCTTCGCGATTTCGACGAAGGCCGGATTCGCGGGCACGGTGCCCGGCGTCGAGGCGGGGCAAGTCGCCGACCGCGGCGACCGCGATTTGGAGAGCTTATGTGAAGAGACGGGCGGCAAGGCGTTCTTCACCGGAGACTTCATCGCGCTTGAACGCTCGTTTACAAAAATCGCGAAGGAGTTGCGCTCGCAGTATCTGATTACCTACCGCCCAACAAACAACATCTACGACGGCAGGAAGCGGAAGATCGAGGTCAAGCTCGCCGCCAAGCGCGACGGCTTGAAAGTCCGTACGCGCGACGGCTACACCGCAGTCAATGACACAGTTAGGTAAGTAGGAAGACAGCAGTTTTGAGTTTTTAAGTTTTCAGCTTTAAGTTTTGAAAGGTGTGATCTGTACGCTCGGCTTAGTTAATGACTTTTCAATTCGTCGATTCGCACGGTCACTTTATTTAAGAGGGGTTTGAAAGTAATGCTCTATCGCAGTCAAATGTTAAGAGTCGCGTTGTTCGCGCTCGTGGTCATGGCGCTGGTCTCCGGTGGCGCGGCGGTCGCGCCGCAACGCGCGCAGCAGCAACAACAACCGCAATCCGGAGGGGCACCAGCGACCCGTCCGACGCAGCAGACGCCATCGTCGTCAACGCCGACGCAGAACCCGCCGCGGCCCCGGCGTGACGACGACACGACACTCGACGACGACGATGTGCTGCGCGTCGAATCCGATTTGACTAACGTACTGTTTACCGCGGTCGATAAAAACAAGCGCTTCGTGACGACCGTCAAACAGGAAGATATCCGTGTTATCGAGGACGGCGTGCCGCAGGAGATTTTTACCTTTCAACGCGAGACCGACCGGCCACTGTCGCTCGCCATCCTGATCGACACAAGCGGCTCGCAGGAGCGCACGCTGCCAGAAGAAAAAGACGCCGCGCGCGCGTTCGTCGACGCCGTGATCCGCACCGGCAAGGACGAGGTGGCGGTCATCTCATTCACCGGCGAAATCGTGCAGGAGCAAGGATTGACTGGCAATGTCGAACGCGTCCGGCGGGCGATTGACCGCGTCGATTACATCGCGCCGACCGGCTATCTCGGCGGCGGCATCGTGGTCGGAGGCACGCCGCCGATTGCCGGGCCTGACCAGACGCTGCTTGGCTGGACGGCGATCTGGGATGCGATCTGGGTCACTTCCGAAGAAGTATTGACGGCCTCTTCGGACAAGACCCGACGCGCGATTATCCTGCTGAGCGACGGAGCCGACACCAAGAGTCAGAAGAAGATGAGCGAGGCCATCGACCGTGCGATCAAAGCGGATGCGGTGATCTACTCGGTCGGCATCGGCGACCGGTACACCTACGGCATCGAAGAGTCCACCCTGCGTAAGCTGTCCGAGCGCACGGGCGGGCGCGCCTACTTTCCGCGCGACGAGACGGATTTGCGCTCTGCCTTCGCGCAGATTCAACAGGAACTACGCTCGCAATATCTGGTTGCCTACTCTCCGACCAGGAAGGTTAAGGACGGCACGTTTCGCCAGGTGAAGATCGAGGTGCTTAACCCGGAATTGCGCAAACAGAATTTGCGGCTCACGTATCGTCAAGGCTATTTCGCCAAAGGTACAACCTCAGCGAGCCTCACGCCGCGACCGTAATCACATCATTCATCCTTTATATGACTATCTCAACAATCCGACCATCGCCGATGCGTTGCTCGACCGCCTGCTGTCCGGCGCCCACCGCATCGAACTCAAAGGCGAATCACTACGCCAAAAGACGCCCGAGAAAGCGCCCGTCTTGACGGAACGTGATCAGGAAGCGTAAACATCAACGACCAGCGCACGCTTGAAAAAAGGGCGATCACGTTCGGCGCGGAATCAGCGATCACGAACAGCGGAATACGCACTGGCGGGGTGACGGAGTTGACCGTCACTTCATCACCAATCTTCAAGCTTGGTACTACCCGGTTGAGAAGAGCCTGATGCTTTGGGAAGTGGACATGTCAGAACACTACCGCGCGAGCGACCCGACGCGAGACTATCTTCTCGGCTCGCTGTGGTACTTCTTCGAGCGGGGGCTACTGTCGCAATTCCCCGACTGCGAGCGGATCGTCACGCCGGGCGCGGACCCGAGTTACGGCGACGACGAGTGGCGGGAGTTTCTCAAGGGCCAAGGTTACCAGCCCCACAGGGACAACACGTACATCAAAGCCGTCACCGGCGAGGTGAGGAAGAATTATGAGTAGCGGGCTGGTCAGGGTCGGAGAGGGCAGAGAGCTCAGGCTGCCGGCGATCATCACCGGCGAGGGGCGCAAGGCCACCACACGCTTCTTGGAATTCTTCACCGCCAACATCAGAAACCCCAACACGCGCCTCTCTTACATGCGCGCCGTCGGTGCATTCCTCGCCTGGTGTGAGGGGCGCGGCACTTCCCTTCACCAGATCGAGCCGGTGATGGTCGCGGCTTACATCGAGGGGTTGACGCGGGAGCGGGCGCCGCAGACCGTCAAGCAGCACCTCGCCGCGATCCGGATGCTCTTCGACTGGCTGGTGACGGGGCAGGTCGTGCCGTTCAACCCGGCGGCGTCCGTCAGAAGACCGCGTTACAGCATCAGGAAGGGCAAGACGCCGGTGCTCTCGGCTCAGGAGACGCGGAAGCTACTAAGTGAGTTGCCAGAAATTATGGCAAAAAAGATTGTAACCAAAAGTTCTTTGACAGCACGCTGGCTTTACGCAATGCCTCTTGGTCAATCAGGTTGAAAAGCCACGCTTCAGCATACTCGGCATG
>JALZJL010000062.1 GCA_030859785.1 Acidobacteriota bacterium
AACTGGCGCGTCGTGTCGGCGATCATGTGATGCTCTTCCGTAAAATCCTCCGGCGTGAATATATCTTCCGGCGCGCTGTCTTCAATCAGAAAGCTTCCGCCCGTGACCATCTTTTTCTCATCGGCTACTGCTGACATGTTTTTGCTCCTTTCAGTCGCTAAGTAAGCTTTCAGCTATCAGCCGTCAGATATCAGCATTTTGATTTGCTGACCGCTGATTGCTGATGGCTTATATCCTTTCAAAGATTCCCGCGGCGCCCATGCCGCCGCCGACGCACATCGTGACCATTGCGTAACGACCGTTGCGCCGTTCCAATTCACGCAACACGGTCGCGGTCAGTTTTGCGCCAGTGCAACCGAGTGGATGGCCGAGCGCAATCGCGCCGCCGTTGACGTTCACTTTTTCGGGATCGAGGCCGAGTGTCTTGATGACCGCGAGCGATTGCGCGGCAAAGGCTTCGTTCAGTTCGATCACGTCAATCTGGTCAAGCGTCAAGCCGGCAATCTTCAACACTTTCGGAATCGCAAAGACCGGCCCGATGCCCATCTCTTCAGGCGGGCAGCCGGCGGTTGCGTAGGCGACGAAGCGCGCCAACGGTCGCAGGCTCAGAGCCTTCGCGCGCTCGTCCGACATCACGACGACAGCCGCTGCGCCGTCCGACATCTGCGACGAGTTGCCCGCCGTGATCGTGCCCTGCACATGGAATGCCGGCTTCAACTTTGCCAGCGCCTCGGCGGAGGAATCGCGCCGCACGCCTTCGTCTTTGTCGAACTTAATTTCGCGTCGCTCCTTCTTGCCCTTCGCGTTCATCTCTTCAAATGTGACGGTGAGCGGCACCACTTCATTGTCAAACTTTCCCTCGTCCTGCGCCCGTGCCGCGCGCTGATGCGATTGAAACGCGAATGCATCCTGCTCATCGCGCGAGACTTCGTATTTGCGCGCGACGTTCTCAGTCGCCAACCCCATATTGAGATAAAAATCCGGGTAGTGCTCGACGAGGTACGGATTCGGGCGGATAGTGTGGCCGCCCATCGGAATCATCGACATTGTTTCGAGTCCGCCGGCAACGATCACCTCCGCGCCGCCGGTGCGGATGCGGTCGGCGGCAATCGCGATTGATTGCAGCCCCGACGAACAGAAGCGGTTGATTGTCATCGCGCTGGTGTCAACGGGCAGCCCCGCGCGAATCGCCGCCGCCCGCGCGACGTTCATTCCCTGCTCCGCCTCCGGCATCGCACAGCCCATAATCACGTCTTCAACTTCGTTCGGTTCGACACCCCCGGCGCGAGCGAGCGCCTCTTTAATCACCGCCGCCCCCATCTCATCGGGCCGCGTGTTACGAAGCGTGCCCTTCGGCGCTTTGCCGACTGCTGTTCTGACAGCGGATACGATTACTGCGTCTCTCATAATGCTCAACCTTTCTTAAGAGTCGTCACGGGACAGCCACCCTTCTTTCAGACCGTGACAGAAGATTATGTCTTCGATTACTTCCTCTATCAGTTTCCGATCCAATCTTTCGACAAACAAATCAGGAGGTATGATGTATTTTCCAGACAAATTCTCCTTTGCAGCTTCATCGTGCCTTCTGATTCGCTCGAAGAACTTAAAAGTCCAAACATTGAGTGCATAAGTCCGGCCATCTGGAAAAATGACTTGCATGTTGAAGGCTTCATCTTCGGAATCGTCCGCGCCTGTTAGTTCCCAATGCTCAAACTCAAGCCAAAGATCAAAATTTGTATCATCCATTTTGCGGAAGCTTTTTCGACTTTTCGCCGAGTAACGAGTCAGTCAAAATTCACGACTCGATCACGACAATCCGAGTTGAAAACTGAGCGCGTCAAGGACGACCTGCCTGGGTCGGCGTAATAAAGATTCTTTCGCCCCTCCGGGGCTTGGTGCTTACCGTGGCGACCCACGTCACGCCGTGGGCTATGACTCTACCGCCCCTGCCGGGGCTGAGAGGTCATGTGCAATCTCGTAAACTATGATTTAGTTGCGCAGTGGTTTCCCCGTCTTCAGCATCGCGGCCATCCGTTCCTGCGTCTTGCGCTGACCGCAGAGCGAAAGAAACGCCTCGCGTTCTAAATCTAAAAGATACTGTTCGGAAACTCGTGTCGGATGATTCAAGTCGCCGCCCGTCAGAATGCGCGCGAGCTTTTCGCCGATCTGTGCGTCGTAGTCGGAGATGAAGCCGCCGCGTTTCATCTGGTGGATGCCGAGCTTTAATGTCGCGAGCGCCGGGTTGCCCATCGCCAGGATGTCGGTGCGCGGTGGCGGCTCGACGTAACCGGTCGCGGCAAGGGCCAGTACGTCCTGTTTGGCATCGGCAATCAAGCGATCACCATTCATCGACACGGCGTCTTCGGCGCGCAGGTAACCGAGCGTGCGCGCTTCTTCCGCCGAGGTCGCTACTTTAGCGAGCGCGATGGTTTCAAAAGCACGCTTGACGAACGGGAACGGGTCGGCGTCGTCCATTCCGCGCGGTATCGAATCGAGCGCCCGCAGCAACATCTCTTTCGTGCCGCCGCCCGCCGGAATTACGCCGACGCCGACCTCGACTAATCCAATGTACGTCTCCGCCGCGGCGCGCACGCGGTCGCCGTGAATCGTAATCTCGCAGCCGCCGCCGGGAACCAACCCGAACGGCGCGACGACCACCGGCTTTGGCGAGTAGCGCAGACTCATCGTCGCATTCTGGAAGGCGCGCACCATCAAATCGAGGTCTTCCCAGTTCTCTTCCTGCGCCTCTAAGAGAATCAACATCAGATTCGCGCCGACTGAAAAATACGGCGCTTGATTACCGACGACGAGGCCGACAAAATTCTTCTCCACCTCGGCGAGCGACTGCTTAAACATCTGGAGCATGTCGCCGCCGATGGCGTTCATCTTCGAGTGGAACTCAAGGCACGCCACCCCGTCGCCGATGTCGATCAGAGAGGCGCCCGCGTTCTTCTTCACCACGCCGCTGCGTTCTTTAATCGACTTGAGAATGATGACGCCCGGTTGTTCATTAAAGGGGACGTACTTCTCCGACGCGAAGTCGAAATGAAACCGCCGACCGTTCTCGGTTTTATAGAACGAGGTCGCGCCCGCGTCGAGCATCTTCTCGACGTTCGCGGGGATGCTCTGCCCATCTTCCTTCATTCGCGCGACTGACTTTTCGACGCCGAGTGCGTCCCACGTCTCAAATACGCCGAGTTCCCAGTTGAAGCCCCAGCGCATCGCGCGGTCAACTTCCAATACAGTGTCGGCAATTTCCGGGATGCGGTTCGCGGCGTATCGAAATGTGCGCGACATCGTCTTCCACAGGAATGCGCCGGCGCGGTCTTTGCCCCACACTAAGGACTTGATGCGCTCCGGCGTCGTCTCGATATTTTTCGCCACGTCGAGCGCGGGCAGTTGCACTTTCTGCGACGGCTTGTACTCAAGCGAGGCGTGGTCAATCGTCCAAATCTCGCCCTTCTCGCCGTCGCCCTTCTGCTTTCTGTAGAAGCCGCTCTTCGTCTTGTTGCCAAGTATTCCCTGTCCGACCATCTGCGTCAGGAACTCCGGCGCGACGAACACTTCGCGCTCTTCATCATCCGCCACGGCTTCATAAAGATTCTTCGCGACGTGCGTAAACACGTCGAGGCCGACGAGATCGAACGTGCGGAAGGTTGCCGTCTTCGGTCGTCCGACGGCCTGCCCGGTCAGCTTGTCGACCTCTTCAATTGAGTAGCCGTCTTCGAGCATCGTCTTGATCGTCAACATCGCGCCGTAGGTTCCGATGCGGTTGGCGATGAAGTTCGGGCGGTCTTTCGCGACCACGACGCCTTTGCCGAGACGTTGATCGAGGAATCCGAAAATCGAGCACGACACTTCCGGCTTCGTCCATTCAGTACGGATCAGTTCGACGAGATGCAGGTAGCGCGGTGGGTTGAAAAAGTGAATACCCAGAAAGTGCGCGCGGAAATTTTCAGAGCGACCTTCAGCGAGTTGGCGCACAGGGATACCGCTTGTGTTCGACGCAACGACCGAACCCTGCCGGCGGTGCTGTTCGACCTTTTCATAAAGTCGTCGTTTGATTTCAAGATTCTCGATGACCGCCTCGATAATCAGGTCGCAGTCCTTCAACTTCCGCATGTCATCATCGAAGTTACCCGTGGTCACCTGCGCCGCGCTGTCGGCGGTAAAGAACGCCGCGGGCTTCGCTTTCTTCGCTGTATCAAGCCCTGCACGCGCGATGCGGTCGCGCACCTCTTTCGATTCAAGCGTCAGGCCTTTGGCCTGTTCATCCGGCGTCAATTCGCGCGGCACAATGTCGAGCAGCAGAACGGGAACACCGGCGTTCGCCAGATGCGCGGCGATCTGCGCGCCCATCGTCCCCGCGCCCAAGACCGCCGCTTTTTCGATCCTCATCATTTTTGTGAAGTGCCTTTCCAGAGAAGATTAACCCGCGCAGAGCGCGCATCATAACTGAATGAGTATTCATTCATCAAGCGTGCAATGACATAAAGCCGATTGCTTTAAGTTGTTGCAGTAATCTCAACCCTTTTATACGTCAGGTCTCACAGTTCGCAAATGAGCACGTCAGGCCATGCGCTCAGGCGCGCTTCGTTCCGGCAGGAAGGAGTTTTGCAACTTCGGGCGGGACTTGGATGGGAAAGAAATATTTTGCGGGATAAAGATAGTCTTCACCCGTCTCATCAATGACGCGAATATAATTGTTCGCCGCCGCACGGTCATCTGTGAGCACCGCATAAACCTTGCGAACTTCAAGCGATTCGGGGTAGCCACCATCATCGATACACAGCACGTATGAGTTAGTAAAGTCGTTTGACATAGCAATTAGTCAAGATACTCTTTGATCTTTAATTTCTTGCGTCCGATGCCGTGCGCTTCATACCAATGAAGTTCGACGCGGTGAATTGTACCATCTTCAAAGCGGACGGCGGCAGTGCCTTTGAGTTTTCGCCAGCGGCCTTTGCCGAACGCTTTATGCAGACGTGCGATTTCACGTATCCGGTTGCCGACAGCAATTGTTTCTACTCCTTCGATCCTGCCAATGAGCTCGAAATTTTCATCCATCTGCCTATTGTTTTCCTACCTCATCGCCCTGCGTCCCCATCCACAATCACAATCTCATCGGTGTTCGATTCTGCAAAAGGGACATGAATACATCAAAGAGCGAAGAAGTATCCACGTCCTATCAATTAATGTCAGCAGTCGTCGCAACTGGCTTTGGGGAACGGACCTAAGCCCGACATTTCGTCGTCAGTAATTCGTCAGAATCGCTTCCGGCGCGAAGCCCATCTCGTGGAGGCGGTCGCGGGTTTGTTCGATCATCTCGCGCGAGCCGCAGACGAGCGCAACCGGGTCTGACAGATTCGGCAGCACGTTATCTAAAAGCGACTGGACGTAGCCGGTCGAGCCGGCCCATTCGTAGCCGTCGGGTCGCGAGATGACCTGGCGCAGTTCGACGCCCGCCGCCTGCCAACTCTCCGTCTCGTCGCGGTAGCAGAAATCTGCGGGTGTCCGCGCGCCGTAGAGCACAATGATCTGACCGTAATCGTCGTCGCGTTTCAGCGCGTAACGCAGTGCCGAGCGCAGCGGCGCGACGCCGGTTCCCATCGCGATGAAGACCAAATCCTTGCCGCGTTGCGCGTCGAGCGCGAAGCCGTGGCCGACGACCTCCACCAACTCGACGCGGTCGCCGGGCCGCATGTTATAGATCAACTGCCCGGTGCCATCACCACCGCTGCGCTTAATCAGAAACTCAAGCTCTGCGTCTTCCGGCGAACTGGCGAAGGCGAAGTAGGCCGGGCGCTTGTCGCCTACCTTCAGGACGGCCACCTGGCCGGGCGTGAACGCGACGCCGTGCGCTTTGTCGGCGTCGGCGGGCAGCATGTCGAAGGCGCGGATGTCGCTCGCCTGTGGGCGGACACGTTTGATGACCAGCGGACGCGGCTTTCCTTTGTTCATAAAAATGGTTGTCAGAAAGTTGGTTTTAGTCCCGTTTGATGGCGGCGAGTGTAGCGTAGCCGAAACGGCATCGTCCAGAACTTGCGACGGCCCCGATTTCAAACGCGATTTCAACCGCTCGTCATGGCGCGCCGCGCGAGGGCTGTGATAAAACATGTCGCAGCCCCCGAATTCTGACAGAGCTGAGTATCGGCAACCGTGTCGAACCCGAAGTAGTTTTGTCGAAGCGTCGTCCGCGTCGCTTCGGTGACTAAAAAAAACTTTTGCCGTGTGACATTTTCGCCCGACGGTTTCAGCAGCAGCAGCAGCAGCGACGCCGGCAGAAAGCCACTGAAAGGACGCAATGAATGTTTCGCAGTTTGATTCAAACTTGGCCGACATGGATCACGATGCCGTTGCGGCTCGCGCTTGGAGCGGTCTTTATCGCACACGGCGCGCAGAAGGTGTTGGGCGTGTGGGGCGGCGCGGGACTAGCGGCCTTCGTTGACGGCCAAGCGCCGCTCGGCCTGCGTCCGGCATGGCTGTGGCTGGGGGCGGCGGCCATTTCCGAACTGCTCGGTGGCGCACTGATACTGCTCGGACTCGTGACGCGGGTCGGCGCGCTGATGATCGCCGCTGTGATGCTGGTCGCAATGTTCGGTGTTCATTGGAGTGGCGGTTTCTTTCTTCAGAACAGGGGCATCGAGTTCACCGTCGCGCTGCTCGGCATGGCGCTCGCGCTGCTCATCTCAGGCGGTGGCCGCGCTTCGTTCGACGAGGCTCTATTCAACCGCCGTCAATCATTTCGTCGACGCTAAAGACATTTGCGATTTTGGATTTGCGATTTGCGATTGAGAACAGTTAACACGCACAATCTGCTTCTCAGAATCGAAAATTGGAAATCGGAAATCGGAAATTTGAGCATGAGACGTTCTCCGCTGCTGGTTATCTTCATCACGGTCTTCATCGACCTCGTCGGCTTCGGCATCGTCATCCCGGTGCTGCCTTACTACCTCGAAAGCGACCGCTTCCGCGCGACGCCGATTGCGCTCGGTCTTTTGTTCTCATCCTACTCGGTGATGCAACTGATATTCTCGCCGGTGCTGGGGAGATGGTCGGATAAGTACGGGCGACGCCCCGTGCTGTTGTTGAGTCTGATCGGGACGGGGATTGGCTTTGTCGTCCTCGGCGCGGCGACGACGCTGTGGATGCTGTTCGCGGGGCGCATCTTCGCCGGTATTACCGGCGGCAACATCTCGACGGCGCAGGCATACATCGCCGACATCACAACGCCGGAGAACCGCGCGCGGGGGATGGGCATTTTCGGCGCTGCGTTCGGACTCGGATTCATCTTCGGCCCGGCCATCGGCGGCATTCTCAGTAAGTGGGACATCAGCTTGCCGTTCTACTTCGCGGCGGCGCTCGCCTTCGGTAACGCCGTGCTGCTCTATTTCATGCTGCCGGAAACCGTCACGCCCGACCACCCGGCGCGCTCCACCCCTCGCGGCTGGTCACACTTTCTACGGCAACTGACACACCCCAGGCTCGCGACGTTGCTGTTGGTTTACTTCCTGTTCGTTGTCGCGTTCTCGATCATGACGACGACGTTCTCGCTCTATACGATGTATCGCTTCGACTATGACGCAGTGCACAACGGTTATCTGTTCGCTTACATCGGGGGGCTGGCGGTGCTCGTTCAGGGGGTGCTGATCGGGCCGCTGGTGAAGCGCCTCGGTGAATTGCCGCTGGTCATCACGGGCGCGTTGTTGCTGACGCTCGGACTCGCGGCGCTGCCTTACGTCGGGCCGGGCGCTTACGGTGGGTTGCCGACGCTGCTGTTGGTGCTTGCGGCTTTCTCCGTCGGTAACTCGTTCGCGACGCCGACGTTGACCAGTCTCGCGTCGAAGAGCGCCGGGGCAGCCGATCAAGGCGGTGTGATGGGCGCGACGCAATCGGCGGCGAGCCTCGCGCGCTCCGTTGGCCCGCTGCTCGGCGGCTGGTTAATTTACAGCGCGACCGCGCCACGCCACATGACTGACCTTACTCTGCGCGCGACGTTCTGGACCGCGGCGTTGATTATGCTGGCGGCGCTGTTGGTCGTTATTTACTATGCCCGCGCGCACGCCGCCGATTTCGCACCCACCAGCGCGGCGGCGATGAGCAAGTGATTCCGTTTGCTACTTGTGGCTTTATATGCTTCAAGCAAAAGCATGAGCCACGAATGACACCAATGACACAAAATGAAAGACGTGACCGAGAACGCATGTCACAGCATCATCGCGATAGTTTCCCCGCGTGACTTGCTGCCAATGAATCGATTCGTGTGATTCGTGTCATCCGTGGCTGACCTGTGTTTCTTAAAATCTGTAGGTTGCTGTTGTCGATGCCCCGGCGCGATTGACCGTTGGCGATTCGCCGCCCGCCGTCCGTACCATTCATCAACGTCACGCGATGAATATTCAAGCTTCACATTCATTGAATGTCGCTGTCCCCGCGGTGGCCGAGTCGTTGCAGGAGTACGGGCGCGGCATCGCGGGCGGACTGCTCTTCAGCCTGCCGTTGCTCTACACGATGGAGGTCTGGCAGACCGGCCTCAACGCGCATCCGTTGCGCCTACTCGTTGCCGTCGCGGGGACGTTCCTGCTGCTACTTGGGTACAACCGCCACGCGGGTCTGCGCCGGGACGCCAGCATGATCGAAGTGGTCATCGACTCGGTCGAAGAGCTGGGCATCGGGCTGATGCTGTCGACGCTCATACTGTGGATGACCGGGCGCATCACATTTGATATGCCGGCCACTGCCATCGTCGGCCCGGTCGTGATCGAAGCGATGATCGTGGCGATTGGCGTCTCGGTCGGCACCGCACAATTGGGCGGCGGTAGCGCCAACGCCGAGGGGATGGCAAGCGACGCCCAGCCGAATAAAAAGGAAGGGGAAGGGAAGCAGGGAACCGCCAATGAAAAAGCCGCGAACGAAAAAGTTGGGGGAGCGCACCACGGCGGCGAAGATGAGTCGTTGCCTGAAGTCACCTTCGGCGGACAGTTGGTGATTACGCTGTGCGGCGCGGTGCTGTTCGCCGCCAACGTCGCGCCGACTGACGAAGTGTCGATCATCGCGACGCAAATCTCTTCGTGGCGGTTACTCGGCCTGGCACTCTTTTCGTTGTCACTGACCGCGGTCATTCTTTACTACACCGAGTTCACCGGCGCGCGGCATTTCGTCGGTACGCGCGCCTTGCCGGCGGTGGCCGTCGGCGTCGTCATCACTTACGTGGTCGCGCTCATCGCCTCGGCGCTGATTCTCTGGTTCTTCGGACGCTTCGACGGCGAGGCACTGATGACCTGCATCGCACAGACAATCGTGCTCGGCGTTGCGGGCTCGCTCGGCGCGTCCGCCGGAAGGCTGCTTCTGCAATGACCAAGCCGGAGAAGAACTGGCTGGAGTGGGCGGTCTTCACTATCGGCCTCGTGCTGGTCGCGGCGACGCTCGGTTATCTCGTCTACGACGCGGCGACGTTTGGCAATGCGCCGCCCGACATCGAAGTACGGCTCGACGCGCCGACTCGGCAGCGCCATCACTTCACCGTACCCGTCACCGTCATCAACCACGGCGATTTACCGGCGGAAGGCGTTCGCGTCGAAGCCGTGTTGGAAGCAAGCGGCGCAGAAGAGCCGGAGAGCGCCGAATTGGAAATCCCACTGCTGCCGCGCAGAGCGTCCCGCGAAGGGGCCGTCGTCTTCCGCCGCGACCCGCGCACCGCTCAACTCACCGCTCGCATACTCGGTTACGATAAACCATAGCCATATAGCCATGAGGATGAGCGTCGGGGCGATAAGTAACGTGATGAATGATTGGCGGAGCAGCAATAGCAGCCCCTGCCGTTACTCATTACTCATGTGAAGAGGCTGTGAACGCTTTGCCATCAGCATCGGGATAATGATTGCGGAGGTTAACAAAACCAATGAGTATACAAACGGCAGAGCAGTTTATCGAAGCGTTGGGAAGGTTGGAGAGCGAGCGCGACGTGGAGACGATCACGACGCTTTACGCGGAGGGGAGCGAGGTGAGCAATATTATTGCGCCGGAGAAGTATGAGGGACGCGAAGGGGCACGCCGGTTCTGGACGATCTACCGCGACACCTTCAACGAAGTCCGCTCGACATTCCGCAACCGTATCATCACCGACGACCGCGCCGCGCTGGAATGGACGACCGAAGGCACCAGCATCAACGGCGCGCCAATCAAGTACGACGGTGTCAGCATCCTCGAAATGGACGGCGACCGAATCGCGCGCTTTCGCGCCTTACTTCAACGGTGAAGACATCAGCCGGCCCATCAAGCAGGAAGTGAACGAGCAACAACGCCAACAAGCGGCCAGCGGCGGTTAACCGGCGGTTGAATCGCGCGCGGCGGAACGCTTCAGTTCAGTCTTCGCGGTGTGATGATGTTGGCCGTCGTCAATTGTCACTTCATATTAGTAAGCGTCGCGCGCCCTAACTGAGAAGCCGACAATCGGCGGATCAAGACCAGGGAGAACGGACCCGCGACTCATCCAACTCTAGAAAATCGCCGTCCGGCAGAATGTGAATGATGCGTGCGCCGCGTGCCTTCAGCGGCATCGCCAGCAGGCCGACGCGGTGGCAGTTGGCGCGCGGGTTTGGTGTGTGCTTCGTCAGCGGTTGCGACTCCGAACACATCAATGCGATGCGCGTCTCGGCGGCGAGTTCGAGAATGCGTTCGATGCCGCGCGCGAAATCCTCAGGTGGCGCGACAATCTTGCCGCCGCTCTCCGGCAGCCATTCATAACCGATTCTGTGTTCGCGTAATAACTCGGCCAGCACGCGCCCGTTGTACTGCGGCCAGCGCGAACGCGCGACGCTCCGCACATCGCACACCAGCGTGACCTCATGTTGTTGCAGCAGCGACAGAAAATGCGCGAACGGGTGACGACCGTGGCCGATGGTATAAATGACAAGTGCGGCGGAAGGCATTGAGTTCAGAAGAAACGCCGCAGCACATAAAGAACCAAACTCAGCACGAGCGACACGAGCAGCATCGAGGCGAGCGGAATGTAAACGCGTGTGCGCTCGCCGCCGAACTGAAAATCACCCGGCAACCGCCCGAACCAAGACAGCGCGCCGGTCATCATCAACAATCCGATGACGACCGCGCACAGTCCGAGGATGATCACCATTGAACCGTTTGCACGCATCATAATAATTTTCCCTTAAAATAATTCACTGATCGTTCGCCGCTGATCCAGTTTCACCTAGTGGCGCTGGCCCGCGCCGCGAGTGCTTCGCGAATCTCCGTGCTCGTTAAATAGGCGAGCCTCCCACCGGTGAACGTCTCGTCGCGCGACACGTCCATCGCGGCAAAGGGTGGCGCGGGGCAGTCGTCCATTTCTTCGTCCCTGTCAAAGTCGGTTTCGGCGAGGATGAGGCCGCGCAGATCGCCGAGGAAAACATCAACGGAATACTTGCGCCCTTCATGCTCGTAAGGGTAGCGATTCTTGCGTAGTTCATTGCCCTCGAAGACGGAGAACACTTCGTATTCGTACTCGTTCAGAAAAATGCTGGTGATGAGCGTGCGCGAGAAATCAGGTGGTTGCGGCGTGTGCTTTTGCGTCAGTTTGAGCGTCCACTCATTCGTCGTGACCCAGCGCGACTTGCGCAGCCGCAGCCGCGTGCCGGTGATGTAGTTATCAGTAATCTGCGCGTGCTCATCTGTGATGCTCAGTCCCGGCGGCAGATCGCGCAGCAGGAAGCGCCGCTCGCGCTCGATGCGCGTGTACTTCGGCGAATGATCGGCGCTCAAGCGCCCCGTGCCGATGCCTTTCATGTGACGACCAACTCCTCCTCGCGCTCCTTCAAAAATTCTTCCGGTTCGACGATGCGACCGGCGATGGCCGACGCCGCGACGACATAAGGCGAGGCAAGGTAGACCTGACCGGGACCGCTTCTGCCGGGGAAGTTGCGGTTCTGCGCGCTGACGGTGACTTGCTCCGCCGATGTCGACGCGCCGGGGCCGGCGTTGATGCACGCGCCGCAACTCGGGTCGATCAACTCCGCGCCGGCGCGCTCGAAGATTTCGAGATAACCGCGTTCGCGCGCGTACTGCTTAATCTTCTGCGAGCCGAACTGCAAATACAGACGCACGCCCGGCGCGACGCGGCGGCCCTGTTCGACGGCGCGCTTCAAGACCGCCGCGTACATATCCATGTCGGCCATCTTGCCGCCGGTGCATGAGCCGCCATACGCGGTGTCAATGCGCACCTCCGCGGGGAGGTCACTGATATTGACGCCGTTGCGCGGGTCGCCCGGCGTCGCGACCATCGGGCGAATCTCTTCGAGATCAATCTCGAAGACCGCCGCATACTCTGCATCGGGGTCACTTTGCAGGAAGCCCGCGCGAACCTCCGCTTCGCTCATCCCGCGCGTCCGCACGAGGTACTCGAGCGTCACGTCATCCGGCTCGATGATGCCGGTCGTGCCGCCAGCTTCGACCGCCATGTTAGTCAATGTCGCGCGCTCGTCAATCGACCAATCGCGCAAGCCATCGCCCGCGAACTCCAGCACTTGTCCGATGCCTCGTCCTTCCTTCATGTAATCGGTCGCGAGGATTTTGAGCATCACATCTTTGGCCGACACGTCGTCGCGCTTTCTACCGTTGAGGACGAAGCGGACGGTTTCGGGGACTTTGATGCGGATGTCTTTTGTATACCAGGCGTTCGCCATATCGGTCGAGCCGACACCGAACGCGAAGCACCCGAGCACGCCCGCCATGCATGTGTGCGAGTCTGTGCCGATCACGATCTGACCGGGGAGCGCGATATCTTCGACGACGGCGTTATGACAAATCGCTTCGGAGCCGCCATCCGGACTCTCGCCGTAGAGCCGTATGTCCTGTTCGGTGGTGAAATGTCTCTGCGTCACGGCGAGTCCGTCGGCGCGTTCAAGCAGTCCCATCTCACGATGCTTCGGCGACATCACCTTGCTTAAGAATGTGAGGTGGTCGCGGAAGGCATAGACTGATTCAGGTTCGGTCACGCGCGCATCACGACCGAGCGACTGCTTGAACAGACTCTCGGCCATCGGCGTCACATACTCGTGCGAGAACCGCACGTCCGCGACGGCGAACAGAGCGTCCCCGGGTTTGACAGACTCGACGCCAACGTGCCCGGCGCTGACGAACGCATGGCGCGCGATGATCTTCTCGACGATATTCATCGGGCGCTGGCGAGTCTTAATCGCCGGCGGCGTCACTTCGCCCGCGAGCCGTGCCTGGTTGTAGTTGAACAGCCCGCCGTACTCGACGATAGCCTGCGACACCTGGTCGAGGCCGCGTGTGAACTCTTCCAAATGAATCTCTTCGCCGAGCCGGATGCGTTCGACAAGGCCAAAGTCGGTCGACGTGAGCAGACCGATGTTCTGCGCGTTCTGTCCGTAAATCTTCTCGATAGTGTGGGCGATGACGAGTTCGATACCGGAGGCTTTCTCTGCATACGGCGCGGTCTCGCGCGATGAGCCGCAGCCCTTTGACAGCCCTGAGACGACGACGCGGAAGCCGCCGTTTTTAACTTCGTCCTTCCGCACCGCCTGCTCGCGCATTCCGACATAGACGTACTCGCCGAGCGTCTCGTCGTAGTAGAAACAGACCCAGCCCGGCGTGATCTCGTCGGTCGAGATGTTATTCATCAACGGACACTCGGCATCAAACGGTAAGTCTGCGCCGCCTTCGAGTTGCCGACGGATTAGCGATGTATCCTCGGTCAGAAACAGAATGCGACCGTCAAACTTAATCCGTGCCGGACGCTGGCTGATTTTCTTCATCTGATGATTCCTTCACGACAAAATTTCACTATGGATTTGAACCACCAATTATAAACTGAAGTCACCGCAATCTGCAGCCGCGCCGGATGCCAAGGCTGATCGAGAAAGGCTGTCAAGGCCGCCCCCGAAAAGATGATTCCCGCCATGCGCAGATAAGGGTATTATGCGGAACTATTCCGCACGTACAATAGTTAGATGCTTCCGAGTTATTGAAGAAGATGAAACCTCCTGAAGTTCTATACACAGAGCGATTGATACTGCGGCCTCCGCGCATCTCTGACGCCGCACCAATTTTTCATGCTTATGCTCAAGACACGGAAGTCACTCGCTATGTCATCTGGGAACCACACAGAAATGTTCAGGAGACGGAGCGGTTTGTCGTTGATTGTGTAAGAGCTTGGGAGGGCGATGTGAAATTCTCTTGGGTGATTACCTGGAGAGAGGCGGATGAGCCGGTCGGCATGGTCGAGATGCGCATCAACGGGTTCAAGGCAGATGTCGGGTATGTTGTAGCCCGTCCGTTCTGGGGCAGGGGAGTCGTCACTGAAGCACTACGTCCGGTCGTCGAATGGGCACTCGGACAGGAGAGTATTTATCGGGTGTGGGCATTGTGTGATGTAGAGAATGTTGGATCAGCGCGGGTCTTAGAAAAAGTAGGGATGCAGAGAGAGGGGTTGTTACGGCGATACAGTTTGCATCCGAACATTGATGCTGAGCCGAGGGATTGTTATTGTTACGCGGTGGTGAAGTGATGGTGCTGCTTACCTCGCCGCCGCATCTATCAACGGCATCAACCGGACGCGCCCACAGCGCCTTTCTTGCCTGTCGACATCCGTGCGCGCCGGTTATGCCGGGCGTTGGATGTCGCGGCGGTAGCGTGCGTCTATTTGAACATAGATGCGAAAACGTAAAGTCACTTGCAGTTGTCATCGGTCATTGAAAAATGTCTATGATGGGTAGCCGAACACGGCGCTTGAAGCCGATCCTTACCAGCGGCATTCCTATTTCACCATCTTGCAACACGCTTTCCATATCGGTGCAAAGAGGTTGAGAGAATCTTTCAACGCCTGCCCAATCTGAACATTTGTCTAAGAGTTCAGTGAAGAGGGAATAATCTCTGTGAAGAACATACGTTGGGGGTTGATCGGGTGCGGCGACATCGCGCGCAAGCGAGTCGCGCCGGCACTGCGTGATCTGCCGAACTGTGAATTAATTGCGGTCAGCCGCGCGCGCGCTGACTTAGCGCAAGGTTTCGCCGCGGAGTTCGGTGCGCGCAGGTGGCCCGCGGACTGGCGCGAGTTAATCGTTGACGAAGAGATCGACGCGGTTTACATCGCCACGCCGGTGCATCTGCATGCCGCACAGACCATCGCCGCCGCTGAGTCAGGCAAGCATGTGCTGTGCGAAAAGCCGCTGGCAATGAACGTTGCGGAGTGCGACCGCATGATCGAAGCGTGCCGCGCGCATGGCGTTACGTTTGGCGTCGCATACTACCGCCACTTCTATCCGGTCATCGCCCGCATCAAGGAGATCGTCAACGCCGGCGAGATCGGGGAACCGGTGTTGGCACAGATCAATGCGTTCGAGTATTTCGACCCCGACCCGAACCACCCGCGAGGCTGGTTAATTGAGCGTGAGCAGTCAGGCGGCGGGCCGATGTTCGACTTCGGCTGTCACCGCATCGAGGTGCTCGTCAATCTGTTTGGTCCTATCAATCAGACCATAGGCATGAACGGTAACGCGGTCTTCACGCGCGGCGTCGAAGACACCAGCATGGCCGTCTTCCGCTTCGACAATCGGGCGTCGGGCGTGCTGTCGGTGACGCACGCGGCGTGGGAGCCGCAGGACACACTCGACATCTACGGCAGCCGCGGCTCGCTGCACGTGCCGGTGTTGAATGCGGGAACGCTTCACATTAAGACATCTGCGGCGGGAGAGCGTACCGAAGAGCACCCGCCCGATCCTAATTTTCATTCACCGTTGATTGATGATTTCGTGCGCGCAGTGTGGGGCAGGCGCGAGCCGATGGTCGGCGGCGCTGTCGGGCGCGAAGTGGCGCGCGTCGAAGAATTGATTTATGCCGGCGGAAACTTCCCGCGCTGAGGGTTTGCGGCGGTGTCTTGCGGCGAGACTGTTAGGTGCTTAATAGAGTGATATGGAAGGGACAGAGAGGGCACAGAGGGTTGAATGTTTCCTCTGTGTCCTCTCTGTGTGAACCGGTCGAACAATCCCTCTTGAACTCAAAAGACTGATGCGCGGCTTGGCATGAAGCCGGTTACTTCTCTTTATTCGGTTTCGCCATCTTGAAGTTGCGGATCATTGGCCCCGCTTCTTTGACGGTGTAATCGGCGGGCACTTCAAAGAGTGAGCGTGCCGGTTCGCTGCGGTTGATGTTGGTCAGCTTGAAGGTCGTTTCGCCGGAGCGCGGGTCGCTGTGGCGGGTCATCACGACGGTCTGCAATTCCGGCGAGTACCAGCGCTCGGAGATGATCTGAATCGGTTGCTGATTGCCTATGGCGCCCGCCGGAATCGTCGTCGTGCTGCGTGTGCCTTCGGCCTCGACACCCTCGATTGTTTGTTTGCCGAGTGACTCTTTCTTTAAATCGGATGACGAAGGATTACGGTAGAACTCGGTCACGCCAAAGCCTTCCCCGTGCGGGGGCGCGGGCAGCGGCGCCATTTCGAACTCACCCGCCCCGGGATGACGGCGCGGCACTCTGACGGCGCCGACTGTGCCCGGATTGTCAGGGTTGACGACGTACTCTTCCACCCGAATCTTCGGGTCAGTCTTTTTCGACGGGTCAGTTGTGACCGTGGCGCGGATGGTGCCGTCCTTGCGCTCCTCTAAGTGCCACTTCGGAAGCATGATCTTGCGGGCGGTGCGCGAGCGCGGGTCGAGGATATAGTTGACGCCCGCGACCGGGTCGTTGATGAAGAATGTCTGCGGCGGATCGCCGGCTGCCGCGAACGGCCCGACGGCACCGAGTGTCTGGTCGCGGCGCGTGCGCCCTTCGCTGTCGCGGTAGACCGCAGCGGTGTTTCTGCGCACGATGCGGTTACCGTCGGCCAGCGCCTGAACGGTCTCCGTGACCGACTCCGCCGAGTACGGCGTGCCCTTCACGACCTTGCCGTCGAAACTCATTTCAGATGAGACGAACATCACTGTGTCTTGTCGGTCACGGATCTGCATCACTTCGGCAGACGACGGCGGCGGATGGCCTTCGCCGTGACCCGGCGCGGTGATAATGACGTTGCGCTCAATCAAGACATCGCGCTCCGGTTTCGGTTGCTCTTTACCCTGCTGCTGCCCCGTCCCTTGCGCGCTGACGCCGCTCGCCGCTACTGCGACAGAAAGCGTGGCCGCCAGCATCGAAAGTTTGCGTATTTTCATAACGGTTATCTCCTTAAGTTTTGAAGGCTTCAGTTTCGAATCAAAATTGATGGCGGTGCCGAGCGCTCGCCAATTTTGAAAAACCACTCAACCGCATCAATGAACAAAACGAATCGCGCGTGCGACCCCGTCGTGTCCGAGCACCACGTCGGCTTTGACGCGCTCGCGTGCGCGTTCCATGTTCATCGGCAAGCCGAACGAGACGAGCGCCGAGCGCGGCATCTCGACACGCACGATCTGGCCGCCGTCCGCGTTGCTCAATTCTCCGCCCTGTGTCAGCGGCATAAACTCGGTGGCGATGCTGTCTTCGTCCGCGCCGGTCGAAACGAAACGCGGTGACGCACTCGTATCTTCGACTGCTTCACCGCGCGGCGAACCCGACGCTATGCCCCCGCGCGCCAACCTCTGATAGCGACCGGCGGCGATTGTTTTAAGATTGCTCCGCGCACTGCTCAACGCCCGCGCCGCACTGGTGTCGTTCTTGTCGACTCCATCTCCGTGTCCGACGCCGTTCTCGCCGGCCACCTCTTTCAAAGCAACTGCTTCTTTGTTTTCGATAGCGTCCTTCGACGGCGCGCTCCCGCCGGCAATTGGAGTTTGAGTGACCGACTTTAACGGAGGGGCCTCTGACGAGCGCAGCACGTTCCACCCGACGAGCGTCACCAGCGCGGCAAACACCGCCGCGACAGCGCCGACAATCATCAAGCGCGACCGGCGCGGCCCGAAGGCACGAGCGGCGGGTGATCGCACTTCACTGCGCGCACTGAACGCCGCCCGCAGAGTCGCTTCGAGATGAGCGGGCGCGTGGTCGGTGGCGGCGCTCGACGCCGCTGCCGCGCACAATCCGTCGGTCAAGGTCTGTTCGTCGGCGAGACGTGCGGTGCACCGCGCGCAACCCGCGGCGTGGCCGAGTCCGTCTTTGCGTGCGGCGGCGTCCATCATTGACGCGCGCGCCAGGTCGGTCACAATGTTTTCAAATTCTTGACAGTTCATGCGAAGCACCTCGCCGTCTTGATCGTGTGAGTGTCCGTCCTCGGCTGCTCGGCGGCGTGCAATCGTTCAATCAACATCGCCCGCCCGCGATGCAGACGCGAGCGGACTGTCCCCACCGCGCAGCCGAGAGCAGTGGCGGCCTCGACGTAACTCATCTCATGCAGTTCGCAGAGCACCACGACCTCGCGGTAGTGAGCCGGCAGCGCCAGCACCGCTTCGCGCACCCGCCCGACCGTCTCGCGCCGCGTCAGGTCACCGAGCGGGTCATCGGGCGCGGCCAACAGTTCACACGCTGAAGTCTCGGTCTCGTCCTCGTTCATCATCGGGACAAAGGCGCGGTCACGAGCCAACTGACGCAGCACGTGATGGCGCGCTATGCCATACAGATATGCCGCGAGCGAGCCGCGCGACGCATCGAACTTTTTAATGTCGCGCATCAGCGCCATGAAAACCTCCTGCGTCACGTCCTCGGCGACTGCTTCGGAGCCGCACATGTGGAGCGCGAAGCGGTAGATGCCGCCGCTGCGCCGCCGGTAGAGCGCCACAAACGCATCCTCTTCCCCGGCGATGATGCGCCGCAGCAGTTCGTCGTCACTGGGAGTAGTGGCTAAGACCGTCATCCTTTAATCCGTCGTCCTCTCGCCGCCGGTC
Organism: Acidobacteriota bacterium; assembly: GCA_030859785.1. Taxonomy (GTDB): domain Bacteria; phylum Acidobacteriota; class Blastocatellia; order Pyrinomonadales; family Pyrinomonadaceae; genus JACDEG01. The sequence goes on from JALZJL010000062.1 coordinate 18,808, forward strand.
GTCATACGTAATTCGCGGATGACGCTCGGAAAGTTCCAAAAAGGACGGCGGCGCTTGTTCAGCTTAAAGACGAGAATCTAATGACACCGAGGATGGCGCGTGTGTCGGGCGAGGCAATGTCAGGCGAGGCCAGGGCTTCGTCGCGGCGCAACTGAATCAGGGCATATGGCAGTAAAACAAAGACGACTCATCACCAAAACATAATCAAAGAGGGCAGCCTTGATGATTAGATTTGGGGATTGATGTTATTTGGGAATTTCCGGACAGAGATGTATCGACAATGAGACGCGCGGGGCCGTCGCGCTGCCGTTTGAGTGGGCAGCCGCGTTTAAGATTTCTGATTGGAGTAGCGTGTGACGAAGAAACGCGTGCCGACTTTCAGCCGTGGGCGGTGGCGCTACTGCTCTCCGCCCCACTCGCGACGCTTGCGCCGCCCGCCACTTGGCGCAAGCTTAATTCGGCGGCGCAGTTGTGGCACAGCCAAACGATCACATGCGGCGCGTCGGCCCAGAAGAAAGCGGTGACGTTGTTGGCGACCTTCATCGCGGCGGTGCTGCCCAGTCGCTGAATCATTTGGACGTAGGCCGCGCCCCTATAGAAGTCACCTTCCGCATCCTCTTGGCGGTGAATGCATTCGCGCTCGCGGTAATGTTGCTCCGCCGTCTTGTGTTTGTTCATCGGCCTTTCCTTCGTGCCAATACAGGGGATAAACTAGTTCGGAAGAGACGTCCGGCAAACCCTTATCACATTAGATTTAAAGATGGCGTCCGTTCTTCGCTAGTAGCGTTGAAATTTCTCGCCCCGCCGGCAGGCGACCGTTAGTTCACAACGTTGACGAGACCCACCGCATCCGCCGGTGCTCCCGTATCCTCCGACATGTGAATGCGCTCATCCCGCTTGATCCCCTCATCGATAAGCTCGTCGCGGCGACTGCCCTTCGTGCCGCTCGACGACGCGGTTTTGGCCTGCGTCATACGACAATTGCCTTCAAAGACTGCGCCCGGTTCAACCATCAGCACCGGTGTTTCTATATTGCCGGTGACGTGTGCGGAGCGGCCCATCTCGATGCGCTCGGTGGCGATGATGTCGCCGTTGATCGTGCCGTTGATTTTCGCGGCGGCGACTTCGACGTTCGCCTCGACGTGCCCGCCGGAACTGATAATCAGCGTTCCCTTATCCGAATAGATGCGGCCCGAGAGGTGGCCGTCGACGCGCAGCATCCCTTTGAAGTTCGCCTCGCCGGTCAACACCGTCCCGCTGCCGACGAAGCCGCTGACGACACCATCTTTAATGTCACGTGCCAATAACTCAGACTCAGTGACAGCCCGCGATGTAGACGCCGGTCGCTCGCTCTTAGTGATGATCGGCGCAGAGCCAGCATGCTGCTCGCTAATCGACGGATGGTGATGTACAGGTGACGTGGAGGGGGGAGTCGAACCCGTCGGCGCGGGCGGCGGCTCGGCAGCTTGATTCTGCTCAGAGTTTTGACCAACCTTTTGTCCGGGGTTCTGACTGGGCTGTCCGACCCTCGCACCTTTGCCTATTCGAAACATTTTAGAACCTCCTGCTGGCTACGAGACTTGCGACTGTCGGCGACAACCGGCGGGAAACGGTCGCGCTCTGGTCGGGGAAGCGGCGACTGGTGGCGTCGCGCTTGAAGAAAACCGGTGGCGATTGATCAGTTTAATTTGAAGATGGTTATACTGGGGCAGACGCTCGCTGAACCGAACTTCGGCAATAATAAACACAACCGCACGTCCGTGGTCATTGCATTGATGTTGCATTGCCGTTATGTTGGTGTGACACGACGCCGTGTATGGATGACGCGCGAAAACTTCTCCGACCGTTCGGCGGGCGGATGCGTTATGATGCGCCGTTAAGTGTCCGCAGGTCGTTTTAGTTTTCATCAACACTAAATTTTAAAGTTGGAGTTTTTCGCGGGCGGCACTCTTTCGCGGAGGCGTCGCCCTGGGTTCGACGTGCGCGGGTATTATCGCGGAGGTGGGATTAATAAACAATGGGTGAGAATAAATCGGCCAGCGCGACCGTTCTGATTGTCGAGGAGTACGAAGACCCGCGCCTGGCGATGAGGCTGGGGCTGGAGCATTATGGGTATCGTGTAATTGAAGCCGGCGATGGACAAGCCGCCGTCGAGGTCGCGGCGCGCGAACGGCCCGCCGTGATTCTGATGGACATTACACTGCCGGTGCTCGACGGCCCCGCGGCGGCCAAGCTGATCCGCGAAGACGAAGGCACGCGCGACACAATCATCGTCGCGATCACGGCGCACAACGAAGCGCAATACCGCACCGCTGCCCTCGCCGCCGGCTACAACGCATACGTCACCAAGCCGATTGATTTCGATTGGCTGAATGGCCTGCTCGCCAGTCTGCTCAAATAAAAAACGCGCACTGCAAATCAAAGATTCAACGTCGGTATGAATCAAGGGTCACAGCACACTCCGCGCGCGCCACTGACTTCGGCGCGGATCAAGGACCGGGCGCTGCAATTGGGCTTCGACAAAGTCGGCGTCGTCCCGGCGGAGCCGCTCGACGACGAGCGTGCGCGACTCGAAGACTGGCTGCAGCGCGGGCATCACGGCGCGATGGCGTGGATGGCGCGAGATACGGCGCGGCGCACCGACCCGCGACAACTTCTGCCAGGCGCTCGCTCGATTGTCGCCGTCGCGCTCAATTACTACACACCACACCGGCACGCGCCCAAGGATTCCGCGATTGGCAAAATCTCGCGCTACGCCTGGGGCGACGACTATCACGACGTGCTCGGCGAAAAACTCGGCGCGTTGCTCCATTGGATCAGAGAGGAGTCGCCGGGTGCGGAAGGTAAGATTTGCGTCGACGCGCAGGCCATCATGGACAAGGCGTGGGCGGTGCGCGCCGGACTCGGCTGGATCGGTAAGCACACGAATCTGATTACAACGGAGCGCGGCTCGTGGGTTTTCTTAGGCGAACTGCTGCTCGATCTTGAACTCGACTATGATACGCGCCGCGTCGCCGAACACTGCGGGACATGCACGCTCTGCCTTGACGCCTGCCCGACGGGCGCGATCACCGAGCCTTACGTCGTCGATTCCACCAAATGTATTTCGCATGCGACCATCGAGTTGCGCGCGCCCGAAGAGATTCCTGCCGGGGTCGCGGCCAACCTCGACGGCTGGCTTTACGGCTGCGACATCTGCCAGGACGTGTGTCCGTGGAACCGCTTCGAGCAACCGACGCATGAAGCGCGCTTCGAGCCGCGCCCCAACAGTGTTTCAGCCGACCTCGCCGAGATTCTCGCGCTCACGCCCGACGCCTACGCCGCGCGCTTCCGCCACAGTCCCATCAAGCGCGCCAAGCTCGCCGGCCTCCAACGCAACGCCCGCACGCTACTTAAAGGTTCACCGGAAAGTTAAAGGCTCAACGGTTGCGCCCTGCCATATAGGATTGGGCCGCGTGTGTGTGACAATCAACGTCCACGCATTGACTTGGTGGCGGTGTGTGGGCGGCGTATCATGGCACTCATCAGGACATTGAAGTTAATGCGGCCAAATCAGTTTTTCGGAATTTAAGAGTAGATGTGATGACTATTCTCAGAGATTCATACGGGCGCGCGATACGCGATTTGCGCGTGTCGGTGACCGACCGTTGTAACTTCCGCTGCTTTTATTGCCTGCCTCACGGCGAGCCACCCGCCGCGCCGAAGGAGATGATGCTGTCGTACGAAGAGATCGAGTACGCCTCAGAAATCTTCGTCGCGCTCGGCATAGAGAAGATTCGGCTGACTGGCGGCGAGCCTCTGCTCCGGCGCGACATTGAAACGCTGGTGCGCAAAGTCGCCGCGCTCCCCGGCCTGCACGACCTCGCGTTGACGACGAACGGCTTCACGCTCGCAGAGCGTGCGCAAGGGTTGAAGGACGCAGGACTTAATCGCGTCACGATCAGCATCGACAGCCTCAAGCCGGAAGTGTTCAAAAAGATGACGGGCGTCGATGTGCTCGACCGCGTGCTCGAAGGCGTCCGCGCGGCGCAGCGCGTCGGACTGACGCCGGTTAAGGTCAACGCCGTCGTGGTGCGCGGGCACAACGAAGACGAGGTCGCGGACATGGCCGCGTTCGCACGCGAGCACGATGTGCTGATGCGCTTCATTGAATTCATGCCGCTCGACTCAGGCCACGAATGGTCGCGCGCTGACGTGGTGTCGGGGCGGGAAATCCGCGCCGCAATCAACGAACGCTTTCCGCTCGTCTCTGTGCGCACGGAGCGGGGTGCCGAAACCGCGTCGCGCTACCGCTTTGCCGACGGTGCGCCCGGCGAGATCGGCATCATCGCGCCGGTCACCGAACCATTCTGCGGCGCGTGCTCGCGCATCCGCCTGACTGCTGACGGGCAGATCAGAACTTGCCTTTTCTCGAAGACCGAACATTCTCTGCGCGACCGCATCAGAAGCAATGCTTCGCGCGCGGAGATCATCGAGTACATCGAAAGTGTCGTGATGAAAAAGGAGCCGCGCCACTACATCAACGATGCCGTCTTCGAACAGCCGGCGCGCACGATGAGTCTGATCGGCGGTTAGCCAGGGACAAGTTCAGTCATCAACAGGAACAAGTGATTTATGGCGACACTGACCGAAGAAATCAAAGCCACACTTCCTGAAACTCCGAACCCCGTGAATCTCCGGCCTGAAGACGGACACGCGAATGTAATTCAGGGATTACTGCTGCCTCTCCGCCTGTTCACGACGGACGAATACGAGAAGATGGTTAAGACGCGCATCTTTGGCGTCGACGAACGCTTGGAGTTAATCGAAGGAGTCATAGTTAAGATGAGTCCGAAAGGCGTCAAGCACTTGAACGGGGTGCGCCGGGCCAACGCGATCTTCTCGAAGCACGTTGGCGACCGAACCGTCATTCTTACTCAAGATGCCATTCGTCTCAGTGACAACTCCGAACCGGAACCTGACCTGGCGCTGCTCGCCCCGCCATTAGCAAAGTACGACACCCGGCACCCTATGCCGTCGGATATTTTTTTGATTCTCGAAATCGCGGACAGCAGTTTGAGCTTTGACCGAAAAGATAAGACACGGCTATATGCGAGTGCAGGAATCGTTCACTACTGCATTCTGAACTTGAAGGCGAGAGAGTTGGAAGACTACCGCGACCCCGGCAAAGACGGTTATCGCCGCAAGCAGACCCACACGACGGGGCAGAGTTTCAATCTGGTGGCGTTCCCTGAGTTGATGATTAATGTGGATGAATTGCTGCCACCGGAAGCAAACTCATAATGGCGGCGTGCGAGGATGGGTTGATGAGTACATACACCTAAAGCCAGAATCGAGTCAGCACAGTAAACTGTTCATTAGTGATGAAAGTTTTCGGGGGAGCCGCAACGGTTGACAGAGACCACCGCGGCTGAGAGTCACCGAGGCGGTGAGACCCCTTGAACCTGATGCGGTTAGTACCGTCGAAGGGAGAAACATCGAGAGACCGTTCCATCCCTTGATTGATGTGGAGCGGTCTTTCCATTTGAAGCCGGAGTGAACGGCTGGAAGGCAAAGGTTACAGATGAGCACGACGAAAGAGAATAACGAGCGCCAGAGTGATGAAGTACAGCTTCCGAACTCGCGCAAGATTTATGTCGAGAAGGAGGGCGCGCCGGACGTGCGTGTCCCCTTCCGCGAGATCACGCTCGCAGCCACGCGCCGCAACGACCAGACGCTTGAAGAGAACCCGCCGGTGCGCGTCTACGACACGAGCGGCCCGTGGGGCGACCCGTCGGCGACGCCGGACGTGCGCGATGGATTGCCGGCGTTGCGCCGCGAGTGGATCACGGCGCGCGGCGACGTTGAAGAGTATCAAGGCCGCGAGGTGAAGCCGGAGGACGATGGTTATTTGACAGCGGGCGCGGCGGAGTACGCGAAGAACCGAAACAAAGGGCGGCTTGAAACATTTCCCGGTTTGCGTCGCGCCCCGTTGCGTGCGAGCGCTGGACGTTGTGTGACACAGATGCATTATGCGCGGCGCGGAATCATCACGCCGGAGATGGAGTTTGTCGCACTGCGCGAAAACATGGGACGCGAGATGGCCCTGCACGCGATCAACGAGCACAGCCAAGCTGACCGCAGTTCGCTCTTTCATCAGCACGCGGGCGAAAGTTTCGGCGCGCAGATTCCCTCTTTCGTGACGCCTGAATTCGTGCGCGATGAAGTGGCGCGTGGGCGCGCGATCATCCCGGCGAACATCAATCACCCGGAAGCGGAGCCGATGATTATCGGCAGAAATTTCCTCGTCAAGATCAACGCTAACATCGGAAATTCCGCGGTCGCTTCGTCGATTGAAGAAGAAGTTGAAAAGATGCGCTGGTCAACGAAGTGGGGCGCGGACACGGTGATGGATTTATCGACGGGCAAGAACATTCACGCCACGCGCGAGTGGATTCTCAGGAATTCGCCGGTGCCCATCGGCACGGTGCCGATCTATCAGGCGCTCGAAAAAGTTGGCGGCAAGGCAGAAGATTTGACGTGGGAGATTTACCGCGACACGCTGATCGAGCAGGCCGAGCAGGGCGTCGACTACTTTACGATTCACGCCGGCGTGCGTCTGCCGTACATCCCGATGACGGCGCGGCGGACGACCGGCATTGTTTCGCGTGGCGGCTCGATCATGGCGAAGTGGTGTCTGGCGCACCACGCGGAGAGCTTTCTCTACACGCGGTTCCGCGACATCTGCGAGATCATGGCGGCCTACGACGTGTCGTTCTCTCTCGGCGACGGACTGCGCCCCGGCTCCATTGCCGACGCGAACGACGAAGCGCAGTTTGCGGAACTCGACACGCTCGGCGAGTTGACCAAAATCGCTTGGGAGCAGGACTGTCAGGTGATGATCGAAGGCCCCGGCCATGTCCCGATGCATCTCATCAAAGAGAATATGGACAAGCAACTGGCGATTTGCCACGACGCGCCGTTCTACACGCTCGGCCCCTTGACGACCGACATCGCGCCCGGCTACGACCACATCACCTCAGCCATCGGCGCGGCCATGATCGGCTGGTTCGGCACCGCGATGCTCTGCTACGTGACGCCGAAAGAGCACTTGGGGCTGCCAAACAAAAAGGACGTCAAGGACGGCGTGATTACCTACAAGCTGGCCGCGCACGCGGCGGACCTGGCGAAGGGTCATCCGGGCGCGCAACTCAGGGACAACGCGCTGTCAAAGGCACGCTTCGAGTTTCGCTGGGAGGATCAATTCAACCTTGCGCTCGACCCCGAAGTGGCGCGCGAGTATCACGACGAGACTCTGCCGCAGGAAGGCGCGAAGCTCGCACACTTCTGCTCGATGTGCGGCCCGCACTTCTGCTCGATGAAGATTACCCAAGAGGTGCGTGAGTATGCGGCGCAGAAAGACTTGGACGAGCGGGCGGCGCTCGAAGCCGGAATGAAGGAGAAGGCGGCGGAGTTCGCCGCGACCGGAGCGGAGATTTACCAGAAGGCTTAGACGATTGGTGAATGACGGGCGCGGAAAGGTGAATCGGGCTTAACTCCTGATTCATCTTTCCGCGCCCGTCATTTACGCCCTACTTTCTCTCGCGGTGTTGTGATAATTTCTGCCGGCTTCTTCACCCACAGACCGACGGAAAACAAACATGCCCCGAAAGAAGATACGCACCGAATCACAGCCCGCGCCGGCTAAACCTTCAACCGGTCTACTCGCCGGGTACGAAGACCTGCTCGCCGAACTGAAGAGCCGCATCCGCACGGCGCAGATCAGGGCGGCGCTGTCCGTCAACCGCGAGATGATCGCGCTCTACTGGGAAATCGGCAGAGACATCGTCGCGCGGCAGGAAAAAGCCGGATGGGGCGACGAAATTCTCGAACGCCTGAGCCATGACTTACGGCACGAATTCCCAGACATGCAGGGTTTTTCGCGAACTAATCTTTACCGAATGCGCGCGTTCTATTTGGCCTACCCAGAGCAGCCGGAATTTGTCCCACAAGTTGTGGGACAAATTCCGTGGGGGCATAACCAGGTTCTGCTGGAAAAGCTCAAAGACCGAACTGAGCGCGAATGGTATGCGCAACAAACAATTCAATACGGGTGGTCACGCGCCGTCCTCGTCCACCACATCAAGACCCGCCTTTACCAGCGGCAGGCGTAAGACCACAAGAGTAGACTGATCTGTGTGTTGGAT